>NZ_CP025119.1:391500-748000 GCF_002831685.1 Polaribacter sp. ALD11 | reverse complement strand
GGTAATAAAAAAGATTTTGAAATTAATACTGGGCTAAAAGCACCAAAGAATAGATGGAGTACTTCTAAGCAAGAGGTATTATCTACAACTAAGATTAGTTCTACTAAAGTAAATATAAAGCTTAAAGAGTTAAAAACCTTTATTACAAGAGAATTTGAAGATTCAAAAACAGACGGCACTTTAATTACAACAAAATGGCTTAAAGAACAGACTGCAACATTTTTAAATAGAGAAACTAAAAACTCACAAATTGATAATAAAATATTCTTTGTTAATTTTATTGATGATTATATAATAAAGTCTAGAACTAGGAAAACAAAGAAAAATACTCCTGTTGCTAAACGTACAATACAGCATTATGAAACTACAAAACGAAAAGTAGAATCATTAGAAAATAAAATTAATAAAAGATTTAAGATTACTGATATAGATTTAGATTTTCATTCTGATTTTTTATTGCATTTAAGAGACGACCAATACTTAAGAGATAGTACAATCGGTGGTTATATTGATGATATTAAATTATTTATTAGAACAGCAGATAATAAGGGTATTAAAGTAGTTAATGATTATAAATTAAATGAGTTTTTTTCTCCAAGCTATGAAACTGATGATATCTATTTAAATTCAAAAGAGATTAATAAAATTTATGAAACTCAAATTGATAATGAAAAGCTAAGTAACGCCAAAGATTGGCTTATTATTGGTTTATATACGGGTTTGAGAGTATCTGATTTAACTAAACTAACATTAAAAGATATTAATGATGACTTTATATATAAGAAAACTCATAAAACTAAATTTCCTGTTATTATACCAATTCATAAACATGTTAGAGAAATTTTAAACAAAAAGAAAGGTAAGTTTCCAAAGAAAATAAGCGACCAAAAATTTAATGATTACATAAAAGAAGTTTGTAAAATAGCTGGAATTACAGAAGTTGTAGAAGGTGCTAAAATTTGTCCCTTAGAAATTGAAGAAAATGGTAAGAAAAAAATTATACATAGAAAAAAAGATGGTAAGTTTCCTAAATATGAACTTGTTACTAGTCATACTTGTAGAAGAAGTTTTGCTTCTAATTTATATGGTAAGCTAGATACTTTGACAATTATGAACATTACAGGGCATAAAACAGAATCTCAATTTTTAGATTATATAAAAATAACTCCAAAGGAATATGCTATTAAGTTAAAAGGTTATTGGGATAAACATAAGGATTTGTTTGACTAAACCTATTAAAAGCTAATGTTAAAAAAAAAGTAATTTAAAAATTTAATAATTCATCAAAACTTATTTCAAATATTTTTGCAAATTTAATTACTGTAGATAATTTAGGTTCTTGAAGTCCTTTTTCATATTTTCTTACATTTTCTCTATCTATATTCAAAGCTGCACCTACATCCATTTGGCTCATTTTTCTTTCTATACGTAATTCTTTAATTTTTTTACCGAAATTAATTACAACTAAAGGAATCGGTGTTTTACGTTTTCTTGGCATTTAGCAAAGTTGTAAAATTACAGTTGTTTGTAAGGGATTGTATGGAAGGGGTTGTATGCACGCATTTTATTTTTATATTTGATAAAATTTAAAAAAAAATATTTATGAAAAAATTAATTGCTTATACATTACTGTCAACTTTACTTGCTTGTGGTTCTGTTACTAGAACTGTTTTTGGTACAACTGAAAAAAATCTTATTAAAACTGTTGCTATTGAACAAAATTGCTCGAAAGAAAAAATTAAGATTATTGATAAAATAAAAGGTTTACACGGTGCAACATATTCTTTAGACGTTTGTGGAAAACGTATCGTTTATAAACAAGTTGGTTCTGTTTTTATGGAATCTTCAAAGGCAGACAAAATGGTTAAAGACTTTTCTAATTAATTACACTAACTTATGGAAAGCCGTAAGGTTTTGAATATTAAAAGAAGTTAATTTGCAATTAAACCTAAATTATGAAAAAAAATACACTCCTTTTTTGCTTCGCTTTATTATTTATTAATTGCTCATCTTCAGATGATGACTTACAAAATTCGAACTCTATAAATCCTCCTAGTTGGATTCAGGGTACTTGGCTAATAGAAGGAGTAACTACAAACTCTGGTTTTAGATTTTCAAATAATGATTTCTGCTTGGTTATATTAACTGGTCAAAGTTGCTTTAAGGAACAATTAAATCAACTGAATAAATCAGGAGCAACAACAAAAGTAAATGAAATGACTGTAAACAATAGTTATAATATTGATATAACTTTAAGTAACCAAATTGTAACTTATGAATTTAAACAAATTTCAGCTACTAAAATAGAATGGATTAACGACCCTTTAGGTGATTTGGCTGAAACTATTTACAAAAAACAATAAAACCAATTTTTATGTCAATAGGTGTAGTTTTAGTCGGAATAATATTTTTTGGTTTAGTGGTTAATAATTTAATAAAGGATAATAAACCTTATGATGATATACCAAAAAAGCAAAATCAGCAATCAAATCGTATTGTTTTTAACGAAAGAGAATCAAAACCTTTTACTAATAGAGATATTAAAGAATTTGAAGATATGATGGAAAAAAGTTTTTATAGAAATATTAATTATACTATAAAACAAATTCCAAGTAATTCAGTAGACAATCCTCAGGCGATATCATTGGCTATTGAAGTTGCTATAGGTAGTACTTATAAATCCTTAAAGGAAAAGTTATTAAATGATCCTCAAGTTAATTCTGTATTATCTAACCAACAAGTTATTAATAGTCTAAATAAAGTGAGAGATAGAGTTCTTCTAAAACACTTTTAATTATTTAGTACTTAATTTTAATCTATAAAAGGTTTTATAATAAATTTGAATAGTATGAGTTGTATTTATTATAAATTTATTTAAAAAAAAAATTATGATTATTGTATTAAGTATTGCTTGTGCGATTATTTGTTTAGTTTTATATAACCTATATTTTAATATTAAATACTCTGAAGGAGATAGAATGATGATGCAACGTGAAATAGAGGTTAAAAAATTAAATAAACAAATTAATAATTTGGCAAGTAATAGTTATTTGAAAGACATTAACTATAATCAAAATTTTTCTAAAAGCGAAATTTCTAAATCTATCAAAATAAATACTTTTTATGCATTCACTTCAACATTAGATAAAATCGAACATAATACTAAATGTGTCTTTTATCATCATAAATTTGAAGATGGAACTAGTGAGATTGTCATTAATATTTCGGGTCAAACTATTATGAAATTTAATTTAATTAAAGAACCACATGAATTAGGTGAAAAAGTTTTTTTCATGATGTCAGTTACAGAAGGTGATATTGAAGGTATTAATATGCTTATGTCAGATAATTCAGCTCATATTACTTTTCCAGATGGAAATATAATTACGTTTTTAAGTAAGGAATTTATAAAATAAAAATATGGAATTAAGTTTTTTTAATTCTAAAAAAAAATCAAATGTTTTTTTGAAATTCAGTAAAGTTGCTGATATTGAAAAAGGTGGATTTACTAATTTAGAAATAAATGATTTAGAGTTTAAGGAAAGTAAAATAATTGTAAAACGGAGTACAAATCTTGTAAGCGATGTTTTATATTTTACTAGAGACAATCAATATGAAACCAAATCAAGTAATAGCTTCAGTTTTTTTGGAAATGATTCAATTATAGTTGAACCATATATTTCAGATGGGCAATATTCTAACTCAATATGTGAAATGAAATTCGATTTAATAGAGTTAGTTACATTTAAGGATGGTTTTTATACATACGATTTAAAGCAAAAAATTGTTGTAGAGACGTCATCTAGAAAATACATTTATAAGGTTAAAAAGATTTATCTCATTACTAATATGGAAGTTGCTTATTTAATCTATCCAAATGGTATGGGGCGAATTTATAAAAAATAAAAAATGGATTTAGTCTTTCAATTTTGTGTTGACTTATTGAGGTATTTTGCAAACTTAATTGGCATATCATACCAAAAAATAAATGTTTGGTTATTTGTAATAATTCATCCAATAATAACTGTTTATTTCTTTTATTTATATAGAAAATATAAAAAATTAAGTCAAAATAAAATAAACTCATAAGGAAAGAGGCATTGTCGATAAAACTACGACCTAAATTTCTATTATTCCATTTTTAAGAGAGCAGTAAGGGTTAAGATATTTAATTATTATTATTATAAATAATATTATCAATTTAATATTCTATATTTCTTAATATATAAGACTAATTGTAAGTTATATATTTACAAACAATTAGTCTTAAGTATTTTTAAGCAACATCTTTTAATATCTCAATATCAGAATTCATTAATTCCTTATACTTTTCTGTCAGAAGATATTTTAATTGCATCTTTTTTTTGAGCAGAGAATTAGATTTAAGAAAATTTTCAAAATCATTTTTAAATTTGAATTTTGTCTTTTTATTTTTATTAATTCTTTTCCAGTAATTTGGGTTTATTCCATTTTGATATAATATCATTTCATCCATTCTATCTGTGTTTTTTAAGCATAACCTATCAACTATTAATAATTTATCAAAGTGCTCTAAAAGCTTATTAAAAAGTAGTTGAAATCTATTTCTATCTAGGTCATTAAGGTTATATATTTTAAAATGCTTTTTCAAATACCTAGACCCAATAATTTTTAATTCGATACGTAATAAATTTCTATCTTTTATAGAGTTTTGTTTTGACTTATTGTAGATTTTTAGACTATAATCAGTGGTCTTATATTCTATATAATCACCTTTACCACGAAATTTATCATTCCGATTAGGTAATTTATAATCATACATTAAAATATGATTGTCAATTAATTCTTGAGGATCTTCTTCGATTTCAATATTTAAGCCAAACTCTAAATTTGTAACATCAGTTTCACAATACTCAATATCAAATGAATTTTGTAAATGGTATAGAGCAAGTTTAAAATCACGATAACTAAAATCATTGTAATTTTGATTTCCTAACTTTTTGATTATGTTATAATATTTATGAATACTACCTTTTAAGGATGCTCTATTATTTGTAATATTGATAAATATAGATTCATTATAATATGCTGTTTGTTTATCTGAAATCACTGCTGTTTCTGTATTTACAGTTGTTCTTAAATCTACTTTATCTGAATTTTTGATAGTTTCAATGAATTTATCTTTTTTAACTATATAATATTTTAATAAATCTATCATTACGCTACATTGTTTAAAAGGTTATTTAAATCTTTTTTTGAGTAGTAAACTCTTCTACCAATTTTTTGTTTAATTTTTAAAGTTCCTTCGTTGTTAAATTTCCATAATGTTGGATAACTAACTTTTAGAATGTTTTTAACTTCCTCCCGTGTAAGTATGTCATCCTCAGGGTTTGAAACATTATTTAGTGAAATAATTTTAGCGCTGTTTTTTTGCTGTTGAGGAATAACCGATTTAACTGCATTTGTAATCATTTCTTTAAAATCTTCCATTGATAATTGAAAGCATTGCACAAATTGTTTTTCTTGTTGGTTTACGACCATTGTTCTATTGTTTTTCATTATGTCGATAAGTTTATCCTATCGTTCTTGAATGCAAATATTGGAACATTTCTTAATTCAACTTTTAGTCTGGACTAAATATAAATCACTCTCAAAAGAGCCAATTAATTTAGTATAAGGGTATTGGTGCACTAAAAAAAATATTTTAAATAATACCAAATAGACTAAATAGAGACTAAACTTTTTTTGAGAGTTAAAGAGGTGTTAAATTCTATAAATATTTTTAGGAAAATTTATAAGTAGAGTTTATTGTGTTTTTAAGAAAATAATATTGATGTTTATTTTTCTTGTTTTCTTGTAATTGTCTTTTATCTGGAGCATCTATATTATTACTAATGTGAAAATTATATAATCTTCTTAAAAGAGATACTCCATCTTTACTTTTTTTAAATTCTTTTTTGAAAAGGTTCTTTGCTTCACAATAATTATAGAATCTAATAAAACTTGAAGGATTTTTTAACCATTCATTTTTATCTTTACTTAAAAATTCATTATCAATTAGTTTCAACTCGTATTCTTCAAATATTTTTTGCTCTTTCAAACCGATAAATAAATAATGTGATAAAGCATCATTTGAAGTTGTTTTAATAACTTTTTCATTTAATGAAGCTTCTTTTTTATCAAATAACTCTGGAAATATATCTTTAAAATAAGAGGTAACACCATCTAACATAACTTCATTAAATCGTATAAAAATCTCTATTACCGTTTTTTGAATTTCATTTAAAGGCTCATTTTTGTGTGAACTATATGTAATGTTTTCTAATGAGTTTTTACTTCCTTTTAAGGTTTGTAAAATTTTTCTAATTTTTAACTTTTTACCACCATCCCCTTCGGTTTCTTGAACCCATTCAATTGCAGAAGGAAGAAATGCTTTATTATAGTGAAAGTTTAACAACCAATCGTCATCATACCTTTGTAAAAGTTCATCTAAAGGGAATTCATCTTCAAAATCTTCATAATTTAATCTTGTAAAACATAAACTATAACCTTGTTCTTCTTTATCTAAATAATCTTTAGTACTTATTTCTTCTTCTTCACATTTATTTTCACTTACTCGAAAAACTTCATAAGAATAACGTTTAGCTTTACCTACATCCCAAATATCTATTGCATTACTTGACTTGATTTTATCAACCTCTCTTAAAACAAACTCATCAACATCATAAATGCTAAACAATAGATAGTTTTTAATTAATTCTTGGTTAAAAAATTCAGTATCAGTCATAAATTATTTAAAGAAATTTTAATTTGAGTGTATCAATTACAAATATATAAAAACCTTGAATAGAATCGATGTACCATAAAACCCAATAAATTGGCTAATTTAGAATGATGGAAATTTATAAACAATGTTGTTAAAATTTACCTTACGCGCATGTATACCTTTTTTGTATATAAATGTTTTATTAATAATTATTACTTTTAATTGAATAGAGTGGGGTATATGCTCTTTTTTGAATAACAAAGTACTTCACTATAATTATTGATTTTTATATTTAATATATTTTTAAAAAAAAATATTTGAGCGCCCATCTATTATACCACCACCTAGTTGTTAATATATATAATAGACTTTTTTGAGGTGTTCCCCGTGTCTTAAATTATAAGCTCTTAATTACATGAACATAACCTTGATAAAAAAATGAGTTTTAAAAAGTATTAATTCTATAGAGTTAAAATAGGTTAAGGTTATAAAAGTGGGGTGTTTATGGGGGTAAAAATTAAATAATAAACAGGTATTTCGCTTATTATTAGTTTATTGAGTAAATTAAAAGTGCGCACGAGAAGACTCGAACTTCCACGAACTTGCGTTCACAGCCCCCTCAAGGCTGCGCGTCTACCAATTTCGCCACGTGCGCAAATTATATTAAAAAAAAAAGTTAAGCCTATTAAGCTTAACTTTTTGTGACCGGGCTGGGGCTCGAACCCAGGACCCTCTCCTTAAAAGGGAGATGCTCTACCAACTGAGCTACCAGGTCTTTTTCTTAAATCGACTGCAAATATACTATCAAACATTGGAACTATTAGCATAAAATTGATTTTTTTTTATCGATATTTGTAAAAAACAAAAAAAAAATGAAAATTATACTCTTAGGCTACATGGCTTCAGGAAAATCTACTATAGGTAAAGAGGTTTCTAAAAAGCTGTGTATGAATTTTATAGACTTAGATGATTATATTTCTGAGCAAGAAAAAATGAGTATTTCAGAAATCTTCAAAATCAAAGGAGAAATTTATTTTAGACGAATTGAGAACACCTATTTACAAGAAATTCTAAATTCTAAAGGTAATTTTGTGCTTTCTTTAGGAGGAGGAACACCTTGTTATGCCAATAATATGGAATTAATAAATAATTCTGAAGCAAAATCTATTTATATAAAAGCAAGCATATCTACTTTAGTTACTAGATTAATAAAAGAAAAAAGTAAAAGACCTTTAGTAGCTAGCTTAGAAAATGAAAAAATAACAGAATTTGTGGCAAAACATCTTTTTGAAAGAAGGTTTTTCTATGAACAAGCTGAAATTGTTATGAACACAGAAGACAAGTCTATTGAAGAGATTGTAAAAGAAACGATAATTATACTACACTAAATAAGCAATGGCTCCTTTTTCATTAAATTCTACTTGTACATGCTCTTTTATTGATGTTGATAAAGAAATACCTTTAAAATCTGCTTTTACAGGGTATTTTTTATGATTTCTATTAACCAATACTGCCGTTTTAAATCTTTTTAATGGGACTTCTAAAAAGTGTTTAATTCCGTAAATTAGAGTGGTGCCAGAATTTAGAACATCATCAACTAAAATTAATGGTTTGTTTTTATAGGCATCAACAGAAATAGACGTAGTTATTGGTAACAATGGTTTTTTCTTATTAACAACTACTTCACAAAGGGTAACTTTTATAGTTGAAATTTCTTCTAAAACTGCTGCTATTCTTTTCGAAAACGTAAATCCGTTACCAATAATACCAGCAATAACAACTTCTTTTTCAGAACTATTGCTTTCGTAAATTTGATACGCTATTCTTTTTATTTTCTGATTTATTTGAGTATTGTCTAATATAATGTTGTTTTCTGCAATCATAAATCTTCCGTTGTATCTTCTTGATAATTATCTAAATCTCTTCTATCTTTTTTGGTTGGCCTTCCAATACCTTTCTTTCTATAATGATCTTTGGCAAATTTTAAAAGTTCTGTTTTCTCAAACTCTTCTTTTGGTGTAACATCTTTTCTATATTGATCTACCAATTTAGCACCAACTCTACTTTCTGGTAAATCTAAAGCTTTTATTTGGTAATTAATCTGATTTTTTCGAACGACGATTAATTCCCCTCCAAAAATTTCTCGAGAAGGCTTTACACTTTTTGCGTCTATCTTAACTTGCCCTTTTTTACAGGCTGTTGTTGCTATAGTTCTCGTTTTAAAAACGCGAATACACCATAAATATTTATCAATTCTCATAAAAAAAGTTAAAATATAATGTTTGTCTTTTTACAAAGGTATAAAAATGGTAAATTGCAGGCTTAAATTTTAAGATTAAATGAACAAAATAAAAAATATTTTTTTGCTGCTTTTATTAGGAATAGGTGTAATATACTCTTGTGATGATGATAATAACGGTTTTGTAAACCCATTTGCGAACATTAATTACGAAGAATTAGCTATTTCTGATAACGATTCGATTGTAAAGTTTTTAAAAAACAACTACTATGATGTTTCGTTAGATTCTGTAAAAACGTTGGTTTCTGGTAAAACGTCTTTATTTGATGATACAGATAATTTAAAATCTATGAAAATTATAGATAATGATATAGAACATACGTTATATGTATATACGAGAAAAGAGGGAATGCCTAATCCTGTAAAAGAAAACCCTACAGTAATGGATTCTGTTTATGTAAAGTATTCGGGGCAAGCTTTAATGAATACAGAACTTTTAACTTCTAACTTTGATAAAAATGACACTGGAGTTTGGTTTACCTTAAATGCAGTTATTAAAGGATGGACTTATGGTTTTACAAGAATGAAAGGTGGAGAATTAGAAAAAGAGGCTAACGGAGATCCTATAAACGGACCAATTAACTACTTAAATACTGGTAAAGGTATTTTATTTATTCCTTCTGGTTTGGCGTACCCTTCAAGTAACACAAACAACTTTAACAGTAATCTTGTGAACACAAATTTAATGTTCTATATAGAGTTATTAGATTTAGTAGAAGATACAGATCATGATAATGATGGTACAGCTTCTATAGATGAAGATGCAGATGGTGATGGAGATCCTACAAATGATTTTAGTGACAAAAGAAATCCTGGTTTACCAGATTACTTAAACCCTAGCATAAAATAAAAGAATATTTTTTATACTAAAGACTCTTGAGAAATCAAGAGTTTTTTTTATTGTAAATATTATTGTTTACAAAAACAATAATATTCTGATATACAATTATGTTAAATTCTATTCTTGAAGTTAAGTAGCGTAAAACTTATTTCCCTGCAAAGACAAATTATAGTTCCTCATAATTAATATTAAGCATACTTTATAGTATTTGTAAACGAATCACCAATATATATCTTGTAATTATTTTTAAGTGATGTAAGCAACTCTAAATTGCGTTATTTCGGGTCTTGTAATTAAATAGAAAGGCATTTTTTAGTATAAAAAAAGGCTCTTGAGATATCTCAAGAGCCTTTTTTATTTAATAGTTTATTTAGTTATAACTTTAAAGAAAGACCAAATATTATTTGATTTGTTCTATTATCAACAGTTGCAATATTAGCAAATTTTGCTTCCGTTTTAGATAAACCTCTTTCCCAACGTACATCTACACCAATTCTACCTAACTCTACACCAACTCCCATTTGAAGACCAACTGAAAATTTATCAAATTCGTCTGCAGTTACATCATTAAATTTAAAGTTATCTTCAATTATATATTGAAAAGAAGGGCCAATAAACGCATTTGCAATACCTAAAAATTTCTTTCCTATTAAAACAGGAACATCAATTTTCTTAAAATCATAATCTGACGTTTTACTATTATTAATGTATTCACTTTTTACTTGTGTGTAAACTATTTCTGGTCTTAAGTATAAACCAACTACTGGAATTTTACCTCTAAACCACAAACCTGCATGATACCCAGATTTAGCTTTCGCTCCATCTGCAATATCATTTTTAGCATTTTTAAAAGAGTCCTTTCCTGCATTATTGTAGTTAATTCCACCTTTTATACCAAAATCTATTTGTGCATTTGAAGTTTGACTAAAAGCAAATGCCAAACACATTACTAAAATTACTTTTTTCATCTTTTTTTATTTAAAATTAATATTAAAAACTCTTTAAAGTTTAAAACGAAATTATTTTCTAGAAATTACTTTTTTAACAGCTTTTACAACTGCAGCAGCATCTAAACCATATTTCGCCATTAATTGTTCAGGTGTTCCAGATTCACCAAAAGTATCATTTGTTGCTACAAATTCTTGCGGTGTAGGATTGTTTAAGGCTAATGTTCTTGAAACACTTTCTCCTAAACCACCTAATTTATTATGCTCTTCAGCAGTAACAATACAACCTGTCTTTGCAACAGACTTTAAAATAATATCTTCGTCTAAAGGTTTAATTGTATGAATATTTATTACTTCTACAGAAATACCTTCTGCTTCTAATTGTTCTGCAGCTTGTAAAGATTCCCAAACTAAATGCCCAGTTGCAACAATTGTTACATCTGTACCTTCTGTTAGTTGAATTCCTTTACCAATTACAAATTTTTCATCTGCTGGCATAAATACAGGCACTTTTGGTCTACCAAAACGCAAATAAACAGGTCCGTCAAAATCTGCAATTGCAATAGTTGCTGCTTTTGTTTGGTTATAATCACAAGGATTAATTACCGTCATTCCAGGTAACATTTTCATTAACCCAATATCTTCTAAGATTTGGTGTGTTGCGCCATCTTCACCTAAAGTAACTCCTGCATGAGATGCACAAATTTTTACGTTTTTACCAGAATATGCAACAGATTGACGAATTTGATCGTAAACTCTTCCTGTAGAGAAGTTTGCAAATGTTCCTGTAAAAGGAATTTTGCCACCAATTGTTAAACCAGCTGCAATACCAATCATGTTTGCTTCTGCGATACCAATTTGGAAAAACCTTTCTGGATTTTCTTTAATAAATTGATCCATTTTTAAAGAACCAATTAAATCTGCACATAAAGCAACCACATTTGGGTTTGTTCTACCTAATTCTGTTAAACCGTCACCAAAACCTGAACGTGTATCTTTTTTTTCTGTGTACGTGTATTTTTTCATTATAAAGTTGTAAAAATGTTGTGTTGTAAAATTTCCGTAAAAATAAACTTTTATTTTTCTATAAAGTAAAGAAAATAGAGAATAGAAGCAAAAAATTTAGCATTGTAAGAGAAAACCTCTTAAAACAATTTATAGAATTGAATAAGTTGATGGATTTTATAAATTCATTAACTCTTTATAAAGTTTATGAACAGGCAAACCAACTACATTAAAATAGCTTCCTGCTATGTTTTCAATTCCAATATAACCAATCCATTCTTGTATTCCGTATGCACCAGCTTTGTCAAATGGTTTGTAGTTATTGATGTAGTAATTAATTTCATCATCAGATAATTCTTTAAAAGAAACCGTTGTTACATCATTTATAATTTTCTGAAAAGAAAGGCTCTTAATAGATATAGATGTAATTACTTCGTGTTTTTTACCAGATAAGGCTTTTAACATTGTAAAAGCGTCTTTCGCATCTTTTGGTTTTCCTAACGCTTTACCTTCTAACCAAACAATGGTATCAGAAGTAATAAGGACGTCTTTTTCCTGTAAATCTGTAAATGCCTTCGATTTTAAATTGGCTAAAAAATCGGTGATTTCTATACCTTTTAATTCCTTCGGATAAATTTCTTCAATCTCCTTTAATTGGATAGAAAAATCAATATCTAAATCTTTAAAAAACTGATGTCTTCTTGGAGAGCCAGAAGCAAGAATTACATTGTAAGGTTTTAACTTTTGTTTAAGCATCGTTTTAAATTGTCTTTAAAAAAGAAACAAATCTAGTTATAAATATAAAAGAGGCTTCAATAAACTACCTAAAATATGATATGAGTTCATAATAGAATCGTTTACGCAAATAATGTTTAAGAAGTATTGGTAATTTTACGTTAGAGAGTTTAATTATTAACTAAAATGTAAGAGATTATGAATATTAATTTTGAATACCACGATGTAGAAGCGAGTGAAAGATTAGAAGCATTTGCTACAGAAAAATTAGGACACCTGTACACAAAATTTCAGATGATTATAAGAGCAGATGTTTTCTTTAAAATAGAAAATACTTCTTCAGATGAAACAGGGAAAATTTGTAGTATTCGTTTGAGTGTACCAGGACCAAGGTTATTTGCAGAAGCAAGTCATGATAATTTTGTAAGTTCTATCACCGAAGCTATTAATGATTTAGACAAACAATTGACAAAGAAAAAAGGTAAAATGATGAGCCATTAAGTCTTCTTATCTACCTGAACATTAGTGAATCAATAATTTTAAATTACAAAACAGAAAAGATGATAAAACCAAGAGAAAAAGCACCCGAACTAACAATCAATTTAGTAAACGATACAAAGTGGAGTTTGCAAGAACAAAAAACTGAAAACTTTACATTAATAATATTCTACAGAGGGAAACATTGCCCTGTTTGCAAAAAACAATTAGAGCAACTACAAAACAACGTAAATAACTTTAAAGAAAGAGGTGTAAATGTAATTGCAATAAGTGCAAATACAGAGAGTCTTGCAAAAGAAACTTATAAAGATTGGAATGTAAAAGACCTGCCAATAGGTTATGATTTTACAATTGAAGAAGCAAGAAAATGGGGCTTGTTTATTTCAAACGGAATTAGCCAGAAAGAACCAAAAGAATTTATAGAACCAGGACTATTTTTAATTGACAAGGAAGGGAAAGTATATTGGGAATCGATACAATCGATGCCATTTGGTAGACCAGAATTTAAAGATGTTTTAAACGGAATTGACTATATTCTAAAAGAAGATTATCCTGCTAGAGGTGAAGCTTAAGATAGAACTTAAACTTCCAACTTCCAATTTCAAATTTTGAGTTTTGAAATTGGAAGTTTTTACTTTGATAGAAACCTCATTAAAGACTACGAAGCATTAATTAATAGAAGAAAAATTACTTATATTAATGAGAACCTTCAACAATTAAAAATAAATAATATCAATGCATATTAAAGAAGCAATAAAAAATCTTCCTAGTTTATTAAAAAAAACAGGAAATAATTGGATTGATAGCGAGCCTTTCGAACTAAGCGCAATTGTGGCATATTACGCCATTTTATCTTTACCTGCTTTAATTGTAATTATTCTAAATTTAGTTGGAAATATCTGGGGAAGAGATATTGTTCAAGGAGAGTTGTTAGATGAAATAACGCAAGCTGTTGGTGTTCAAACGGCAGAATCTATTCGTGTGATGATGTTAGATAGAGGAGATGAAACGGTGTCTATTTTTACAACTATTATTGGTTTTAGTACGCTATTATATGGTTCTACAGGTGTTTTCTATCAATTACAAGCTGCTTTTGATAAGATTTGGAAAGTTCCAGAAAATAAAAACGCAAACGGATTCTTAAAAATGATCTTTAGTAGAATTAAGAGTTTTGGTTTTATATTAATTATTGGCTTTTTGTTGTTAATTAGTTTTGTGTTAACGGCATTAATTAGTGCTTTTAGCAAGCGAATAGAGAAATTTGTACCCGAAAAGTTATTTGAATACATTTATCTTCTAGATTTTTTGGTGTCCATTCTTTTTATTTATGTTCTATTTGCTGCAATGTTTAAGTATCTACCCAGTAAAACAATTCGTTGGCGTGCGGTAAGAGCCGGTGCCGCTTTAACGGCTATTTTATTTGTAATTGGTAAATATTTGTTGGCTTGGTATTTTAAAGAAATGGATCCAGGTTCTACGTATGGCGCTGCTGGTTCTGTTATTTTAATTATGCTTTGGGTTTCATATTCTAGTTTGATTCTTTTTTTCGGAGCACATTTTACCAAAGTATATTCCGATGTGTATTTAATAGAAGATAAAATTCCGTTGGATACTAAGGTGAACGGGAAATAGTGTTTTTATCGGTGCGTTTAAATTTATCAATTTTAAAACTCTTTTAAAGTTGAATTTCACACTGTTTTATTCTTTTTTTAATACTCACATCCTTTATTTTATTGAAAAAAATACAATTTTTTAACAATTTTATCCAATACGAGCTAAGTCTAACTATCTTTGTGCCATATTTAAAAAAAAGTAAACACCAAAGTAATGGCGAATCATATAAAAGGACAAGAAGAAATATTACAAAAACTGAATATTAGTCAGTTAAATCCTATGCAAGAGGAGGCTATTGCTACGATAAAGAAAAATGTAAACACCATTTTATTGTCACCAACAGGAACAGGAAAAACGTTAGCTTTTTCTTTACCTTTATTAGAGTTTTTAGATCCTAATGTTGAAGAAATTCAAGCTTTAATCTTAGTGCCTTCAAGAGAATTGGCAATTCAGATAGAGCAAGTAATTCGTTCTATGGGTTCTGGTTATAAAGTAAATGCTGTTTACGGAGGTAGACCAATGTCTAAAGATAAAATAGAATTGAAGCATTTACCAGCGATTTTAATAGGAACTCCTGGAAGAATTTCAGATCATTTTGCAAACGAAAGATTTTCTAAAGACCATATTAAAACGTTAATTTTAGATGAGTTTGACAAGTCTCTAGAAGTTGGTTTTGAGTATGAAATGAGAGGTGTTATTAACCAATTAACAGCTTGTAATAAAAGGATATTAACTTCTGCAACACAAGGTGTTGAGATTCCTGATTTTGTAAGACTAGATAAACCAAATACGGTTAACTATTTAAAAGCAACTACTTCTAAATTACAAATTAAAACAGTTGTTTCTCCTGCGAAAAATAAACTAAATACGTTATTACATTTATTAAATCACTTAGGAAATCAGCAAGGAATTATTTTTTGCAATCTAAAAGATACTATTAATAATGTGAGTGCCTTTTTAGAAAGTAAAGGTATTAAACATGGTAATTTTAGTGGAGGAATGGAGCAAAAAGATAGAGAACGTTCTTTAATTAAGTTTAGAAACGGTACCAATCAACTTTTAATAGCAACAGATTTAGCTGCAAGAGGAATTGATGTTCCAGAAATGAAATACATCATTCATTATGAGTTGCCAAAGGAAGTAGAAGAATTTACGCATAGAAACGGTCGTACAGCAAGAGTTTCTGCAAAAGGAACTGCATATGTATTAAAATGGAAAGAAGAGCGTTTACCAGACTTTATGAAGCATGCCGATTTAGAGAATATTTCTAAACAAGCAGAAAGAAAACCTATTTTCTGGGAAACATTATTTATTTCTGGTGGTAGAAAAGACAAAATTTCTAAAGGAGATATTGCAGGTTTGTTTATCAAACAAGGAAAATTAACAAAAGATCAACTAGGAGATATAGAACTAAAACAAGATTGTGCATTTGTGGCAGTTCCTGCTAGTTTGGCTTCAGAATTAGAAGAAAAGTTAAATAATTCTCGTTTAAAAAAGAAAAAAGTTAGAATTTACGGTGTGTAAATATTTGTAAATCAGTTGATTTGTTGGTAATTAACTAATAAAACTTAGAAATATGAGGATAATTAAAAGTTTTATGAAATTTATGACTGATATCTAATTTATTGGTACCATCTTTGCAATATAATATTACAAATTAAATTATAATAAGATGAGTAAAGGTACAGTAAAGTTTTTCAATGAGTCTAAAGGATTTGGATTTATTACAGAAGAAGGAGTTGATAAAGATCATTTCGTTCACATTTCTGGATTAGTAGATGAAATCAGAGAAGGTGACCAAGTTGAATTTGACTTACAAGAAGGAAACAAAGGATTAAATGCAGTTAACGTAAAAGTTATCTAATATAAATTCATATATTTTCAAAGAAAGCCCATCTTTAAAAGATGGGCTTTTTTATTGCTTAAAATTTAGAGCTTATAATTCTTAGTATAGGTGCTTAACTTTTATTCTGAATAAAAACTATTTAGAATGTATCAACAAAAAACACAACACAAAGAGAAATAATACTGTCTATAAATAATACAATCAATTAAAACAGTTATTATCTTTGCACAAAAATATTTTCATGTCAAAACAGTTTTCAGATTTAGGAATTAATAAAGAATTGCAACAGAGTTTAGCTGATTTAAAGATCATTATACCTACAGAAATTCAAGAAAAAGTAATTCCTATTGTTTTAAATCAGCAACAAGATGTTGTTGCGTTAGCAAAAACAGGAACTGGTAAAACTGCAGCTTTTGGTTTGCCTTTACTGCAATTAATTGATGTTGAAAACGACAATATACAAGCAGTAATCTTAGCACCAACAAGAGAATTAGGGCAACAAATTTCTAGTAATTTAGAATCTTTTGCAACAAATAGTCCTAATATTTCGATTGCTACTATTTGCGGAGGAATACCAATTAAACCTCAGATAGATCGTTTAAAAGAAGCAACACATATCGTGGTAGCAACTCCAGGACGTTTGGCAGATTTAGTAAAAAGAGAAGCCATCAGTATTAAAAACATTTCTTACTTTATTTTAGATGAGGCAGACGAAATGGTCACTGCTTTAAAAGAAGGTTTAGATAGTATTATTGCAGAAATTCCGAAGAAAAGAAGAACGTTATTATTTACAGCTACAATGCCAGGAGCCATTAGGCAAATGGTAAATAATTACATGGCAAAAGAGGTAGTTACCATTGAAGCCAATATGGAAACTCTTGGTCACCAAGGTATCGATCATCAATATGTAGTGGTAGAACCGATTGAAAAGTTAGAAGTGCTATTGCATTTTTTAAATTCACAAGCAGGAAAACGAGGAATTATTTTTTGTAAAACGAAAGCAGCCGTTAATAAATTAGCCAAAAACTTAGCAATTAATAAATTCTCTTCTGGCGCAATTCATGGTAGTTTAACACAAGGAATTCGTGACCGTATTATGGACCAGTTTAGAGAAGGACATGTAGATATCTTAGTAGCTACAGATTTAGCAGCACGTGGTATTGATGTAAAAGACCTTTCTTATGTTGTAAACTATCACTTACCAGATACGTACGATGCGTATGTGCATAGAAGTGGTAGAACTGCTAGAGCAGGAGCAAGCGGATTGTCTTTAACCATTATTCAGAAGGAAGAAAGACAAGATATTGGCGATTTTGAAAAAGCTTTAGACATTCGTTTTGAAGCTTATAAAAAAGCAGATGCACAAAGTATTGAAGAAAGTAATGGAGTAATTTGGGCAAATAAAATATTTAAAACAAAGCCAAATCGTACAGTATCAGAAGATTTTAAATCGCAAATAAAAACCATTTTTCATCATTTAACAAAAGAAGAATTAGTAGACAAAATATTAGCGAATTACTTAGCCAATACAAAAGCTATGAATTCAAGTTCTGAAGTTACAAAAAAGAAGAAAAAGAAGTAATTTTATCAGTATTATGAGCGATAAAAAAGAGAACACAGAAATAGCATCTTGCATTGTTACGATTCAGAAATTATTGGAAGATACCAATCAGCTTTTTGAAATTCCAGAAGCACAAAGAGTCGCACTTTTTAAGGTTGCAGGTGAATTATCTAGACCCAACCGTGATGAATTTCAACGCAGAAGAAAAGACGCTAAAAAAGCAGCTAAACGTAAGCAAATAGAGAGTGACAAGCATGCTAGAAAATCAACCGGAATTCGTTCTGCAAGAGAATCGGCTCTTTTTGTGGCTCCTAAATTACTAGCTGCTGCTTCAATTACTGAAGAAACACCAGAATTAGAATCTCCAAGAAACTGTTATGTTTGTAAAACAGTTTTTACCAAGTTGCATCATTTTTATGATACCATGTGTACAGATTGTGGCGATTTAAATTATGCAAAACGTTTTCAAACCACAGATTTAAAAGATCAGGTTGCTGTAATTACAGGTTCTCGTTTAAAAATTGGGTATCATATTACGTTAATGTTATTACGTTCTGGCGCAACTGTTGTTGCAACTACGCGTTTTCCTGCAGATTCTGCCATTCGTTTTTCTAAAGAGGAAGATTATAAAGATTGGAGCGATCGTTTGCACATTCATGGTTTAGATTTAAGACACATACCAAGTGTAGAGATTTTCTGTAATTACATTGAACAAAAATACAATCGATTAGATATTCTAATTAATAATGCGGCACAAACCGTAAGAAGACCATCTGGGTTTTATTTCCATTTAATGGAAAATGAAAAGAAACCAATTGACCAATTACCAAAATTAGCTCAGAGCTTATTAAAAGAACATGCAGATTGTTTGGTTGAACTTTCTAGTTTAAGTGTTTCAACATCAAAAACAAGTAAGAATAACGTGTTGCCTGTTACTTGGCACGGACCAGAACCAGGAATTGGCTTGCGTAATTCTGCAGAATTATCTCAAATTCCGTATAGTTTTGACAATTCTTTGCAAACAGCAGAAGTTTTTCCTGAAGGAGAATTAGATGCCGATTTACAACAAGTAGATTTAAGAAAAACAAACAGCTGGCGTTTAAGATTAGGCGAAATTGAAACCACAGAAATGGTAGAAGTACAGTTGGTAAATGCTGTTGCTCCTTTTGTTTTATGCAATCGTTTGTCTAATTTAATGATGAAAGAAAACACGGGTAAAAAGCACATTATTAATGTTACTGCCATGGAAGGAAAGTTCCATAGATTTAAGAAAGTAGACAGACATCCGCATACAAATATGGCAAAAGCTGCTTTAAATATGTTAACGCATACTTCTGCTTCTACATTTGCAAAATCTGGTATTTATATGAACGCTGTAGATACGGGTTGGGTTACAGATGAAGATCCTGCAGAATTGTCTAAAAAGAAACAAGACGTTCACGATTTTCAGCCTCCGTTAGATATTGTAGATGGTGCCGCTAGAGTTATGGATCCTTTAATTGACGGAATTAATACGGGTAAACATTGGTCTGGTAAATTCTTAAAAGATTATTTTCCTATTGATTGGTAGGGGAAATATTTTTATTAAGAATAAATAAGATTGGAGTAAGAATAATTCATCTAAAAAGTTATTTTTGTTTTTGAATAAGAAAAATTAATTTTGATGAAATTACGAAAAGAAGCTATCCTATCTTTTTTTACATTAATTACTACTTTTTTAAATGCTCAGTATAAATATCCAATAACAAAGAAAATTCCTGTTGTAAATATATACCACGGTATAAAAATTACAGATAATTATCAATGGTTAGAAAATACAAGTGATATTGAAGTTAAAACTTGGGTAGAGGATCAAAATAATATTTCCACAAAGTTTTTGAATAAAATATCAAAATCGATGGGTTCTAAATCTAAATTAAAAGCATTTAGATGGAATGAAGTGGACTATGATAATAACAGTCTTCCTGTTGAAAATGATAAGGTGTATTATAAATTAATGTATCCAGGAAAAAATTCTCCCTTAAATATTTATTATGCAAAAGGAACTAAGGGGAGGTTTACTAGTTTAATTTCTGCAAATTCAATTTCAAAAAAAGATAGAATTATATTTAATGGTTTATACCCATCTGGAGATGATCGTTTTTTAGCATATGGGTACAATAGAAATGGAAGTGATTGGAAAGAAATTAAAATTGTAGGAATAAAGAAAAAACATTTTTTTAAAGAGACTCTAAAAGAACTGTTATCACCACAAGTAAATTGGTACGGACAAGGTTTCTTTTATATTAAAAATACATACAACCCTGATGATATAAGTAGAAGTTTTCCCGAGATTATGTATCATAAATTAGACACGGAACAGTCTGAAGATGAAAAAATATTTAATGTTGATAATGAAAATGAATCTTTGCGCATTTACGGTAAAGACAATCAAAGTGCTTTTGGCATAAAAAAATCAGATAAATCTAAAAATAAATTTAGTTACTATTACTTGAAGCCTAAGGATGGTAAAAAAGAATTTAAATCTTTATTTATAAATATTAAATATGATATGGATTTCCTTAGGGTTGATTCTGATACAATTATAGCGATAACAAATATTAAAAATAAAAGACAAATAATTAAGTTTCCTATAACTAATCCTAAAAAATGGACTTTATTAACGCCATCTTATAAACATGCTGTTCTTACAGGTTATGAGTTTGCAGATAATAAAATAATTACTTCATTTCAATCAGAAAAATCTTCAATAATTGTAATAACAGATTTTAAAGGAAATCTTTTAGGAGAAACAATTACACCAGAAGGATTAAGTGTAAGTAAGTTGGCATATGGAAAAAAGGAAAAGAAATTATTGTTTAAATTGTCCTCTTATTCAGTGCCACCAGTTACTTGTCAGTTAGATTTACTAGATTATTCTTTTAAATATTTAGGAAAAACGAATGTTGTTTTTGACGCATCAAAATATAAGTTTATGAGAAAAAAAATTACTTCTCATGATGGCACCAAAATTCCAGTTTTTATTGTTTACAAAGATTCTATTCGTAAAGATGGCAACACTCCTTTTTTATTAAAAACTTATGGTGGTTATGGAAGTATTGCAAAACCAACTTTTGATCCTGGTATTATTTACTTTATAGAAAACGGAGGTGCTTTTGCTTATGTTCACATTAGAGGAGGAGGAGAGTTTGGGTTTGATTGGTGGCAAGCTGGAAGAAAATTAAAAAAGAAAAATGGTATTTTAGACTTTACAGCAGCAGCTGAATACTTAATTAAAGAAGGATATACCAAAGCAAAAAAGATCGGCGTTATGGGAACTTCACATGGTGGATTAATTACTGCTGGGGCAATTATAGAAAAACCAAGTTTATTTGGTGCAGCAGTAATAAACGTTGGCGCTTTAGATATGTTACGCATGGAGAGAACCGAAACAGGTTCTATGTATGTAAATATTAATGAATTCGGAACTGTTAAAAAGGAAGAGGAATTTAAAAACTTACTTTCATATTCTCCATTTCATAATATTAAAGAAACTGTAAATTATCCTTCAACTTTAGTTATTACAGCAGATAATGACACAAGAGTTCCCCCATATCAATCGTATAAGTTTGCAGGGAAATTACAAAATGGTGAAAATCAGAAAAATCCGATTCTATTGTGGTCTCAAAGTAAAGCAGGCCATTTTGGTGCGAATCAATATACAGAGATTATAAAGGAAACTAGTTTTATCTATAACTTTTTAATTAATGAGTTAACTAAGAATAAATAATTAAGACGAATAAATTCAATAAAAAATAAATCTAGAACCTATAATTTATTAGAACAGGAAGCAATAAAAAGAGAAGCCTATAACATTATTCTTTAATAGTAACTGCCTTCAACTTAATGAAACCGAGAAAATCTAAAACTCTAATGATTAAGTAAGTTACATCTACTTCGTGCCATTTTACGCCAAAGTTGGCGCTACTTGCATGTTTATGATGATTGTTATGATATCCTTCACCCATCATTAAGAAATCGAAACGGAAAAGGTTTTTGCTTGTATTAGACATTTTATAATTTACATAGCCATAAATATGACCAAACCAATTGATAATTACTCCGTGAATTGGTGCCATTAATAAAGCAATTGGTAATAAAGCCCATTGCCATAAAGCAGTTGTAAAATAAGCGAAAAAAGCAATATAAAAAGTAATCCAAAGCAATCTAGAGAAACGAGAACTTGCAAAAGCATCAAAGCTTTTCCATTGTGGTACGTTTTTAGTGAACTTTGCATCTACTTCAATATTTTGATCATTTATATCTTGATAAATGGTTTTTGTTTTCCACATCATTGCAAATAAATTAGCATCATAAGACGGCGAATGAGGATCTTTTTCTGTATCTGTATACGCATGATGCATGCGGTGCATAATACCGTAACCATAAGCACTTAAGTAACTAGAACCTTGAAAAAACCAGGTTAAAATAAAAGTAATACGCTCCATTGTTTTAGACATTGTAAAAACTTGGTGCGCTGCGTAGCGATGTAAAAAGAAAGATTGAAAAAACAAACCTCCGTACCAAAGCACTAAAACAAATATAATTATAATCATTTATTTTTTTTACAAAGATAGTTTGATGTTAAGCGTTAAACAATGAACCCAAGTCAATAAAATAAGGTTTATAAACGCTTTCTAATTCTACTTAAAGCTTGTGCAGTAACACCAATATAAGAGCTAATATATTTTAAAGGAATTATTTTTATAAGCTCTGGGCGTTCTTTAAATAATTTTAAATACCGTTCTTCTGCAGTAAGATTTAATAAGTTTTGTTCTCGTTTAGATTTTATTAGAAAAAGACGTTCAGCGGTTAATCTTCCAATTAAATTACCAATTTGAGTTGTTTTGTAAACCTCTTGTAAATCTTGGTATGAAATACTTAAAAGACTTGTTTCTGTAAGTGCTTGTAATTGATATAAAGAAGGTTTTTGAGTTAAAAAGGAATCGTAAGCACTTATAAATTGATCTTTAAAACTAAAACCAAAAGTAATTTCTTTTTCAGGATTTTCTTTAGGAATGTATAAACGCACAACACCAGATTCAATAAAAGAAATATGATTTTCTATTTCATTTATTTTTAAAAAGATAGTTTTCTTCGGAATTGTGCTACGTTTTAATTTAGACGCAAAGAAAGTCCAATCTTCTTTAGATATCGTCGCTATTTGATCTATGTATGCCTTTATTTGCTCCAAAATTTAATAATAGGTCTAATTGAGATGCTAAGATAAGGCTTCAAGCAATTTCAAAAGTGATTTATGAAGTTTAAAATTATAAAATTAATAGGATTTTTTAGGAGCTAGCGGAATATAAAATCAAAAATATTCCAATCATAATACCTGCTAATGGTACTAATTTTTTACGTTTATTTTTCTCTTTAAATAACAAACCACCAACAACTACCGCAATTATTAACTGACTACGTTTTATTGCAGATAATAACATAATTAATGCATCTGGATCTTGTAGTGCTTTAAAATAAAAATAATCTGCAGCTTGTAATAAAATTCCTACAGCGATAATAGTCCAGCGGAACTTGAAAGCCTTTCTTTTTACTGCATAAGGAAACCAAGTAATCGATAAAATAACGAACAAAATTAAAACGGTATACCAACAAAACCAAAATTGTAATGTCTGCGGATTCAAGGCCAAACTCTGAATTAAAAATTTGTCATACAATCCACTAGAAGCACCTAAAAAGGTTGCACCAATAATAGCGAATATCCATTTATTTCGTTTAAAAATAATACCTTCTTTTTTTCCTACTCTAGAATAGAGTAATACAGATAAAATGATAAGAAAAAAACCAATCCATTGTAAAAAAGTAGGTTGTTCGTTATAAATTAAAATAGCACCGATAAATGTAAAAAACGGACCCGCAGAACGAATAGGAGCAACAATGGTAATAGGTAAGTGTTTTAAAGCTTGATACGCTAAAATCCAAGAAGCTGCCATAATCATCGATTTTATAAAAATAAAACCATGTGTTTTCCAAGGAAGTGTAGTTATATGAAACCCTATTTCCTTTGTAAATTCAGGATAATAGAGAGAACCTATAAAAAAAGGAAGTAATAGTAAAAAACCAGAAAGAATTGTTCCAAAAAGTACCGGAAAAACTTCATTTCCTTGTACTGCATGTTTCTTACATAAATTGTGTAATCCTAAAAAAAGTGCTGCTAATAAACCTAAATACATCCACATAATGGGCGCGAAGATACTTTTAAAAGCGATTACAAAATAAAATTATTACAGCTATTTTTAGAGTGTTATTTTATGATTTTAACAAACAAAAAAAAGGTTGTCTCTTATGACAACCTTTTTCACTAACTAACTAACTAACTAACCAAAAATTATTTTAAACTTTCTAGTAATTTTTCAGCAACTAATTCAGAGGAAGCAGGGTTTTGACCTGTAATTAAATTTCCGTCTTGAATTGCGTAAGCTGCCCAATCTTCTTTTTTAGAATAGATTCCGCCATTTTTAGTAAGCATATCTTCAACTAAAAAAGGAACAACTTCTGTTAAACCAACAGCAGCTTCTTCTGTATTGGTAAAACCTGTTACTTTTTTACCTTTCACTAAAGGTGTACCATCAGTATTCTTTACATCTTTTAAAGCAGCAGGTGCATGACATACAAATGCAACTGGTTTTTCTTGACTATTAAATTTTTCAATTAAAGCAATTGAAGTAGCATCGGTTGCTAAATCCCATAACGGTCCGTGACCTCCAGGATAAAATACGGCATCAAAATCATCAGCATTCATGTCAGATAATTTCTTAGTATTTGCAATTCTTTCTTTAGCTTCTGTGTCTTTATCAAAACGTGCAGTTGCCTCTGTAGCAGCATCTGGCGAATCGCTACTTGGATCGATAGGTGCAGCGCCTCCTTTTGGTGTTGCAATTGTAATTGTAGCGCCTTTATCTAGTAATGTATAATATGGGTTTGCGAATTCTTCTACCCAAAATCCTGTTTTTTTTCCTGTATCTCCTAATTTATCATGAGATGTTAAAACAAATAATATGTTCATTTTTTTATCTTTTTTAATTGTTATTTCTTCTTCTGAAACTTTTTCAGAAGCTGTTTTATTTTTTGAATCTTTACAGCTAGATGCTGTTACAATTGTTAGCGCTAAGGCTATTATTTTTGTTATTTTCATTACTTTCTAATAAGACATTTTTACAATTGCTGCTACTTTTTCTGGTGATAAGTTTTGGTGTTCTCCTAAGCCTAACCAACCACGATCTGTAAAACGTTGTGCTATTTTTTCAGCAGTTCCTTCGTAATCGTTTGTATAATCAGATAATTTTGTGTCGATACCTAATTCATGGAAAAAGTCTACCGTTCTTTCGATAGCAGCATTTGCTTTATCATCAATACTTCCTTCGGTAATATTCCAAACACGTTCACCGTATTGTGCTAATTTTTCTTTTTTAGCTTCAAAATTAAATTTGTAGTGACTTGGAGCAATTACCGCTAAAGTACGTGCATGATCGATACCAAATAAAGCCGTTAATTCATGTCCCATTGCGTGCACCGCCCAATCTGTAGGAACTCCTTTCTGAATTAAGCCGTTCAAAGCCA
This sequence comes from Polaribacter sp. ALD11, assembly GCF_002831685.1. Lineage (NCBI taxonomy): Bacteria > Pseudomonadati > Bacteroidota > Flavobacteriia > Flavobacteriales > Flavobacteriaceae > Polaribacter > Polaribacter sp. ALD11. Next base: position 722,289 of record NZ_CP025119.1, on the reverse strand, counting down.
TCGTACAACTCCACATAAAATTAGAAGCCGCTTTATAATCTGTAGGATCTTTTAATACTTTTGGAGCAACTTCAATAATTGTTTGCAAAATACTTTCCGCAAAACGATCTTGTAAAAGTGCACCATTCGGGTACGTCATATACTGCTCTAAAACGTGTGTAAAAGCATCTGTTAAACCATTTGCTAATTGACGTTCTGGAATAGAACTAATAACTTGGGGATCTAAAATAGAGAACTCTGGAAATAACCCAGGTCCGCCCATTGCTAGTTTCTCTTTGGTTTCTGCTCTTGTTATTACGGCACCAGAATTCATTTCAGAACCTGTTGCTGGCAATGTTAAAACGGTACCAAAAGGCATTCCTTTTTCTGTTCGAATGTTTTTTGATAAAATATCCCAAGGCGTTTCACCCTCATAGATTGCAGCAGCAGATAAAAATTTAGTTCCATCGATTACAGAACCTCCACCAACAGCTAATAAGTATGTAATGTTTTCTTCTTTGATAACGTTCAATGCCTCCATTAAAACGGAGTATTCCGGGTTTGCAGGAATTCCGCCAAACTCAACAACCTCAACACTCGTCAATGCTTTTTTTACTTGTTCGTAGATACCATTTTTTTTGATACTTCCTCCACCATATAATAGTAATACTTTGGCATTTTTAGGAATTTCACTTTCTAATTTTTCAATTGAATCCTTTCCAAAAATAATTTTAGTCGGATTTTTAAATTCAAAATTGTTCATCTTCTTTTCTTTATTATTTTATTAAAATTAAATCTTAACAACCATTTTCCCTTTGTTTTTACCTTCAAATAAGTCGATAAAGGCATTCGGAATAGTATCAAAACCATCTACAATAGTTTCTGTGTATGTTAACTTTCCATCTGCTAACCAACCAGATAAATGCTGCATTGCTTCTGGAAATTTATCAGCGTAATTAGAAACAATAAAACCTTGCATTAGTGCACTGTTTTTAACTAAAAATGGTTGTACGCTCACACTTTTTGGAGTCTCAGTACTGTTGTAAACAGAAATAGCGCCACAAACAATAATTCTTGCAAACCTGTTAATATTAAATAATACCGCATCAGATATTGGTCCACCAACATTATCAAAATAAATATCTACACCATTTGGCGCAGCTTCTTTAATGTCTGCATTTATATCTTTACTGGTGTTGTAATTGATACCAGCATCAAAACCAAACTTTGTTTTAAGCATTTCTATTTTTTCATCTGTACCAGCAATACCAATAACTCTAAGACCTAGAATTTTTGCTATTTGACCAACAACAGATCCTACAGCACCAGCTGCACCAGAAACAACAATTGTTTCTCCTGCAACAGGTTTACCTATTTGGTTTAAACCTAAATAAGCCGTTAAACCTGTCATTCCTAAAACACCTAAATAGGTGCTTAAAGGAGCTTTAGAACCATCAACCTTTAAAAGTCCTTCACCATTAGAAACTTGTTTTGTTTTCCATGACAACATTCCAGAAACAAAATCACCTTTTTTAAAGTTGTCGTTTTTAGATTCGATAACTTTAGCAACAATACCAGATTGTACAGGTTTATTTAATTCAAAAGACGGAACATACGATTTTGCAGCACTCATTCTTCCTCTTAAATATGGGTCTACAGAAACATATGTTGCTTCTAATAAAACCTCTCCTTTGTTAATTGTTAGGGTTGTGTCTTCGGTAATAAACTCAAAATTTGAAACAGTAGGTTTTCCTTCAGGTCTATTTTTTAATACTATCGTCTTTATCATAATTTCTTTTTTTAGTCTATTACAGTTACTAAATCTTTCATTGGTTTTCTAACTTTTACTAAGTTCACCAACCAATCTGCATCTTCTGCTCTATAACCTAATGGTAATAAAACAGCACTACGCAATCCTTTTTCTCGTAAGCCTAAAATTTCATCTACAGCAGCAGGATCAAAACCTTCTAAAGGCGTTGCATCTACACCTTCATAAGCAGCAGCAATTATAGCATGAGCAAAAGCAATATATGCTTGTTTTGCAGCATGGTTAAAGTTTTCTTCTGCATCCTTTTGAGGATATGTGCTTAATAACATTTGACGATAATCTTCCCAACCTTCATTTTTAAAACCACGAATTTCATTGGTTAAATCGAACATATAGTTAATACGTTCTGGCGTATACGTATCCCAGGCAGCAAATACAAGCAGGTGAGAACAGTCTGTAATTACAGATTGATTCCATGCAATGGGTTTAATTTTTTCTTTTACTTCTTGGTTTTTCACAACAAAAATTTCAAAAGGTTGCAATCCGCTTGAAGTTGCTGCTAAACGAGCCGCTTCTAAAATACGTTCAATTTTATCTTCTGCAACAACTTTACCATTCATTGCTTTTGCAGCATATCTCCAATTTAATTTATCTAATAATTCCATATTTTTTAATTCTATTTTTATTAATTTTAATTCATTACTCTTATACTGTTCCAAGCAGATTGATAGGCTTCTTCTAAATGTGTTTTATCTAACTTGAAAGTACCTCTTTTTTCTGACATCATTAAAAACGATAACGGATTTATCGAATATGCATATAACAAATAATCTGACATCGGTTTAATAATGTCTTCATTCTTTCCACGATTCCAAAGATCGAGTAGGGGTTGTAAGTGTTTAATTCCTTCTTGTCTACTAATTTCATCAATTACAGGTGTGTTGTCACATTGTGCCAAAAACATTGCATTTTCACAATCTTTTAATTTAAAATCTGCAATGCGTTTCCAAATCAATTCAAATCCTTTTTCTACAGACATGTTCACATCATAGGTTTCAAAAGCATAATCAGTGTATTTTGCTTTCACTTCTATGTATGTTTTATTCACCAAATCTTGTTTATTTTCAAAATATAAATAAATAGTAGCAGGAGAAACATTCGCCATTTTTGCGATTTTACTCATAGGTGTCGCATGAAAACCATTATTGTTCACCAACTCTATAGTCGCTTTAATTAGCGCATTCCTCTTGTCTATACTCTTTTGAAGTTTCGCCATTATTTGTTGTTTTTTTTAAGTTTATAAGCCAATGCTATTAGCACAAACTGCATTGGTAAACGTATGATTGCTGCTTTATGGCTACCAATAGCAGGTGTTTCAGAAAAAACATCCCAAACATGTATTGGCAAAAAGAAGATCATTAGAAAGAAGATTCCTGTTGCTGCTATATGTTTGTATTTTGGTATAAGTAAGAGTATTGCTAAAAGAACCTCTATGATTCCTGATACATAAATAATAGCCGTTTTATAGATTAAAAAATCAGGAACAAATGCATTAAAAAAATCTGGTTTCATAAAATGTTGCATTCCTGCATACAATATAAAAATTGCTAATATTACTCGTAAAATATTCCAAAAAAGTTTCATCTATTTGTTTTTAGATTACAAAGGTATAAAAAAAGAATGAACATTCATTTTTTAGGTATCATATTTATTTATCGTATAATAGATGAATAAATATGCAACTAATAAGAAATATTATTATCAAGTTTAAAAAATATGCATCTTTGTATAATGCATCAGTCAATAACAAAACACATACAAAATCATATACATTTAACAAGTTTAGATGTAGATAAATTGAATGCTGTTTTAAATGAAATATCTGTATCTAAGGGGCAATTTTTATTAAAACCAGGAACAAATGTTAAGCACGAATATTTTGTTATTAAAGGATGCTTAAAAGCATATTATATGGATGATAAAGGGAGTAAGCATATCATTCAATTTGCGGTAGAAAATTGGTGGGTTGGCGATTTTGATGCTTTTTACAACCAAATACCTTCAAAATTATACATAGAAGCCATCGAAGATTCTCAATTATTATCAATTACGTATAATAGTCTTCAAAAAATTTATGAAGAAGCTCCAATTTTTGAACGTTATTTTAGAATTTTAACAACACAAGCATTTATCTCTCAGCGTAAAAGAATTTTGTCTACACTCGAAAAAAATACACAAGAGCGGTATCTCGAATTTTGTACTTCATACCCTAAGATAGAAGAACGAGTTGCTAATTATGACATTGCAAATTATTTAGGTGTTTCGCCGGAAAATTTGAGTCGTGTAAGACGACAAATGAAAAGTTAAAGATCTCTTAATTGATATAGGTCAATGAGATTGATTGTGATGTAATGTATTTTTGTTCTTATTCACTTTATAAAAAAAAATTACATGAGCAAGCAACACCTATTAACACCATATCATAAAAATATTAATTTAGCAAACAGAATTGTCATGGCACCTATGACGCGTAGTAGGGCAGACAACGAAGGCAACGTACCAACAGACAGTTTACATGGTTTGTATTACGAGCAACGTGCATCGGCAGGTTTAATTATTACAGAAGGTTCGCAGGTTTCTAAAAAAGCGGTTGGTTATATTCATACTGCTGGTATTTATTCTGACGAGCAAGTTGAAGGTTGGAAAAAAATAACAAAACGTGTACACGATAAAGGAGGGAAAATATTTATTCAGTTATGGCATGTAGGTAGAATGTCGCATCCCGATTTTCATAATGGCGAATTGCCCTTTTCAGCTTCAGCAATCAACCCCAACGCACAATCTTATACTCCAGAAGGCTTTAAAGATACGGTTACGCCAAAAGAAATGACTCTTGAAGATATTAAAACTACCGTTAAAGATTTTAAGAATGCTGCAGCAAATGCAGTTAAAGCAGGTTTTGATGGTGTAGAGATACATTCTTCTAACGGGTATTTGTTTCATCAATTCTTCAACAATACTTCTAATAAAAGAACCGATGAATATGGCGGAAGCATAGAAAATAAAACCCGTTTCTTTTTTGAAGTTTTAGATGCGATGAAAGAAGTAATTCCGCAAGAGAAAATAGGCGCACGTTTTAATCCGTCTTTAAATGGTTTATTCGGAATGACGATGGATGAAGAAACGATTCCTACTTTTGAGTATATTATTAAGAAATTAAATGATTATAACTTGGCGTATGTGCACCTTTCGGAACCGTTTACAGATGTTTCTGAAGTTCCGTTTGCTGTAACAGAAATTGCTAAACATTTCCGACCTTTATACAACGGAACCTTAATGATTAATACCGCATTCGATCAAGAAAAAGGAAATAAAGTAATTGAAGAAGGTTTTGCCGATTTAGTTGCTTACGGAAAACCTTATATCTCGAATCCAGATTTAGTAGAACGTTTTGAAAATAATTTGGAATTAGCATCATGGGATGAAGATACGTTCTACACCACAGGAGCTAAAGGATACACAGATTACCCGAATGCTTCAAAATAAACAGTTTAACTTAAAATACACAGATTATGAAATTTACAAGAAAAGCAAGTGCAGCGTGGAAAGGTAGTGGAAAAGAAGGAAAAGGAAGTATTACTACAGGAAGCAAAGTTTTAGATAAAACACAATATTCGTTTCATACACGTTTTGAAGATGAAAAGAAAGGAACCAATCCAGAAGAATTAATAGGAGCAGCACATGCAGGTTGTTTTGCAATGCAATTAAGCTTCTTATTAAACGAAGCTAAATATACAGCAACAACTTTAGATGTAGCTGCTACAGTTGCTTTTGAAGATGGAGCGATTACCAAAATTACTTTAAATTTAGAAGGAGATGTGCCAGAAATTGATGCTGAAGAATTTCAGCAAATAGCACACAAAGCGAAAGAGGTGTGTCCTATTTCAAAATTATTAAACACAGAAATCGAATTAAAAGTCACTTTAAAAAACGCATAACAATGGCAACTACAACAATAAAAGCATACGGCGCAACAGCCGCAACAGAAGATTTAAAACCTTTAGCAATTCAACGAAGAGCTGTGGGAGCAGAAGACGTTAAAATTGATATTACGTATTGTGGTGTTTGTCATAGTGACATTCATACCGTAAGAAATGATTGGAAAGGATCTACATATCCTGTAGTACCAGGACACGAAATTATTGGTCGTGTAACAGAAGTCGGTAACGGTGTAAACAATTATAAAGTAGGCGATTTAGTAGGTGTAGGTTGTCTGGTAGATTCTTGCCAAACCTGTTCTTCTTGCGAGCAAGATTTAGAACAATTCTGTGAGAAAGGAGCAACATTTACTTACAACAGTCCAGATAAACATAACGAAGGTGCTCAAACTTATGGAGGTTATGCTACGTCTGTAGTTGTTGATGAAAAATTTGTATTACGCATTCCAGAAAATTTAGACGAAGCAGCCACTGCACCTTTATTATGTGCAGGAATTACTACATGGTCTCCATTAAGTCACTGGAAAGTGAAAGAAGGAGATAAAGTTGGTGTAATTGGTTTAGGAGGTTTAGGGCACATGGGCGTAAAGTTTGCAAACGCATTAGGCGCACATGTGGTTATGATTACTACGTCTCCAGAAAAAGGAAAAGATGCAAAAAGATTAGGAGCTCATGAAGTGTTAGTCTCTAAAGATGCAGACGACATGAAAAAGCATCAAGGAAGTTTTGACTTCATCTTAAACACCATTCCTGTTGGTCATGAAATGGATCCTTACTTAGGGTTACTTAAAATTGATGCAACGATGGTTTTAGTGGGGGCAGTTGAGCCTTTGAAACCATTTCATGGAGGAAGTTTAATTGGAGGTCGTAAGCGCATTGCGGGTTCATTAATTGGTGGTATTAAAGAAACGCAAGAAATGTTAGATTTCTGTGGAAAACATAATATTACAAGCGATATCGAATTGATAGATATGCAAGATATTAACACTGCTTTTAAACGTGTTACAGCAAATGATGTGAAGTATCGATTTGTAATTGATATGAAATCACTTAAATAAAAAGTTTTTTATTTCGTTTTAAGAAGCAGCATTTAAAGTAATTTTAGGTGCTGTTTTTTAACGAAATATTAAGTTGATTGAAAACTAAAATAGTTATTTTAAAGTAGGAAGCTTATAATCGATTAAATGCATTTTATGAAAACTAAAAACACAGCTTATTCCATCTTAGATCTTGCTTTAGTTTCTGATGGTCATACACTAAAAGAAACCTTTAATAATGCCCTAAAATTGGCACAACATGCAGAAGCATTTGGGTACACACGTTATTGGTTGGCAGAACACCATAATTCGCCTAATATTGGTAGTAGTGCAACTTCTATCTTAATAGGATATGTTGCGCAAGGTACAAGTACGCTTCATATTGGTTCTGGTGGTATTATGTTACCGAATCATTCTCCATTAATTATTGCAGAACAATTTGGAACCTTAGCTTCTTTGTATCCTAATCGGATAGATTTGGGTTTAGGAAGAGCACCAGGAACAGACAGACAAACGGCACAAGCAATACGTTCAGACTTTATGGAAGCGGCACATTCTTTTCCACAGGAATTAGACAAAATACAAAAATATTTTTCTAAAGAGAACGCAACTTCAAAGGTACGTGCAACAGTAGCAGAAGGAGTAGAAGTACCAATTTATGTTTTAGGTTCTAGCACAGACAGCGCACATTTGGCGGCCAAAAAAGGATTGCCTTACGCTTTTGCAAGTCACTTTGCAACAACACATTTACTGGAAGCTTTGGCTATTTACAGAAATGAGTTTCAACCCTCAAAAGACTTAAAAGAACCGTATGTAATTGCAGGTGTAAATACAATAATTTCAAATTCAGATGAAGAAGCCGAACGTTTATCAACTTCTTTAATAAAAATGATTGTGGGGATATTAACAGGAAAACGAGATTTTGTACAACCACCAACAGACATGACAGATGAATTTAGAGCATTGTTACAAAACCCTCAAATTCACCAGATGTTAAAATATTCTTTTGTGGGAAGCAAAGCCACTGTAAAACCTCAGATAGCAGCTTTTATAGAGCAAACGAAAGCAGATGAGATTATTGCGGTTACAAATATTTATGATATAGAAGACAGAATTAGGTCTTATGAATTATTTTCTGAAATTATGAAAGAGTTCTCATAAACAACAATGGCACAAGAACTTTAGATGTTTGATAAAGTTCTTGTGCCATTTTTTCTATTTTAAGAAGGTGAATTATTCTTTTGAATTGAAAAACTAGAATTACTAGGCAATTCAAAAATTTCTAAATTAAAATAAGGAACAGCTGCAATGATATGATCGAAGATATCAGACATAATGTATTCGTAATTTTTCCAACGTTTATCATTACTAAAAGTATAAATCTCTAAAGGAATTCCTTGGCTTCCTGGTTCTAGTTGACGTACCATAATCATCATTTCTTTATTTGTACCAGAATGATTTTCTATATAAGTTTCAATATATTTTCTAAAAACACCAATATTGGTAAGGTTTCTACCATTTAAAAGTAATTCTTTATTGATGTTATTTTTCTTGTTATAATCGTCAATATTTGCCTGACGAGTTTCTAAGTAAGTGGTAATCGATTGAATTTTCTTAAAATTATCTACTTCCTCTTTAGATAAATAATGAATACTATCTAAATTAATATTTAAAGATCTTTTAATACGCCTTCCATCAGAATCTTCCATTCCTCTCCAGTTTTTAAAGGAATCAGAAATTAAAGCGTATGTAGGAATTGTAGTAATGGTTTTATCAAAATTTTGAACTTTTACGGTAGATAGATTAATTTCGGTAACATCACCATCTGCACCATATTTTTCAAACGTAATCCAATCTCCAATTCTTACCATGTCATTAATAGAGACCTGAATACTAGCAACAAAACCTAATATGGTATCCTTAAAAATCAAAATAATTACTGCCGAAGCAGCTCCAATAGTGGTAATAAATTTGATAAATTCTATGCCTGTAATAATCGCAAAGGCAGATAAAATTCCGAAGGTCCAAGAAAAAATCATAAATACCTGAATGTAGCTATCTATAGGTTTGTCTTTTAAACGAGGTACTGTTTTTAAGTAATCTTTAAGAGAACTTAATAGGCTTCTTACAATCCAAAGTATAAGTACAATTGTAAAAACTTCCAATCCTTTTTGAACTATATTTTCAATATACGGATAATCTATAAACACGAAGGGTACGCACTCTAAAGCAAAAATTAAAGGCATGATATGCGCTATATTCCGTGGCACTTTATTTTTTATTAATAAATCATCGAAATTAGTTTTACTTCTAAGAGCAAACTGCGAAAATAATTGTAGAATAATTTTTTTAATGATAAAATCGATTAAAAATGAAATTATTAATACAGCTATTAGTAAAGCAAACATATTTAGATATGTGGCAGATGCCTCTGAAATTCCTGTTGATACTAAATAATCGTATAATAGGTGAGCAATTTTCATGGGTATGCAATTTTCGAAGAAACTTTCTTCGTTTTAAAATAGATTTTTCTACTACTTAAAAAGTATGACGTTGTTCATCTATAGCTGATGCGCTTAATAGTTGATTAAACTCTTTAATGCTGTCAAAATTTTTGGTAATTTCTTCAGATACTGCAACTCCAGAAATACCAGTTTCTAAAATAGCAGTTACATCTGCAGTAGCAATACCACCAGCACCAATAATTGGAGTTTCTGTTTTTAAAGCGTCCATAATTGCAGTAAAGCCATGCAAACCTAAAACGGTAGGTACTTCTTCTTTGGTTTCTGCTCTTCTAAACGGACTTAAACTAATATAATCTACTTTTTTACTAATTAAAGTCTTACAATCTTGCAAAGTATTTGCGGTTCCACCAATAATTTGCCAAGTAAATAAGTGCTCTAGTGCAGTTGTAGCACAGAAATCTGTATTTTCTATATGAACACCATCTGCCTTTACTTCTTTTGCTATTTTGTAATTATTGGTTAAAATTAATCTTGTTTGAAAATGAGAAGTAATTTCTCGAGCTTCAGTTGCAATTTTTAAATATTTTTTTTCTGAAACAGTATTCAACCGCAACTGTACTAATTCTGCACCAGATGAACATGCTTTTTGAATGTTTTCTAGATGTTCTTTTGGAGAGTTTCCTTGAGAAATATAATGTAGTTTAGGTATCATAAAGTATTCGTTTTTTATTAGAAATTTAGAGTACTATAAAAGTATAAATTTGCAGAAGCCTAAATTGCTACTGTTTTAGAATACTCCATAAATTGAGTTTCCAAGCGTTTTAACATTGGATTTATTTTTTCAGAATAAATTACATACTGGCATTTGTAAATACTCTGTGTAATTGCCATAAGATCTGTATATGCCTTTTTTTGGACTAAAAACTCAGCATCATCAATATTAAAAATCTTTAGCTGTGTCATATTTAGGCCTTCTAATAAAAGCAACTTACAAACCGTTTTAGGAGTCGCGATAAGAATATCTACTCCTTCAAAAATTTCTGAGGTAAGTACTTCAATATGTAACTTATCATCACAAGCATATACACGAAGAGAAGAATGTCTGGTGTACTTTAAAAAGATTTCATTTAATTCTAAAACTTTTTCTCTGTTTTCAACTAAAACGATGGCTCTTGGCGCAACGCCAACTTCTTCACACTTTAACTTTTGCATGGTTGTAAGAATAAGCGCTGTAGTTTTACCACTATCTTTTGGCGCAATACAGTACAAATTAGCACCACTTTTTATAACAGGAATACTCGCCTTTTGAAATGGCGTAGGTGTACTTATTTCTAGAGTTTCTAACTTCTCTTTTATATCTAAATGTAATTTTTTAAAAGGCATAAGAATTATAGCGATAATTATTTAATGATATAACGATATTAAAAGAGGCAAAGATACAATTAAATTGACGTATTTATTACTACAAATAGCTACTTAGAATGTACTTAGTTAAATGTATTTATCATTTTTCTTTTAGTAAAAAAGCAGTATAAAATTCATACCCAATTATACCTTATGAAATGATGAATTTGTTGCCATAAACCCTCCTCAAAACAGCGCTTTTTATTGATGAAATTCACTCAGTTTTAGCATAAAACTTATCAAAAGATAAAATCACAATCCTTTTGCAACCGAGTTGCACTAAAATTATTTTATCTTTGTAAAGTGAAAATACTTACAATCATATTGTCTTTTTATTTACTAGGGCTCAACTTTGCACCTTGTGGAGATACGGCTGTAAATAAAAGCGATATCAATTCAGAAATTTCACAATTAATAGATTCAGATCACGGGCATTCTACAATTGATACCTGTTCTCCTTTCTGCCATTGTAACTGCTGTCATGTTCATACAATTGCTTTTGATATTTTAAAGTTTAAGCCTATAAAGCTTTTGATGCCTCAGCTACATACCAAATACTTTGATGGTAGAAACAAAGGGTATCAAAACTCACTATTACAACCACCACGCGTATAATTCAGTTTTTTAGAGGATACTTATATCCAATTTCGAACCATCGTTGGTTCTATTCATTTCGAAGTGTTCTAATTTTTATATCAGAATTACTTTGAAAACGAACACTGAATTAAACATTTTCTATGATTAATAAAATCATTGATTTTTCAATCAATAACAAATTTATAATTGGTTTGCTAACGCTTACCATTGCAGCAGCAGGAATTTGGAGCATGACCAAAGTTCCTATAGATGCTGTGCCAGATATTACAAACAACCAAGTACAAGTAATTACCCAAGCACCTAATTTAGGTACAGAAGACATTGAACAAATAGTTACCTATCCGGTAGAAGTTGCGATGAGCAATTTACCAGGTGTTCAAGAAATTCGTTCTGTTTCTCGTTTTGGCTTATCAGTCGTTACCATTGTTTTTAACGACGATATGGGTACTTATTTACCGCGTCAATTAGTAGCCGAAAAATTAAACGAAGTGCAAGGAGAAATTCCATCCGGATTTGGAGAACCTTCCATGGGGCCTATTTCTTCTGGTTTGGGAGAAATTTATCAATACACACTTGAAGTAGCCCCAGCATTTAAAGACACGTATTCAATAACCGATTTACGAACCATGCAAGATTGGATTGTACAACGTCAAATGGCGATGGTTAAAGGTGTGGTTGAAGTAAACGCCATTGGCGGAAAAATTAAGCAATATGAAGTAGCAGTAGATCCTGATGAATTAAAAGCTATCGGGGTAACCATTACGGATGTTTTTGAGGCATTAGAAGCGAACAACCAAAATACGGGTGGTGCGTATATTGAAAAAAATCATCAAGCTAATTTTATTCGTGGAGAAGGATTGGCAAGAAGCTTAGATGATATCAGAAAGATTGCGGTTAAAAACACGAATAACATTCCGATTACTATTGGAGACATTGCAACGGTTCAATTTGGTGCTGCCATCCGATATGGTGCAATGACCCAAGATGGTACTGGCGAAGTTGTTGGCGGCATGGTAATGATGCTTAAAGGTGCAAATTCTAACGATGTAATAGCTAATGTAAAGCAAAGAATGCTAGAAATTGAAAGTTCTTTGCCAGAGGGTGTTACTATCGAGCCCTTATTAGATCGAAGTAAATTAATAGCCGAAACAACTACTACGGTTTCTAGAAATCTTATGGAAGGCGCATTAATCGTTATTTTTGTGCTGATTTTTCTATTAGGAAATTGGCGTGGTGGTTTAATTGTCGCTTCAACTATTCCGTTGTCTTTATTGTTTGCTTTTATTTTAATGAATGCCTTCGGTGTTTGGGCAAACTTAATGAGTTTAGGTGCTATCGATTTCGGAATTATTGTAGATGGTGCTGTAATTATTGTAGAAAGCACCGTTTTTCTAATAGCTTCACAAATATTAAAAAAGAAGAAATTAACGAGTAAAGAGCGCGATGGTGTTGCTTCAAAAGCATCAAAAAAGATGATGAATGCGGCCTTCTTTGGGCAACTTATTATTCTAATTGTTTTCTTACCAATTCTAGCATTAGAGGGCATTGAAGGAAAAATGTTTAAACCTATGGCGTTGACTTTCATTTTTGCTATGATTGGTGCCATGATTCTTTGTTTAACGTATGTACCAATGATGTCTGCCTTAATTTTAAGAGCTCCAAAATCTGACAAAAAATCGTACGGTGATAAATTTGTACATTGGGTAGAACGCAAATACCAACCATTATTAGAAAAAGCTTTAAAAAAAGGCAAATGGATTGTGGGTGTTGCGGTTGTTTTATTCGGAATTACAGTGTTTATGTTTTCTAAAATGGGAGGTGAGTTTATTCCACAATTAGACGAAGGTGATATTGCATTTCATGCCATTTTAAAACCAGGAAGTTCTCTTACAGAAACTATTGAAACAACCACCAAAATAGAGCAAATTGTAAAAGCGGAATTTCCAGAGGTTAAAAAAATAGTAAGTCGTATTGGTGTTGCAGAAATACCAACAGACCCAATGCCAATGGATATTGCAGATGTTTTTGTAATTCTGAAACCCAAAAGCGAGTGGACTTCTGCTACTTCTAAAGATGAGCTGATCGATAAAATTAAGAAAGCTGTAGAAATTATTCCTGGTGTAAATTATGAATTTAGTCAGCCTATTGAAATGCGTTTTAATGAATTATTAGAAGGTGTAAGAGAAGACATTGCTATTAAAATTTATGGAGAAGACATTAATGTGCTCTCTCAAAAGGCACAAGAAATTTCAAAAATAATAGCAGGAACACCAGGTATTGGAGATATGAAGGCAGAAGCTACCACAGGCTTACCACAAATGACAATTACCTACAATAGAAATAAATTGGCACAATATGGTTTGCAAATAAATACACTGAATCAAATGGTGCAATCTGCATTTGCAGGAGGAACCGCAGGTATTATTTTTGAAGGTGAAAAACGTTTCGATTTAGTAGTGCGTTTAAATTCAGCAAATCGTAAAGACATTTCAGATATAGAAAATTTGTATATCAATTTGCCATCTGGGGCACAAATTCCGCTTCGTGAAGTTGCAACTGTGAGTTACAAGTCGGGGCCGATGCAAATTAGTAGAGACAATACCAACAGAAGAACCTATGTGGGTATTAATGTAAGAGGTCGCGATGTAAAATCGTTAGTAGAAGAAATAAAATTAAAATTAGATGCACAACTAGAGTTGCCTTCTGGTTATTTTATTCGTTACGGAGGCGCTTTTGAGAATTTAGAACGTGCTAGTAATCGTTTACAAACCGTGGTACCAATTGCGTTACTTCTTATTTTTGTATTGATTTATTTTGCCTTAAAATCGTTGCCACAAACGTTAATGATCTACATCGCAATTCCAATGGCAACCATTGGGGGTGTTGTGGCATTATGGCTTAGAGACATGCCTTTTAGTATTTCTGCAGGTGTTGGTTTTATTGTGCTGTTTGGTGTTGCTGTTTTAAACGGATTGGTAATGGTTAGCGGCTTAAATGAATTAAAAGAAGAAGGTGTTACCAATTTAAAAGATCGAATTATCGAAGGTACAAAACGTAGAATCAGACCAATTATGTTAACCGCTTTTACAGATGTTTTAGGTTTTTTACCCATGGCAATTTCAGCATCAGCAGGTGCAGAGGTACAACGTCCTTTAGCAACGGTTGTTATTGGTGGTTTATTAACATCAACATTATTAACCTTGTTTGTTTTACCAATATTATACCATTGGGTAGAAAATAAAACGTTCCATTTTAAAATGAATAAAAAAGCAATTACAGTTACAGCAGTTTTCGTATTTATATTCTTTTTGCCAATTTCTTCAAATGCACAACAAGCTACGGATGGATTGCAAGTGATTTCTCTAGAAGATGCCGTGAAATTATCAAAAGAAAACTATCCGAGTTTAAAAGAAAGTCAGTTAGAAATAAAGAAGCAACAACTATTAAAAAGTACTGCTTTCGATTTTGGAACTACACAAGTTTTTACTGGAGGAGAAGAATTAAATAATGGAACAGGAATTTATACAACCATTGGTGTTGGTCAATCTAATATTGATGTTTTTGGAATTTCATCAAAACTAAAACTACAAGAACAACGGATTCAACTTGCAGAAAAAGCGTTTTTACTCACAGAATTAGATTTAGAATTGCAAGTTAAAAAAGCTTGGGTAAAAACCCTTCAGACGAAAAGGAATTATAATTTGTATAAAGAATTGGATGCTATTTACATTAATTTTGAAAAATATGTAGCATTAAATTATGAAGTGGAGGCTATTTCTAAATTGGAATATTTAGCAGCAAAAAACCAAGCACTACAAATTCAAAATAAAACAAAAGAAGCTTATAGCGAATACATTATTGCGCTACAACAGTTAAATTTGTGGTTTGGTACAGATGCATTTTATACCGTTTCAGATGCGTTTGATGTTGTGAATGAAATAGACTTAAATATTTTTAAAGCCATATCACATCCGTTATATCGTCTTTCTAAACTAAAAGTAACGGAAGCAGCAGCCAATTATAAAGTAGCAAAAGCAGCCAATTTACCAAAGTTTAATTTGCAAGGAGGTTTGCAAAAAGTAAATGGCAACTCAGGGTTTTATACGTATCAAGTTGGTATTTCTATTCCGTTTTTATCTGGTAGTACAAAAGCACAAATTAAAACGGCAAAGATTGATACTGAAATAGCGAAGACAAATGTTCTGTTTAAGCAAAAGGAAGTAGAGTCTCAATTACTGCAAACCAAAGAGAAGTATAAAAAATGGAAAACTTCTTGGACCTTTTATAAAGAGAAAGTGTTGCCGCTTACCAAAGAACAGAGAAAAGGTGCTTTATTTGCTTACAAAGAAGGAGAGATTGATTATACAACCTTTACACAGCTTATAAAAGAAGCCATTCAATCTGAATTAGAAGCACAAAAAGCATTCATAAATTATATCGAAAGTACTTTCGAATTACAATATTTTAAAAATTAAGAAAAATGAAATTCAAAATATATACTATTTTAGCAATTGCAGTATTTTCAATGTTATTAACAGCATGTGGTCATAAAAAGGACGACGATCATTCACATGAAGAAGTCCTTAAAACAGAGGGGAAACAAGAAAAAAAAGAAGTAAAAGTGGAAGAAGCGATGCTTTCTGCAAAACAATTTGAAGCTTTACAAATGAAAGTAAGTACTGTTGCTTCTAGACAAATGAGTGGTTATGTGGAAGCAAACGGAACCTTAGAAGTGCCACCACAAAGTGAAGCAGCAATAACTTCGGTTGTTGGTGCAAATGTGGTTTCTATAGAAGTTATTGAAGGTGATAAAGTACATAAGAATCAAGTTGTGGCGTATTTATCGCATCCTACTATTATAAAAATGCAAACCGATTATTTAAATGCATTTAGCAATCGTAATTTCTTACAAAAAGGGTATGAGCGTCAGCAAAAATTATATGATGCAGGTGTGGGTTCTGGTGCAAATTTTCAAGAATCGGAAGCAGCATATAACGCTTCAAAAGCGTTAGTAAACGGAATGGGAGCACAGTTAAAACTATTAAATATAAATGCAACCGCTGTTCGTAGTGGTAAAATTTTGCAACGCATTGCTTTAAGAAGTCCTATTGAAGGTTTTGTGCAAAAAGTGGCTGTAAAAACAGGGCAATACGTAGAACCACAAACAGAATTATTCGAAATTGTAAATACACACCATGTGCATGCAGATTTAATGGTTTTCGAAAAAGACGTTTATAAGGTGAAAAAAGGACAGAAAGTAACATTTGATGTTCAGTCTATTCCGAATAAAGAATTATCAGCAGAAATTTATTCCGTTAGTAAAACTTTTGAAGACAATCCGAAAGCAGTTCATGTACATGCAGAAATTGAAAATAAACAAGGACATTTAATTCCGGGTATGTATATTAAAGGTCGAATTCAGGTTGAGAATACAAAAACATTGGCATTGCCAGAAAGTGCAATTACAAAAGAAGGAGATCGTTTTTATGTGTTTTCAGTAGAAAAGGAAAATGAAGATTGGAGTTTTAAACCCATTGAAGTAATTTTAGGTCAGAAAGATGGAGAATGGATCGCTGTTAAGTTTCTCAAAGAGATTTCAGAAAGCACAAAATTTGCATACAACAATGCGTATTACCTAATTGCAGAAATGAAAAAAGGAGACACAGCACACGAACACTAGTATATGAAAACAATAGAAGAACTATTCGCGTCAAAAAATATTCGTATTACAGCAATGCGTTTATTAATTTATAAGTTTCTTGCACAAAAACAAGTAACCGTAACTTTAAGTGACATTGAAAATGCTTTTGACAAAGCAGACAGAACCACGTTGTACAGAACCGTAAAAACGTTTGAAGAAAAAGGTATTGTACATCAAGTAGATGATGGTACAGGTATTACAAAATATGCACTTTGCGAACAGGGTTGTAGTTGTACAATTGAAACAGATTTACACCTGCATTTTCATTGCAATAATTGCAATACAACCATTTGTTTAACAGATCATAAAATTCCACAAATAAAAGTACCAGAGGGTTTTGTATCTGAAAATGTAAACTTGGTTGTAAAAGGTATTTGTGATAAGTGTAGTAAAAATTAATGCACTTCCATTGCATAGTCTTTTAAGGTAAATTTGAAGTATCTAACAAGAAATACATGATACTATGACTTTTAATTTTAAAATAACGAAACACTTAAAATCAATTTTTAAGGTGGAGTACGTATTGTATGAAAAGGCTATGCATACCCAAAATTTAGAATTGGCCTGGTATCATTTAGAAAGGCTACACATTATTGGGCAGTCTTACCCTTTAGAGCATTCCTATTCTCATTGGTTAATGTTAAAATTTGGGTTTCGTCAGAAAAATGTAAAAGAAGTTTTTGGTCAAGTTATTAGATTATTAGTAGGTGGTTGGAAATCTTTTATAAACCAGATTCCTACAGGAAACTCAGGTGGGGCAAATGTTCATCCATTAAAGAAAATGGAGTTACCAGATGATCTAAAATTAGTATTCAAATACAATAAAGAATAACGAATGAAAAAAGAGCAACTCAATTTAAGAGACATAAAACCGAACGCTAAAGAAGAACACAACCATGATGATGGGCACAATCATGATGGAGATTCAGGTGGATTTAAAGCCTACATTCCAGCAATTGTAAGTTTTACAATGTTGATGATTGGTATTGGGTTCGATTCTTTTGATATTGCTTTTTTTAAAGACTGGATTCGTATTGTTTGGTACGGAATCGCATACATACCTGTCGGACTTCCGGTAGTTAAAGAAGGGTGGAAAAGCATTTTAAAAGGAGATGTTTTTACCGAATTCTTCTTAATGTCTATTGCAACCATTGGTGCATTTGTTATTGGAGAATACCCAGAAGGTGTTGCAGTGATGTTATTTTATGCAGTAGGTGAATTGTTTCAAAGTGCTGCGGTAAACAAAGCAAAAGGAAACATTAAAGCCTTGTTAGATGTAAGACCCAAAGAAGCCAATGTTTTTAGAAACGGAAACACAAAGAGCGTTCCTCCAGAAACTGTTAAAATCGGAGAGAAAATCCAAATTAGAGTAGGAGAAAAGATTCCACTAGATGGTATCTTAATTTCAGAAAAAGCATCTTTAAATACGGCGGCTTTAACAGGAGAAAGCAAGCCAGATCGTATTAGAGAAGGAGCAAATGTATTTGCGGGAAGCATTAATTTAGAGAGTGTTATAGTGGTTGAGGTAACCAAAGAATTTAAGGACAGTTCTATTGCTAGAATTTTAGATTTAGTGCAAAATGCAACCGCTAGAAAATCTAAAACCGAATTATTTATTAGAAAATTCGCACGTATTTATACACCAATTGTTGTCTTTTTAGCGATTGGCGTAACCTTATTTCCTTACTTTTTTGTAGAAGATTATGTCTTTAGAGATTGGTTGTATCGTGCTTTAATCTTCTTAGTAGTTTCTTGTCCTTGTGCTTTGGTTATTTCTATTCCGTTGGGGTATTTTGGCGGACTAGGTGCAGCGTCTAAAAACGGAATTTTATTTAAAGGGGCTTCTTATCTAGAGGCAATGACCAAAATAAATACGTTGGTGCTAGACAAAACAGGTACCGTTACCAAAGGTGTATTTAAAATAACAGCAGTAAAGGCAGTTGGTTTTGATGAAACTGAGTTTATGAAATACCTCATGGCAATGGAAACACAATCTACACATCCTATTGCCAAAGCTATTTTAGAATACAAAGCAGAAGGAGTTCCTTTTAAGGCTACTGACGTCTCTGAAATTGCAGGAAAAGGTTTAAAAGGAGTTATCAATGGTAAAACGGTTTTGGTAGGAAACAAAGCTTTAATGACAGCGAATAATATTGAAGTGCTGCCAGAAACAGCATCTATTGTAGAGTCTATTGTTTTGGTAGCTATTAACGGTAAGTTTGCGGGCTATGTAGTACTTGCAGATGAATTGAAAGAAGATGCTAAAGAAACCATTATCAACTTACAAAAGGTGGGTATTGATACTATTATAATGCTTTCTGGTGATAAAGATACTATTACTCAAAAAGTAGCTGCCGAATTGAATATTAAAATAGCAAAAGGCGGCTTGTTGCCAGAAGACAAGTTAAATGAAGTAGAAATTTTAAAACAGCATCCGAAAAATAAAATTGCTTTTATAGGTGATGGAATCAACGATGCCCCTGTTTTAGCAGCAAGTGATGTTGGTATTGCCATGGGGGGGTTGGGTAGTGATGTTGCTATCGAAACAGCAGACGTTATTATTCAAACAGATCAACCATCTAAAGTGGTAAAAGCGATAAAAATTAGTCGTTCTACTAGAAAAATTGTTTGGCAGAACATAACGTTGGCTTTCGGAGTTAAAGTAATTGTTCTAATTTTAAGCGCAGGAGGTTTGGCAACTATGTGGGAAGCAGTGTTTGCAGATGTTGGTGTGGCTTTGTTGGCCATATTAAATGCGGTGAGATTGCAAAGAATGAAATGGAACTAGCTTTAAAGCGAATTCTAAGATGCTCTAAAAAGTTATTTTTTTACTATTAAAACTGAAAATCTCATTTATTTTTTAAATGAGATTTTTGTAGTATAAAGTTCTTTTTTAAGAGGTTTTTTATTGTTTGAATTTAAGAACGATGCTGTTATTCGTTAAAACAAATTTTATGGTTTTTAGCGGCAAATAACACTAACAGAAAATTAAAGCTAAAAACAGTTAAATTCTCCATCAAAATAACATTTTTAAAGAAATTTAAAGAAATAATACCAGCTATTTTAAAGTAGATTATTTATAAAAAACTTAAAAATGTTATTGCATTCATAGATTAATTTCATTTTTTTTACACATAACTTAATATTCGTCTTAAAATTTATTATTTTTAGCTATCTTATAAAATTAAAATTACTTTGAATATAAAGAAGTAATTTTGCTTTTTTTTTAAGAGAAATAATTTTACAATAAATGGAAAATTTAATTACATTTTCAATTACCGTTTTTACAGGTTTTTTTGCGATTACAAACCCAATATCTAACATGACTGTTTTTTTGTCTTTAACCAGAGGTGAAGATAAAAAAACAAAGGCAGACATTAATAAAAGAGCAAATATAATAGCGTTTATAATTGTTACTGTTTTTATTCTTTTGGGTAAATATATTTTTGAATTATTCAACATTAGTATTCCTGCATTTAAGATAACAGGTGGTATTTTAATCTTCTTTATTGGGTTCGATATGCTACAATCTAAACAATCTAATGTAAAAAGTCTAGAGAGTGTAGATGAAGATGAAGATATAGCGGTATCGCCGCTTGCCATTCCTATTTTAGCGGGTCCAGGTACAATTGTTACTGCCATGAACTTTGTTTCTAATGCTGGTAATTTGCAAATTTTCTTGGTAATCGCTATTTTCGGACTCATGAGTTTAATTACCTTTTTTACCTTTAGATTAAGTGATCTTGTTGTTAAAATAGTAGGTAATAACGTAATTTCTGTAATTGGAAAAATAATGGGATTAATTATTGCAATTATTGGTACCGGTATGATTATACAAGGAATTAAAATTTCTTTCGATTTAATTTCTAAATAAATCTAGTATTTAATATAAAATAAAAAAGCCCTGATATAAATCAGGGCTTTTTTTTATGAAGTAAATAAATTATTATTTCTTACTAGCATTGTTAAACTGGTAAGTAACACCAAAATTAATTCCGAAAGAAGAATAAGGTACTTTTTGTGATAATTTTTTAGAAGCATCTCTATTGCCATTCGGTAAATTATCTACGTATGTAGTTTTCTTTACAAAACCTGGAGGTAAATTATCTAAAGACTTATAACCAGCTACTGCAACAGTACCATCTGGTAAAACAATATCTGTATTAAATGCTGTAATTTCAGAATCTTTTCTTTTCAAACTAATTCCGTAATATTCTGCTTCAGCAAAAAGAGAAAAATGAGTATTTAAGTCAAACTTATACCCAAGTGCACCAACAAAACCTAAAGGAAAATGTCCGTGGTAATCTTCTACATAATTTGTTTCAGAATAAGAACCTAACGGTAGCTTTAAAGCGTTTGCTTCTGCTTGCGAAAAAACAGATTTTTTATACACAACTGCCTCTGTTTTACCACCTACTTTTATTAAAGCACCAAAACGGCCATATAAATTATTAGTAAATCGATACACTATAGAAGCAGATGCACCAAAAGCACGTGCTCTAGCAACAGCATCTATATCTACATTTGTGTTAAGATCACCATTTTCGTAAAACTCATAACCTTTAGATATAGTTTGATCTGCACCTCTTAAATACCCAACAGCTAGATCTACACCAAAAGATTCATTAAAAAAATAACTTCCTCTTATTTGAATATTGGCTCCTTCACCATAACTACCATAGCTATTTTCTGTTTCAGAGATATTAATTTCTTCTCCTAACTTCATTCCGGCACTACCAAAAGCATACCCAGAGCTAACAGAAACTTGATATTGCCCGTAAGACATTGTGCTTATTAAAAGGGCTGTAAATACTGTGATTAAATGTTTCATAATGTAATAAATTTGAATTTTTTTTAAATAAAAAGGTTAAAATACTTTTCTCTAATAAAAGATGCTTAGAGTGTATAAATGTAAATATTTTCGCATAGAAATGTGCTATTTATTTGAAAATATTATCAGTAATTTCTCTAACAAATTGTACTACTGAACTGTAGCTTTTTTTTAAGACAATTCCTTTTGTGTTGTTAAAAAAAGGCCTTTTTCACTTAATGTATTGGTAGCTAGAGAAATTGCAAGAAAGAGTAATAGGTACCATTATTAAAACTTAGCAATCACACTATTTTAAAATCATAATTATTGGTTTATTAGAAAGCCTTAAACTATAAATTATCCATTGGGTGGCCCAAATTTTAAAATAAAAGATAATTGAATTGATTTGCTCGAAATAATAATAGAAGTTAAGTGGTTATATCTGCTTGAAATATTATTAAAATAAAGTAGGTTTCAAGAGTACCAATCTAAATATTATTTACACCTCGTTTTTCTAATATACCTACTAGAAGTTTAATCACTTCAGATGTAAGACGTTTAAAACAATAGGTCTTAGAGTGTTAATTGAATTTATGGCGTTTTAAGCATCCGACCATAAATTACTATTAAATAGGATTATGCTAAAAAAATGGTTTTCTAATATAAAACTTTTACAAAGAGAATTAAAGCCACTAATTAAGGTGAAACTTAAGGAAACATAAAGTGTATTGAAAAATGTAACCTGATTTTAAATTTGTCGTGTATTTTTAATTTCATAAATTTGAATCTAAATCATTAAAAAATATGCTCGCAATATATAACACCTTAATCTTACAATTACCAATAGGTACGCCAAATCCAGACGATAACCAACCGTTAGATTTTACAGATCCATTTGAAGTGATTGTAATTATCATTATGCCTATTTTAGCTTTTTTATTTTATATTCTTTGGAGAAAGAAGCGAAAGAATAAAAAATAATTTTAGCTACATATAGGTTCGATACGTAAAGCATCTTAATGGCTTTATTTAAGTAAAGGCGCTAAAACAGCCCAAACATTTTTAGCCAATATTTGATGTCCTTCTTTTGTTGGATGAATACCGTCTGACTGATTTAAAGCGGCAGTACCACCAACATTTTCTAATAAAAAAGGAATTAAATACACCTCATTTTTTTTTGCCAATGCAGGAAATATATTTTTAAATTCAGAAGTATAATCTTGTCCCATATTAGGCGGAATTTGCATGCCTGCTAAAACAATTTTTGTAGTAGGATACTTGTTTTTAACTGCAGTTATAATGGCTTGTAGATTTTCTTTTGTTTGTTTTAAAGGAACACCTCTTAAACCATCATTTGCGCCCAATTCTAAAACAAAAATGCTTGGTTTTTCATTTAAAACCCAATCGATTCTATTTTTTCCACCCGAAGTAGTTTCTCCACTTACACCAGAATTTACAATACTGTAATCTAATTGTAAAGAATCTATTTTATGTTGAATAATTCCAGGAAAAGCATCGGTAACATCTGTTAAACCGTAACCAGCAGTTAAACTATCACCAAAAAAAACAATTCTTTTAACAGCATTTTTTTCAGGTTGCTTAATTTGAGTTTTAGGAGTCGTGGTTTCTATAGTTGTTGCTTTTTTAGGAACATCCGATTTACAAGCGCAAAGAAATACCAACAAAGAAAAACAACAAAATTTTAAGAAAACATTTGGTATTCTATTGTTGGTATGTTTCAGTAATTGTTTATTTTTCAACATCAGCATATTTTAGATAAAAATTAAATAAAAATAATGTCAAATATATTAAAGATTAATGATTTAGAGAAAACGTATAGCAGTGGATCTAAAAAATTAACAGTAATTAGTCATATTTTTTTTGAAGTAGCAAAAGGAAGTGTTTTTTCAATTGTAGGTCCATCTGGAAGTGGTAAAACTACGTTATTAGGCTTGTGTGCAGGTTTAGATTACCCAAGTTCAGGAACCGTTGAACTATGCGGCATCCCTCTACAGAATTTAAATGAAGATGAACGTGCGGCATTAAGAAACAAAGAAGTAGGCTTTATTTTTCAGAACTTTCAACTGCTTCCTACATTAACCGCTTTAGAAAACGTCATTGTACCTTTAGAATTGCAAGGCGAAAAAAATGCAACTAAATTTGGTATCGCTTTATTAGAAAAGGTAGGGTTAGCAGATCGTTTGCACCATTATCCGTCTCAATTATCTGGCGGAGAACAACAACGCGTGGCATTGGCAAGAGCTTTTTCTAACAAACCGTCTATTTTATTTGCCGATGAACCCACCGGAAATTTAGACGAAGAAACAGGCGAAAAGGTAATTCAATTACTTTTTGAATTGAACAAAGAAGCCGGCACTACTTTGGTAATTATTACACACGATTTAGATTTGGCAAACAGAACACAACAAATTTTACGCTTAAAAGGAGGGAAGATTACTTCAAACGAAAAAACCAACACTATTTAATGAGCAAGATCAATTCTAAAGCAAATTTTAAATGGCTTTTAAAAATGGCTTGGAGAGACGGTAAAGCAAGCCTTTCTAGATTAATGCTCTTTATGGCATCTATTATATTAGGCATTGCAGCAGTGGTTTCCATTCAATTATTTAGTGATAATTTAAAACAAAACATACAACTACAATCGAAAGCCTTAATGGGTGCCGATTTTATTATTGATAGCAAACAAATTCCTTCTAAAAAAGTACAGGCAATTATAGATTCTTTAGGAGCAACTGCTTCTGAAGTGAACTTTGTTTCTATGGCTGCTTTCCCTAAAAATAATGGCACCAAATTAGTAAAAGTAAGGGCTATTGAAGGTGCGTTCCCTTTTTACGGAGATTTAGCAACAGATCCTGTAGCTGCTGGTAAAAATTATCAAGAAATAGGCGGTGCATTGGTAGATGCTACGTTGCTATTGCAATACAATCTAAATCCGGGCGATTCAATAAAATTAGGCAAACTTACAATTCCCATTTTAGGTGCTTTAAAATCAATTCCGGGTAGTACAGCGATTTCATCTTCTATAGCACCAACCGTTTTAATTCCTTATCGTTTTTTAGAAGAAACCGCATTGTTGCAAGTAGGTAGTAGAAAAGAATACCAATACTTTTTTGAAGCTCCAACAACGGATTTAGAAAGATTGGATGAAAAAATAAATCCAATTCTTAAAGCTGAAAATGCTGATTTAGACACCCATACAAGTACAAGCGAACGTTTGGGAAGAAGGTATGATAATGTGAGTCGGTTTTTAAATCTAGTTGCTTTTATTGCCCTTTTATTAGGGTGTATTGGTATTGCGAGTTCTGTACATATTTATATCAAAGAAAAACTAAAAAATGTAGCTGTTTTAAAATGTTTAGGAGCCTCTAGAAAGCAAACATTTTTAATGTATTTGCTTCAAATTATAAGTATCGGGTTTATTGGTGGTGTAATTGGGTCTGCCATAGGAACAGCTTTACAATATGCATTCCCTTATATTTTACAAGATTTTTTACCCTTTAATGTAGCCGTATCAATTTCTATTTGGCCTATAATTATGGGGGTTGCTTTGGGTGTTGTAATGTCTGTTTTATTTGCATTATTACCATTATTAGGCACTTGGTATGTATCGCCATTAGAAGTTTTAAGAGGTGCTGAAGACAATTTACAAAAGCCTAAAATAGCACGAATTGCAGTAGGGTTTTTAATACTACTTTTTATCTTTTTGTTTTCTTTTTGGATTCTAAAAGATGCCCTAAATGGTTTGTTTTTTACACTTGGTATTTCTATCACATTTGCTATTATGACAGGTGTAGCGAATATCTTTATTAAGCTAATTAAAAAATACTTTCCAAGTTCTTGGGGCTATACCAATCGCCAAAGTTTGTTAAACTTATTTCGCCCCAACAACCAAACCATGGTGCTTGTTTTGGCTATTGGTTTTGGTACTTTTTTAATAAGTACGTTGTATTTTACCAAAGATATTTTACTTGTTAAAACGGCTATTGAAAATAAAAAAAGTGATGCCAATATCATTTTAATGGACGTGCAAAGTACTCAAGAAACGGCACTTTTAGAAACCTTTAAAAGCAAAGGCTTAGAAGTAATCGATAACATACCCATCATTACCATGCGCATGCAAAGCATTCGAGGTACATCTGTAAATGAGATTCGCAAAGACAGTACGGTTAAAATGCGTAAGTGGATTTTAAATAGAGAATTTAGAGTTACCTACAGAGATGCTTTATCTGCAACAGAAGAGATTGTAGCGGGCGATTTTACAAGAAAAAGAACACCAGGAACGCCTATTTATATATCTATTGCAGACAATATTGCCAGAGATGCAAATTTAGAGGTAGGAGATGCCGTTGTTTTTAATATTCAAGGAGTATTGATGGAAACGATTGTAGGGAGTATTCGAAAAGTAGATTGGAGTAGTATGAAGGTCAATTTTTCAATTTTATTTCCAACCGGAGTATTAGAAAATGCACCGAAATTTAATGTGATGACCACACATGTCTCTAACAAAGAAGATTCCGCAGCCTTACAAAGAGACTTGGTACAACAATTCCCCAATGTAACTATTTTAGATTTAAGACAAGTATTTACGCTTGTAGAAGGTATTTTAGATAAAATCTCATGGATTATTAATTTTATGGCATTTTTTAGCATTTTAACAGGTTTTATTGTGCTCATAGGTGCTGTTAGAAACAGCAAATACCAGCGAATTAAAGAAAGTGTTTTGCTAAGAACTTTAGGAGCAAAAAGCAAACAAATTTTACAAATTACAGCCTTAGAATATGTCTATTTAGGAATCTTAGGAAGTTTAACAGGTATTTTATTGTCTTTAATTGGGAGTCAGTTATTGGCCACCTTTTTATTTAAAGAACCTTTTATACCCTCCGTAATTCCTTTTCTAGTCTTTTTACCTGGAGTTACTTTTTTAGTGGTACTTATTGGTATCAGTAATTTAAAATCGGTTTTAAGAAGTCCGCCTTTAGAGGTGTTGAGAAAAGAGGTGTAAAGTTTTTCATTTATAATAGTCATTGCGAAGCATGAAGCAATCTCACGTAAAGAGGAGAACGCAACAGTAAGAATAGGGTACGAGTGTCATTGCGAAGCATGAAGCAATCTCACGTAAAGAGGAGAACGCAACAGTAAGAACAGGGCACGAGTGTCATTGCGAAGTATGAAGCAATCTCACGTAAAGAGGAGAACGTAACAGTAAGAAAGGGTATGAGTGTCATTGCGAAGTATGAAGCAATCTCACGTAAAGAGGAGGACGCAACAGTAAGAACAGGGTTTGAGTGTCATTGCGAAGTATGAAGCAATCTCACGTAAAGAGGAGAACGCAACAGTAATAACAGAAAGAATAGAACGTTCTAATTAACAGATTGCTTCGTGCCTCGCAATGACGAGTGTAAAGAACAAATTCTGAGTGTCATTGCGAAGTATGAAGCAATCTCACATAAAGAGGAGAACGCAACAGTAAGAACAGGGTACGAGTGTCATTGCGAAGTATGAAGCAATCTCACGTAACGAGGAGAGCATAACAGTAAGAACAGGGTACGAGTGTCATTGCGAAGTATGAAGCAATCTCACGTAAAGAGGAGAACTCAACAGTAATAACAGGAAGCATAGAACGTTCTAATTAACGGATTGCTTCGTACCTCGCAATGACGAGTGTAAAGAACAGGTTCTGAGTGTCATTGCGAAGCATGAAGCAATCTCACGTAAAGAGGAGAACGTAACAGTAAGAACAGAAAGCATAGAACGTTCTAATTAACAGATTGCTTCGTACCTCGCAATGACGAGTGTAAAGAGCAGGGTATGAGTGTCATTGCGAAGTATGAAGCAATCTCACGTAAAGAGGAGAACGTAACAGTAAGAACAGGGTTTGAGTGTCATTGCGAAGTATGAAGCAATCTCACGTAAAGAGGAGAACGTAACAGTAAGAACAGGGTACGAGTGTCATTGCGAAGTATGAAGCAATCTCACGTAACGAGGAGAGCATAACAGTAAGAACAGGGTACGAGTGTCATTGCGAAGCATGAAGCAATCTCACGTAAAGAGTAGAACGCAACAGTAATAACAGAAGGCATAGAACGTTCTAATTAACAGATTGCTTCGTGCCTCGCAATGACGAGTGTAAAGAACAAATTCTGAGTGTCATTGCGAAGTATGAAGCAATCTCACATAAAGAGGAGGACGCAACAGTAAGAACAGGTTCTGAGTGTCATTGCGAAGCATGAAGCAATCTCACGTAAAGAGTAGAACGCAACAGTAAGAACAGGAAGCATAGAACATTCTAATTAACAGATTGCTTTAGCTTCGTACCTTGCAACAGGCTGTACCTCGCAATGACGAGTGTAAAAAAAACCTCGCAATAACAGATACGAATATAATTGAAAAGATGAAACCAGGCTTTATATACATACTAACCAATAAAAATAACACCACACTATATGTTGGTGTAACATCTAATTTAGAACAGCGAATAAAACAACACCGCAATAAGGTTGATCAAAAATCGTTTACGGCTCGGTATAATTTAGATAAACTGGTGTATTTTGAATCGTTTCAAATGATTGGTGATGCTATTGCAAGAGAAAAACAATTAAAAGCGGGTAATAGAGCAAATAAAGTAGCATTAATAGAAAGTATGAATCCTAATTGGAAGCATCTGTTATAGTTATTGCAAGCAGTGTGTTATTTCGAAGAATGAAGCAATCTCACACAAAGAGTAGATTTTGAGTTAGAGTTATTCATAGAGATGAAATTAACATTATTTATATTTTACAATTATGATCTAAAATAAAAACAGCGAGAAGTAAAAAAGAACTGATAGAAAAATCTATTGAAGAAATTTCACTTTTTATAGATACCTATAATTATCCGAATTGAATTGTAGTAAAATTAAAAGAAATTACTCAATTTCTTTTAAAAGCAACACATGGTAACTTTTAGAAAAAAGGCCACTTTTATTAAAAAGCAACAATCGCGTATTTATACCTATAAAATTTTATTTATATTAGCGCATAAAACACTCAATTTCAACAGGGTACATTGCTAAGAAAAAATACTTATGAAAAAAGAAAAAAAAGACCAACCCGTTTTACAAAACAGGCATTTAGAATTCGATGCCCATTTATTCGAAAATGAAGTATGGCTTACTACAGAAGAAGCCATGGCACATTTAAATGTAAGCCGCAGCACCATGTACAGGTTGCGAAAACACCACAACATACCTAGTTTTAAATTAGGTCATAGCCCCATGTACCCCAAACACTTATTAAATAAGTTGTTTATACACAAGGCGCTTAGAAATGTAAATAATTCGTAAACAATTAGCAAACGGTTCGCAGTCTTTTTAGAAATTGTACAACAAAAATAAGGATTGAAAAAAAACGTGTGTACGCATAACATTTTGTTGTTATACGCAAACACGTTCTAAATAACCTGTGTATGAATGCTGTTTTTACAGTACGGTAACAGTACCCATATAGGTGCTTATTGCCGCAAAATTGGTTTCTGGCTTGGTAAAAGATGCCCAAACTTCCACCTCAAAACTTGCCATAAAATCGGGTAATGTTACGGTTGCCGTTGTGGCATCTCTGGTGGCAACTGCCAAATTGCTATAAAACAAATTTAGGTCGGGTGCATAGACCACCACCATAAAAGCATCGGTAGTTGTGGCTTTCCCTTGGCCGCTATTGTCTTGCCATCCAAAATTTAGAATGCGTCCGGCTGCTGCAGTCATAGTACCACCATCAATTCCTCTTAAATCTCCTTTGCTTACCAATACTTTGGCATAATCCATTACCATGCCCAATGGGCTGCTTACTACTGCATTTTTAAGATGATAAGAAGTTGCCAAGTTAGAACGCGATTTATCGCCCTGTGTATTCCCAAAATAACGATTTAATATCGCTACAATCGGACTTAAAAAACCAATAACGGTTTTAAATTTTTGACGTTGTTCTTCCTGTTTTGCGGTAGCTGTATAATTACCACGCTGTGGTAAACTTCGCATTACATTTTTACCTCGCCATCTAGCGCCTACTACGTTGCCTACTTTGCCAGAAAATCCGCCAAGTATTCCTTTTTCAAATGTTGCCATAATTTTTTTTTATGATTAATAGATGTCAAATCTAAAACCTAAAACTCACACTTACAAACACTTGACACTTGCTGACATGTATTGACACAAACTGACGGTTTGTAAACGGTACTGACCGCTACTGACACATTTAGACACGGTATAAAACATAATGACCGCTGCTGACACGTAATGACACAAAAACAACCTTTTTAGAGGGTTTTGTTCGGGTTTGGTTCGGGCTTGGTTCGAAGACTGGAAGTCCTTATTTTTTAAAAATGGACTTTTTAGGGAGCAAACCCGAGGCAGATTCGAGGTAGGTTAAATGGATTCGAGTGTCATTTCGAGGGGGAACGACGTGGCAATCTCACATAAAGAATGGCAGTTAAGAGTGCACACAATAAATAAAATGCAATAATAAACAGATTGCTTCGTGCCTCGCAATGACAGATTCGAGTGTCATTGCGAGTAGCTACGACGTGGCAATCTCACATAAAGAATGGAAGGTAAGAGTGCGTACACAATAAATAGAATGCAAAAATAAAGAGATTGCTTTTGCTTCGGCTTCGCAATGACGATTCGAGTGTCATTGCGAAGAGAAACGACATGGCAATCTCACGTAAAGAATGGCAGTTAAGAGTGCGTACACAATAAATAGAATGTAATAGTAAACAGATTGCTTCGTGCCTCGCAATGACAGATTCGAGTGTCATTACGAGGAGGAACGACGTGGTAATCTCACATAAAGAATGGAAGATAAGAATGCGTACACAATAAATAAGATGTAATAGTAAACAGATTGCTTCGTGCCTCGCAATGACAGATTCGAGTGTCATTGCGAAGAGAAACGACATGGCAATCTCACGTAAAGAATGGCGGTTAAAAGTGCGTATACAAAAAATAGATGTAATAGTAAACAGATTGCTTTTGCTTCGTACCTCGCAACAAGCTGTGCCTCGCAATGACAGATTCGAGTGTCATTGCAAGGAGGAACGACGTGGCAATCTCACATAAAGAATGGCAGTTAAGAGTGCGTACACAATAAATAGAATGCAATAATAAACAGATTGCTTTTGCTTCGGCTTCGCAATAACAGATTCGAGTGTCATTGCGAGGAGGAACGACGTGGCAATCTCACATAAAGAATGGAAGGTAAGAGTGCGTACACAATAAATAGAATGCAATAATAAAGAGATTGCTTTTGCTTCGTACCTCGCAACAAGCTGTGCCTCGCAATGACAGATTCTTAAAACCTACTACTTACCTAAAAAATAAAGTTGAAAAAAAACACGCTTTTTTTAGGACATGTATGAAAACTTTGTATATTCGCAATCTTTAAAAAAAACAATGCATTACGAGAGTAATTTGCACGTTCATTGAAACAATAAATGATAGGGGAGATACTCAAGCGGCCAACGAGGACGGACTGTAACTCCGTTGACTACGTCTTCGCAGGTTCGAATCCTGCTCTCCCCACAATTTAGCTGTTCTGCACTCTAAAAGGAATTAAATTTCTTCTTAATGCTAAGGAACTAATACTCTTATTAATTATCGACTAAAAGTACTATTTTGCTGATTTTTATTGAGGGATTACTTTGCTTGGGTGCTATTGCCTTTTCTTTTCGTTACAAAAAAGAGAATTTATTTTCAAGTTCAATTAACCATTTTTCTCTTTTCTCTTTACTAACTTGCTTTACTTGATTATAACTTATCCATTTTCTATTCTTAAAACCTATTTTCCAAAAAGTACCTAAAAGCATTGCTTTTTTTATGGCGTTCCCAAATAAAAATCGATATAAATAATTTGGCGTATTCATTGTCGTTATCATTGTAACTCCTTTTAACTTGTTCCATAAAGGCATCATTCTTGTATTCTTTGCATTTGTATAGTCGTAAGCAGTACCAGGAAAAATTACTTTGTCTACAAAACCTTTTGTTATTGCAGGCATTAATTCCCACCAAATAGGGAAGATAAACACTAAATGGTCTGCATTTTTTATTCTATTGCTATAATCAATTACTTTTGGGTCAATTGGTTTTTTATCACGAAAAGCTCTTAAATCTTCTGCTGTCATTACAGGATTAAAGTTGTCTTTGTCTAAATGAATAAGGTCAATTAGGTGATTCCCTTTTGTAAGTCCGTTTGTTACCGATTGCAAAATGGCATTACAAAAACTACCCTTATAAGGGTGATTAAATACGATTACTACTTTCATTTTATAATGTTTTAAATTTATATTACAAAAGTGGGCAGGTCTAAATAAGTAAACGATAACAATTGTAAAGAAATGCGTTTACTTTCGGTTTCGTATACGACTTAATGAAACAGGTGTAATTCCTAAAAAAGAAGCAATATAATGCTGTGGAACTCTCAATAGAATTTCAGGGTTCTTTTTTAAAAGTTCTAAATATCTTTTTTCTGGATTGTCTTTGATTCTTGAAAGAAATAGTTTTTGATAAATAATGAGCCGCTTAAAAGTGTGTTCTTCTATTTGCTGTTTAATTTTTGTTGATGTGTTAATAATTGTCTGTAAATCTCTTTTAGAAATTGAATGTATAATACACTGTTCTACACTCTGAATTGTAAATAAACTTGGCTGGTGCGTTCGAAAACTTTCAATTGAAGAAACGCTTTCTCCTTCAAAGAAAAACTGAAAAGTAATATCTTTTTCATCATTATTAAAACACACTCTTAAACAACCTTTCTCAATAAAGAATGCTTGTTTAGCAATTTCTCCTTCATTTAATAAAATTGTCTTTGCAGGAATTTCTTGTTTTTTAAAAAGGTATTTGAATTTATTCCACTCGGTGTGTTCTGTTTTAAAGCCTTCCATTTTTTAATTATTTCTCTTTTTTTTCAAGATTCTGATAGGGGTGAAGCTAATGGTTTTATGTATGGTTTGTTAGGTGTTTTAAGCACTTAATTAAAATTATGACAAATATTTCTTAGATATAGCTATTCTTAGCGACTTGTTACCTTTTTAATTTTTCCAAGCTGCTCCTAAAGCCAATGCATAAAGAGCGAATATGCCTGTTATAATTAGTAATATTATTGAAATACTAAGTATTATTTTAGCAAATATATTTTTCTTGTTCATTAAAGATAATACAGACAATATTAAAGGGATAAAAAATAATAAAGGAAATAATATTACTGAATCTCCTGGTAAAAGTGCCCAACTCAAAGGACTATCTTGAATAATTAATGCACAAATAAATAGTAGAATTAATAAAGTTATTATAGCTATGATATTTAATTTTCTACTTTTGTTTTTCATAATGTTTTCTTATTTATCGTATTTTAATTATTTATTTTTATTTACAATATTTATTTTGCATTTCAAAAATAAATTAAATAAATAGGAGAGAAGTTCTCGTTTTATAGCAACTATTTTCTAAACAGTAAAGTAAAGAAATAAATTACTTTGTAATTGATTCAGAACTTTCTTTTTGGCTAAAAGCAATATTTTTTCCAATAATAGATTCAGTATTTTATTCTCTTTTTAGTTTTTGAGAAAAATTAGCGACAATGAAAGTTAACGTGTTTGTGTATTGAAAGTTGCGTTTTTAATGAACGGCTATTTTCCGTAGGAAAATTGAAGTGAGTAAAAATGCAACTACTTTTGGTTAAGTATTAATATAGCAATTTTTAATACACGGTGTTGTAAAATGCGTATTTAATTTTTCCTTTTCAATTTTCGATAATTTATATTTTCCATTTTTTATATTTTCAAAATTCAGATTTGAGTAAGAATTCCGCAATTTGATTTTCAGAGTTTGAGTAAATTCACACCTTTTTTAGAATTTAGTTTTACTAACTTTAAAAACCAAATGTTAACAGAAAAGCATAGACTTTGTAGTTTGCACTTGAAAGCTACTTTTTATATACTGTGTTGTAGTTTCTATTTTTCCAAAAACTTTTTATTCCATTCTCATTTAAAATTAATATACTATCATTAATCCGTTCTATTTTATAAAATATTTTTTTGTTTTTTATTGGAATTCCAGAAGGTATGTCGCTTAAAAAAACATCAATAGCATAATCTCTATGTGATTTTAATTTAATTTCAACAGAATTGAAACCTAAATTCCGTAATTTAATTTTTATAGAATCTTGATTTTCTTTTTTTAAATAGACTATTCCATCTTTATTTAAATTTAGGTAAACTTTTTTTTTAATTTCAATATTTCCATTATAAGGATAAGGTAGAATACCTTCACTATCTTTAACAATAAACTTTAATTGTATAGAATCCTTACAGTTTTTGCTACTACTTATTATTTTGTACCTATATTTATTTCTGTTTTTAGTTTTATTAAAATCTAAAGTTAACAAAGAATCTTTACTTATTTGATAGGTACCTTCTCCATAATATGTGGAACTTATATGTCCAGAAGATTCATAACTAAATATTCCATTAATGAAATTATAACAAGTGCTTAAATCTGCATATTTATCATAATTACAATATTCTCCTTCTATTCTTATTTGAGAAAAAGTTTTAATACCAAATAAAAAAATTAATGAAATTATAACATTATACTTAATCATCTTATGCGTTTTAAAATTCACTTTTATTTCAGTATTTAGTTTTATAAATTAGAAAAAACCAAAAGTTAACTTTAATAACTTATTTATTTCTGGCTCAATTCCGTAGTTTTTTACAACGTGTTTGTACAAGGTTAGTTGCGTGGTTTAGCAATAAAGTTAATAAATAATTACTGACAAAGAAAATCCGCGAGGATTTTCGTAAGTGAGCAAAAAGCAAGCAATTAATTTTATACGGTGTTGTAGTGCGTTATTTTTTCGTTCAGCTTTTCAATCCACTTTTCTCGTTCATTAACAACAAAATCAAATTCATTTCCTCCATTGGTTTTTATTCGAATTCCGTTGTCAATTATTTTAGCTGTCTTTCTTTTTATTATTTCCGTAATATTCTCGTAAAGAATATCAGTTTGTCCTTTTTGGATATTTATTTTATGAGATTTAAAAACTACTTTTTTATCAGTTAAAAACAATTTTCCACCAACACCTTCCATTCCACGGAATAAGTTTGCGGGACCTTCAATTTCAATATTTTCGTCTTGTGCCAATTCAGGTTTAATGTTTTTTCCGATTTTAGAAGTGAATTTTGTTCCGAATTTTTGCGTTACATACGGAAATCCAATTCCCATAAAAATCCCGAAAAATATTCCTTGAAACAAGTAACTATTCAGACTTTGAAATTCTCCATCTAAGAAATAATCCATAAGACACATAATTCCAATAAATAAAAGTCCAGTTAAAATTGCTGACACAATTCTAAATTTCCAATTAAGTTTTATCAATTTATTTCCTATTTCCATAAAGTTTGGTTTTAATGCACTACAACGATTTGTGTAAGAATAGTAAGGGATTAAAATGTATTTACTTTTTGGTTTAGCACTTAGCCAAATTTACAATTTTTACCGTTATTTTTCTTTTAACCGTCAAATTGTAAATTTGGCGGACTTTGTTAATATGCACCAACTTTGAGCATAATACTTAACCCTTATTATTTTTACACCTTGTTGTGTGGCGTTTTTATAAATAGACTACTCCGTATTTTTCTTCTATTAATTTCAAATCCATTTTACCACTTTTCACTTGTCTACTTGTTTCAGCCATAAAATCTTTCGCCCAATCTCCAGGAATTATGTAACTAATAAGTTTAGCATTTTCATTTCCTATGTTTTTCATATAGTGAGATATTCCTCTTGGGCAATGTATTGAATCTCCAGACTCAATTACGAAAGTTTCATTTCCAATTTTCGCTTCTAATTTCCCTTCGATTACGTGAAATGTTTGATCTTCCCATTTATGATAATGGTCGGGAACAAAACCATTCGGTTCAATTATTCCGTCAGTAATTGCGTATTCAGAATTTGTGGCTTCTTTTCCGACCACTATACTCGTAAATTCTCTTTCAGTCATCCAGAATTTTTCATTTTCATTAGAATTCCATTTTTTTACAACTGGTTTTTTGTTTGTTTCTAGGGTCTTTTTATTCACTTTATGATTGTTTTTTAATGACACACAACGTGTTTGTATATGGTTTGTTGCGTGGTTTAAGCAACTAATTTAGTAAATAATTACCCACCAAGAAAGTCCGCGAGGACTTTCGTAAGTAGGCAATAAGCCAGCAATAAATTATATACGGTGTTGCCAACTGGCTTTATCCTATAATTTCTATTAATTCGTAACTTATCTTTTCTCTTCCAGTAACAAATGTTGTTTTATTGACAGACAGATGAATTCGACATTCTTTATTTAAAAAGTTTCTATCATATTCAATCAGTTGTTCTTCTGTTAATTCTGGATTAATAATTCCATTTATTAAGTTTCCTTCATCAGTTACCATTTCGAACTTTCCAGAATCTAATAAAATACCTCTTAAAATACCATTTATAAAAATTTCGTCTTCTGCATTATTTGTTGCATTGACTCTTTCAAAACCTTCTTTTACTTCTTTTTCTGAAATACTTACACCAAAACTACCAGTTTCTAATTTTAAAATAGAATTAGCATCAGATATTGTTTTAAGTAATGACTTTAAATTTGCTAGATTCCTTTTTGGTGTATTTTCAATTGCTTTTTCAAATTCTTCATCACTTTCAGTCGAAGCCTCAATTAATTCTACAACTTGTTTTATTGCATTAGAAACATCTTCTTCGTCAAATAAATCATTATGTTCAAGTTGGGATAATTCTACACCAAAAGAACCTGTTGGTAAAGCTGTTAGATATAATTCTGAATTTGCTGATTTTTTTGCTTGTCCACGTTTACCAACTCCACCAAATCTAACTAATGCTGTTTGCGTTTTAATTAATTCTTGAATTGGTTTCATCGTTTTACTTACAAATCTCGATTTTATTCCGATTGAACCTTTGACAGCATTTCCGCTAAAAAGCAATCTAATTTTTGGTTCAATTAAATCTTTTGGGAAATTAGCAAGCCTTTCTTTTAGCGAGTTTAATTTGTCTTTTAAACTATCTGACATTATTGGATGTTCGCCAACTAATTTAAGCATACGTTCAGTATCCAAAATTTGGGATTTAATTCTTTCTATTTCTGAAAATATGCTCATAACTCTATATTGTTTAAATAGGTTAAAGCTTCTTGGTCAATTTCAGCTGTATTTAATTCTAATCTTAGTATCCCTTTCCACACACCAAGTCTATTATGTGTAAAAAGTTGAATCCAATATCTAGTCATTTCTACTGTAACTTCGGGTCTATAGCAATAGTCAACTGCATAATGGTCTAATTTGTAATTGTTTTTAGCTAAAGAAGGATTAAAAAACTCAACAAATTCTCCTCTTTTAACTTGCTGTTCTTCTATTGTTAAACCTCCAAAGAAAGTTACTAAATCTAAATCATTTGGCGGACGGTTTTCTGTAATTTCTATATTTTCAATAAAACTTCCATCAAGCCATTGAAATCCATCAATGATTCCATTTTCTATCATTCGTTGCCTAAAAACTATTAAACCTTTTAGTATTTCTACACGTTCTTTTGTAGTTCCTAATTTTTGGCAAATTTCCAATGTATTGCAAGGGTAAGGACTTAAATCAGTCATTACTGCTGGATTTCCCAAGTGTGGTGGGATTACATTATTATGGTCGAAGTCTGGTATCAATATGTTCGTTTTTTAGCTTGTTGGCAACGTTTATTATACCATCAAATATATTGCATTTTGTTATTATTTTTCTTAATAAGACAACTTTTTTATAGTTTATTTAGTTTTTTAGGTTACTATTTACATAAAATAGATATTGTTTGTATGTCTGCATAAACTGTACTATAGTACTTTATTGAAAGAGATTAGACGTTTACAAATTGAAGAACAGAAGGATTTAAATGTACTTCAGCAGGTTGTCTTAAAACTAGGTTCTTAAATTATTATAATTCCATTTTGTGCGTTTATTTTCGCCAGGGTTCTTTTTGTGTTTTCATAAGTGACTATAATTAAGTGTTTAATTTTTAGTCAACCTATTTCAGGAAAGTACAAGGGGCAGAATGTTGGTAACGGTTTTGTGTAAGAATAGTAAGGTATTAAAAAAGCAGTTAATATTCAGTTTATTGCTTAGTGAAATTTACAATTTTTATTTTAAAAAATAGCCCGCAAAATTGTAATTTCTGCGGACTTTGTTAAAAACACTAAACTTTGGGTTAAGCACTAAAACCCTTATTATTTTTACACATTGTTAGCCACTGTTATTTTTCTAATTTGTATTTCGAAATATGACCAGACACATCTCCACCAAGGTAAAGATATCCATTATGCTCTTCAACAGAGGTTGCTTCTGCCACAAACTCTCCGGTTGTATCGTAATATGTTTTTATAATTTCTCCATTGCTACTTAAATGCATTAACATTCCGTAAGGTACTGCCTTGGGTTGCATAAAAGATGGTAGGCCGTAAACGATTTTTTTAACTAGTGGTTTTGAATGTATTTCATCTAAAGATTTATCTCTCTTAGTCGAAAACCCAAGCCAAAAACTACCATCTTTACTTCTAGAAATTCCATT
The DNA here is from genome assembly GCF_002831685.1 of Polaribacter sp. ALD11. Lineage (NCBI taxonomy): Bacteria > Pseudomonadati > Bacteroidota > Flavobacteriia > Flavobacteriales > Flavobacteriaceae > Polaribacter > Polaribacter sp. ALD11. The sequence goes on along the minus strand of NZ_CP025119.1, from coordinate 683,882 downwards.
TGGAAAACCTGTTAAATTATCTAAAAATATATCTGTAGTTCCTTTTTTATCGCCTTTAAGCCAATATCTACGTATTCTGTATTTTCCTAAATCTACCATTAATACAAAATCATCATTTTGAGAAACAGCAACTCCGTTTCCAAAATATGTTCCGTTAATTAGCGTTTTTACTCGTTTGGTTTTTGGGTTGTAACTGTAAAGCCCGCCATCTGGTCTAGCTTCCATTAATAACTTCCAGATATGTTTACTACTAAAACTCACTTTTGATGATGTATTTGTAAAATAGATCATTCCGTCACTAGCAATATCCACATCGTTAGGTATTAAGAACTTGTTACCGTTTTCATCTTCACTTGCCAAAGTTTTAATATGACCATTTTGGTCTATACTTATTAAACCTCTTTCTAAGTCGCCAGCGATTAGATTTTGATTACTATCAAAATGCATTCCTGTAACCCAAGATTCTGAATTTGCAAATACGCTAACTTTTCCAGACGTATCGATTTTTAAAACGCGACCATCTGTGAAATCTGTTTTAGAAATATGTACTCCACAATATAAATTTCCTTGATTATCTATTGCTATGTCTTCTGGACCAAACCAACCATTTAAATCAATCTGCTCTATTGTGCTTAATAATTCATTTTCTGCAAGTACGCCCTCTAGTTTTGGAATTGTTGGTGGCGACCAAGCTAAAGGACTAATTGACCAAGAATTATATGCTACATTAATAATAAATAAAGCAAATAATACAAGTATTGAAACAATTGATATTTTTAATTTTTTTGGTATTTTCATTGTGTTTATTTTTCGATTTATAAAGCACAAAGAAACGACAGGTTTTAATATTTATATCTTGACATTTGTTATGAAATGAAAATTTCTCTTCTAACTCGACTTAACGATTCGGAAGCTATACCAAGAAAACTCGCAATTTGATATTGAGGAACTCTACTTACAATTTTTTTGTTGTAATTTTTTAAAAAATCTAGGTATCTTTTTTTAGCAGATTTTGTCTGCATTGTTAAGGTTCTTTCTAAAGCACAAAGATGATTTTTTTCGGCTAAAATTCTACCGAATTTTTCAAATTTTGAAGATTCTTTATAAAGCTGAATTAAGCTATCTGAAGATATTTTATAAACGATGCTATCTTCAATAACTTCTAAGTTTTCTGATGAAGTTGTTTGATTTATAAAGCTGTTAAAAACCGTTATAAATTGATTATCACAAGCGAAGTAAGTAGTAATATCTTTTTCATCTAAATTTTTATATGTTCTAAATAGTCCAGATTCAATAAAGTACAAGGACTCTGCCGTATTTCCTTCCTCAATTAATATGGTTTTCGCTTTATACTCTTGTCTTTTTAGTTGTTTAGAAAATTCTTCACATTCACTTTCTGTTAACCCAATTAATTCTTTCAGTATTTTATTTAGTTCCTTCATTTATTTTAATTATGGCTAACGTTGTTCTATAAGTTTTGTGACGTTAGTTTAGTAGTAAAGTTAGTAAATAATTACCGACAAAGAAAGTCCGCTAGGATTTCCGCAAATAGGCAAGGAGCCAGTAATAAATTATATACGGTGTTTTAAAAAACGAAACACACCAACTGTAATTATCTCAATTATTTTTTCAAATCAGATTCAGCATGGTAATTTCTTCTAAACCTCAAAAAACCATCAAGCATAATACTAGTTCTATCTTACAATAAAAAATAGTGTATAAATACCTATTTTACAAGGTGATTTTAAGTTGTAAGTGCTATTCCTTGGTATTGTTACGCCAAACCAAAGTAAATACAAATTAAAGCAATGGTATCAAAAAAACCGTGTACAGCAATAATAAACCACAAATCGTATTTACGCAAGTAGAATATTAGAGCTAACAACGCTCCAACAAACCCTGTTACAAGTTGGCCTGTAATTCCTTGATAACTATGCATAAAGCCAAAAAAACAAGCAAATAAGACAATATTAAGTACAATGCTGACTTTACTTTCTCCAAAGAATTTTACAAACTGTCGCATAAAATAACCGCGAAAGATAATTTCTTCTCCAAACCCCGCAGTAGCCCACACTACTAATAAAGCAGTTAAACAGGCTGAAAGATTCCCTCTCAATTGTTCAAAATTAGAATAGTCGATAGCAACTCCTGTAAGTTTTGTAATTCCAGGAACCAATGCAAAGACATAAAAAACAAAGAGCCCTAGTGCAACTAACGGAGCAAGTACAAAGATGTTTTTAAATGTGAATTTTTCACGTTGAAAACCAAGTGCTGAAAATGGTTTTCCTTTGTATTCTATATAATTCGCTATAATGATTACTATAGAAATAATGATATTTTCGATGTAACTTATACGGATTGGTCCAAACCATAAAAAGCAAATGATTGCAAAGGTAATTAATGGAATTAATGTTTGTCTTAAGGTAATTTTATTCATTCTTTTAGATTTTAAATTCTAAGCGAAATAATGAACAAATTCTCTAAAAATCCCTTTAAATAGGTGTGTTTTTACTGAATGGTCGTAAATTTATAACTGAATAGTCGATAGTTTTTGGTTTCTTTTATTGAAACCAACTCATAAATGCTTTTCGCTTGTATCGACTAATATTGATTTCTGGAATCGCATTGTTTTCAATGGAAGTTTTTAACCGAATACGTAACTTGCCATTTTCAATCTTTTCAATTTGGTCGATAGCATCTTTGTGAAAGATAATTTGCCGATTGGCTCTAAAAAACAATTGATCGTTTATTTTTTCTTCAAGCTCATTCAATGTAAAGTCGGTGCTAATTGTTGTGCCGTTATTTTGCACAGTATACACAATTTTGTTTTCGATGTAAAAGCACGCAATATTTTCATAAGTAAGTTTCGTCATTTTCGCGCCGCTTTCAATAGTAATTTCAGCACCTTTTATAGATAACTGATATAAATTGTATGTGTCTTGTGCATACCATAAACCTATGAGAATAAAACTTAATAATAAAGTAATTAGCAATCCTATTAATAAATAATAGAACTCTGTCTGTGCACCTACAACTATATTTAAAATAATATTTACAGGAATATACATGATTGTAATATATCCTAGAGTAGAAATCAGATACCATATAATAGTAACAATTTCTACTTTTTTAGAGAAATACTTTTTCTTGTAATATTTAAAATTAAGATGCGCTATGATTCCAATAAAAACACATAAAACAATAGACGACAGAAAACCTTCTATAGGAAATCTATAGGTTTCACCACCAGGAAAACTTTCGCGCTTAGTTAAGTGATTTGCTACTAAAAATAAAATGGATAATACAATTGCTTTCTGAAACCAACGCCATGTAGCACTATCGGTAAATATATGCCATACTGTTTTTACTGTATTCTTGGTTGGTTGTGTAGTACTCATAAATTAGAAGTTCTTTTTTGTCAGATTCAAAAGTAAAGAATAATTTCTCTATAGATTGTTTACCAAGAATATTGCTCATCATTCAGATTGAATACCGAATTTAATAAATAAAAACTGAATAGAAAATCTGCGAGTATTTTTGTAAGTAGACGATAAAAGAATTAGTCATACACGGTGTTGGCAACTGGCTTTATTCAATTTTTAAGGTAAGGTAAAATATATTTTTCAAAAATCATTTCAGGTTGTTGTGTTTTTCCATTTCTGTAATTTCCAGCAGTTATAACTAGAACTGTTTTTAAAGAAGGAAGAACAAAAATATACTGTCCTCCATTACCTCTTGCTTCAATAGATTTTATGCATTTTCCTTTAGTTTCGTATGTATTGTGCCACCATAAATAACCATATCCATTTTTTTCTGGCACGTTTTCTAAATTTCTATAATTTTTAAAGGAATTTTTAACCCATTTTTTTGATAGAATTCGTTTTGATTTCCATTTCCCTCTATTAAGATATAATTCCCCAAATTTGAGCATATCTTTTGGCGTGAGATACATTCCACCACCAAAGTATGGGTTTCCTTTTAAATCTGATTGAATTACGTAATTTGAAATTTTAAGTGGTTGAAATAAATTTTTATCCATAAATAATGCTAATGATTCTGAAACTATTGAGTCCATTGCCACACCAAGAAGATATGGATTTGCAGAACCATAATTGGCTTTCGTATTTGGACTATTAATCATTTTAGAGTTTAATATTGTTTCTGTCCAGTCTTTTGTCATTTGAAAATTATCTTCTACAGCAGGTGATTTTGGATTGGCGTTAATACCATAATCAATAGCATCTATTCCAGAACTCATTGTTAAAAGGCTCTCTATATTTATTTTCAGTTTTAAACTGTCTTTATGACTTTGATATTTTTTAGGTAAAAACTCGAAAATTGATTGCTTAACATTTTTAAATAAGGATTTGTCTTTTGCTATTCCAACTATGGCAGACGATATACTTTTTGAAGCTGATTTCATCTGATGAGGAATATTTGAGTTATAACCATCAAAATAGTTTTCGTATACAACTTTACCTTTTCTTGAAATTAAAACTGAATGTGTATTAGGAAAGCTGTCTTTTGCGATAAGCTTTTCCATTTCTTTAAGTTCAAGGTTATTAGTCTTTTTATCAATTTTATTGGTGTCAAACAAGCCTATCTTCCAATCTGTGTTAGATTTTTTTAAATCAATTTGAGAAACTAAACCATCGTCTATATAAATTCCTAAACTAATTTTTTGAGGTAGTAATTTTCCTTTAAACTTTAATCCTGTTTTAAAATCTTCAAAAAATAAATTATCATTTTCTTTTTGAAAATTAGTACACCAAGTTCCTGTAAATGTATTATCGCCAAAAAAAGGATAAGCCTCATAGTCGTTTCCTGATCCATTTTCTAGACTTAAATAGAATTTTTCAGATTTTAATTTATCTACCATTAATATATTCCAAACACCTACAAACGAATTGCGGTTTGATAGTGTCAATTTCAAATGATAGAGTAATAAACCCGATTTAATAAAACCGTTAATCTCTTTTCCATTTTCAGAAAGTACACCTTCAAAAGAATAATTTTCTGCAAAAGGTATTGTAATTATTGATTTACTTATGGATTCAAACGAATAGTCAATAATGCTTTTATCGTTAGAAATTTTGAATCTAGTTTTTTCAAGTCCTAGATTTTCTATTTCAACTTTTAGATTGAATGATTTTAAATTTTCAATTTTGCCTTCCCAATTGCTTGTGTAATCTTGCATATTCTGACCATAAATACAATTGGTAAGAAATGTAAATAAGAGAATTAAAATACTTTGTAGCTTCATTTTTTAATTGATTTTGATGAACTGCAAAAATAGTGTTATCTTATATCTCAAAATTGTATATAATTAACATTAGGAAATATCCTTTAAAAATTTTGATGGTGTTGTCTTATATATTTTCTTAAAATTTGAAATGAAATGACTTTGGTCGTAAAAATCACATAGATAGCAGATTTCACTCATAGAAAATTTGTTTGAAGTTAGTAAGCAAAATGCTTTATTAAGTTTTATTAATCGAATATAATTACCAAGACTTGTTCCGAAATACCGGTTAAATTCTCTAGACAAATGAACAGGGTGTATTTCTAATTTTGAACTTAAACTATTTAAAGAATAGTCTATTTGTTCCTCATTCAACAATTCTTTTAGTTTATTTGCCCAATCTGGTTTTCTTAAATTTCTTTCTTTACTTTCCTTAATTGTATTGAAAATTTCAATCAAATCACTTTCAATACTTAAGTTTGAATACTGGTCGTTAATTTTAGTTTCAACAAATATATGGTTCATCAAGTTCTTTATTATAGGATTCTTTAAATTGATGCTTCCTTCAAAATTTGTTATCTGAATATCAAAGTTTGAAAACCAATTCTTATTCAATTCAATGTGAAAACCTCTTGTAAATTCAGGTGGTTTTATATTATAATGTGAGTCTTGCCAATTATGAAATAGTAGGTTTCCTGGTTCTAAATAGTAGGATTCTTTTTTGTTAGATTCAAATAACTTCCCTTGAAGTAAATAAGTAAAATATGGATTTTCGTGATAGTGCCAATCAACTTTACTGTGTGTATATTCTGTATCGGTAATTATTAGATTTTCAAAAGCTGATTTTTGGTAATGTGTTCCGTAAAACTCTCCTGTTTTTAGTTTATTCATTCTTTTTTTTCAGCTTGTTGCTAACGTTGATGTATATGGTTTTTTGCGTGTTTTAGGCATCTAATTTAGTAAATAAAAACCGAATAGAAAATCCGCGAGGGTTTTCGTAAGTAGGCGAGGACTAGCAATTAATTTTATACGGCTTAAGTTTGTATTTCATTAAATTAGACAAATAAACAGAAAGCACAAAAGAGAGGAATAAGGTTATTATATACGTAGAGACTTTAGATCTCGTTAACATTGAAAATCCCCTATTTTTTCTACACAGATTTCGTACAGTTCTATGAGGCTTTTAGACCTCGATTTTAAGTCGTTGAAACTCGCGTAGCTTGTCCTTTCAAAAAATATTTTCTTATGAATAAAGGTATAAAATATTTTGGACTTGACATCAGTCATTTAGTTTTTGATGTTACCGATTCCATTGGGAATTATTACCAATTTAAAAATAGTATTTCGGGCTTTAAGAAGTTCGTAAAATTGTTAGATATTAATAGTCATTGTGTGCTGGAGGCTACGAGTTATTATCATTACCAGTTAGCCTATTATTTACAAGAACAAGGTGTTAAAGTTTCAGTAGAGAATCCTTTGTCTGTAAAACGGTTTATTCAGATGAAGCTGTCTAAAATTAAGACAGATAAAAGCGATTCGAAGTTAATTTGTGAGTATGCCAAACAAGTTGAATTAAAACTTGTTTTAACGGATGGTTTTGATCGCTTTACAAGTGGAAGTGAACTTTGTAGTTATGTTGGTTTAACTCCCGTAATACGACAGAGTGGAAGTAGTGTAAAAGGACGTCCTCGAATCAGTAAAATAGGAAATCAAAAGCTTCGAAATTTACTATTTATGTGCAGTTTTAATGCCTGTAAATATAACCATGCCTGCAAAGCAATTTATGATAGAATAGTCGCTAAGGGAAAGAGCAAAAAACTAGCCTTAATAGCAGTTTGTAATAAGCTATTAAAACAGGCTTTTGCTATCGCTAAATCAAGATTAACTTATGATAATAATTATAGAAGTGCTTTAGTGAAAAATTAATGAGTTTTTACTTGTTTTTTGCCACAGTACTTTGTTATCCACTGGCTTTATTTTTCGTTCTGCTTATTAATCGGAAGTTTAATATTAGAACGTATTTATTTGCAGGCAAAGGCATACTCTTTTGCAATTTTTGGCTCGTGTGTCGGCTGATGCGAATTGAAAATGTGTACGACTTTTAGCGTTGGCTTTTATATCAATGTCAATATGTATCCAAATAATGCTCCGCCAATTACTATAAATGCACTATTCATTTTCTTAAAAATAAAAACACATATTAGGCTTATAGTCGCAATGAGAATTGTCCTCCAATCAGTTAACGTTTCTTTTCCCATTTCTACACAAACTGCTATAATAACAGCAACAGCTGCAATATTTACGGCATCTAAAAATGCAGAAAATATTTTAGATTTCCGCATTTTAGGAACAAATGGATTTAGAATAGAAACAAAGATAAATGAAGGAAGAAAAATTCCAATTGTTGCAGCAATCGCTCCCCAAAACCCACCTAATTGCCATCCAATAAATGTAGCGGTAGATAAAACAGGTCCTGGTGTAAATTGTCCTACTGCTACAGCATCTATCAATTCTTGTCTGGTTAGTAAACCTGTTGTAACTAATTCCGCATCTAAAAAAGCAAATAATACATAGCCACTTCCATAAAGTAGTGCACCTACTTTAAAGAAAGTCCAGAGGATTTTCAGGGTACTTGGTGTTAGTATAACTTGCAGTAAAACGAGCGGAGTAAAACTGTTTAGATTGTTCTTGGAGTTTAGGGTGAAATATAAAATTAACCCCATCAATCCACAGGCAAACAATGCTAAAATTTCATTTACTCCAAGTAAACAGGCAATCAAAGTTAACGCACCTAAAACCCCAAGTTCTACATTTTTTAGTGCTTTTTTACCAAGTCTGTAAACCGCACCAAGAATAATAGCAATTACAGCTGGCTTTATTCCGTAAATAAAAGGTTCAACTTTAGGTAATTGTCCGTATTGTTGATACAGCCAAGCAAAAACCATTGTAATAACTACAGCAGGAAAAACAAAACAAGCACCAGCCACTATTAATCCTTTCCAACCTGCTCTTTCGTGTCCGCAATGCATTGTCATTTCGGTGGAATTTGGGCCTGGGATTAAATTAGTAGCACCTACTAAATCGAGAAAATGTTGAGATGTCATCCACTTTCTTTTTTTTACAACTTCATTTTCCATCATTGCTATATGAGCTGCAGGACCTCCAAATGCAATGCTTCCTAATTTAAAAAAAAGTTTTGCGACTTCTTTTAAGTTTTTTTTACTGTCCATTTTGTAGAAATTGGTTTAATTAAAAGGCTTAACATAAAACTGATTATAATAGCGGTTAATATATCTGTTAAGTAGTGAGCTCCCAATATCATTCTTGAATAGGCAACGAGAAAAGCCCAACAAAAAACAGGAAGTAAGTATATTTTTTTAAAAGAAATGAATAGCATTCCGAATGCCAAAGTGAAGGCAATTGTTGTATGACCAGATGGAAATGAAAAATTGCTTGTTTCAGATAATTGAATGATGTCAGGATTTGTAATAAATGGTCGTGGTCTCTTAACAGTGTATTTCAAGAATAAGCTAATAAAAGAGGAAGCTATAATTATGAGCAATAGACTATAATATTTTATATTGAAAGGCTTTGGTTTCTTTGTAATATACAACCAACCAATAATTCCTAAAGTTATAATGGAAACAATGAATGTAGATGAAGAAATCCAATAAAAGAATACGTCTAGAAAATCTATTCTATTAATTTGAACCCATTTTAAAAGCTCATAGTCGTATTTTGGAAAGGCACTCATTTAGTGATGTGAATTTTTGCGGTCAATTGACCAGAATCCACCACCTTTTATAAATAGAAATAAACCACCCAACCACATTGCAAAGTCAGTTCGCATTTCGTGTGCCATACTCCAAAAGCCATAAGTTTTAAGCTCGCGTAGCACGAATGAACCAAAACTTTCATCAAAAGCAATCGGAATTTTGGTTACAATTATGGCTACCGTCATATTGATGAGCATTGCAAAAGCTGCAGCACGAGTTAAAAGACCTACGAGTAATAATAAGCCGCATAGAATCTCGAATACACCAACAAAATGTGCTAAAAAGTCAGGATTAGTGAAACCCATTTTTTCAAACCTTCCTGTTCCTCTTGCTATTGGATATAAAAATTTTTGAATACCTTCTGAAAGGAAAACAGAACCCACCATTAGGCGAATAATAATCGTTGTTTTGGAATGGTCTGTTTTAATTAATCTATGTAACATTTGTAATTGTTTTTTTAATAAAAATAGGATTAAAAACTTTGTAAAGTTTAGAAACTATTAAAGCTATAGGAATACTTAAAATTATAGGAACGAGTATATCCGTTGGATAGTGAACGCCAAGGTAAATTCTGCTAATGCTAACAAAAATTGCCCAAGGAATAAGGACGAAAGGTATCCATTTTAGTTTTTTACGAGCTACTAATGTTAGATAGAATGCTAATGAAAAAACATTGGCTGCGTGAGAAGATATAAAACCGAATTTACCACTCTTATAATTATTAACAAAATGAAGTTTTCCTTCTAAATCAGGATTCTGACTTGGTCGTAATCTCTCAAAAAATGGTTTAAAAAATCCTGAAGCCAATTGGTCACTCATTGTTATAAGTATGCCTATCAGTAAAATCATTAAGATAGAGTTTTTTTTATATTTCCATATTAAGAACGAAGCTAATATCAAATAAAAAGGTAGCCAAGTCCATTTTCCAGAAACAATCCACATTATATGATCCCAAAATTCATTGTGATTACCATTTATCCACAACAGAATATCAGTATCTATTTTTTTGATTCTTTCTATCATTTTTTTCTTATTGGTGATTGTTCTGGCAAGAATAAAGTAAAAATAAACTGATATTAAAAATTATCCATTTCATATTTCCTATTCTAAATTGATTGTGTAAAAATATACAATACAATGATAAAAAAATGGTCTATTTGAAAAATTGATGGTACTTACTTGTTTACTCTACGAAATTCATTAGGAGTATTTTTAACGTGACGTTTGAAGTATTTAGAGAAATGAGAATTATCGTTGAAATCAAGTTTATTGGCAATTTCACTTACCGTGAAATCGGTGTAAAGTAAAAGTCTTTTTGCTTCATTAATTATGTATACAGAGAGAGTCTCACTTGCAGAGTGATCTGTTTCTTTTCTGCAAATTGCATTTAAGTTTTGGGGTGAGGTGTTTAATAAATTTGCATAGTGGCTTACCTTATTGGTCAGTTTGTTTTCTTGATTTAAAAGGTTAATAAATTTATGGAAGATAGTGTTATTGGCATTTTTAGAAGGAGTAATTTTTGCAGATTCAAGAAGTTTTGCTAAAAGAGCTTTTAATAATCCATTTATTATTGGTCGTTTAGACGTTTTCTTTTCTTGATGTTCATTATATAAAATCTTAAATATGTCAATTGCGATATTGTCTTTTGGGAAAAGGCAATTTTGTGCGCTTAATTCTGAAATTAAACGAATTATTACTTTGTCCAAACAATCGTCAATAAAGGGTTTTTTAATTATGAGTACAAATCCTTCTGGTTCTGATTTGATATCCCAAAAATGTACTTGCTCTTTTCGGATGGTAAATATTACAGGTGTTTTTATTTCGTATTGTTTAGCGTCAATAGTATGCGAACCTTTTCCTTTAGTCAAGTAAATTATTTCAAAATAGTTGTTGTGTTTATGTGGAGATGTCTTTCTAACATCTTTTCTAAAAAATTCAATTTTGATAGATGGATTTGTTTTTGCTTTATCTTTTATTTTTATGTTTGAATTCATAGTTGTGCGTTGGCTATTTTAGCTCTTTTGGTTTTTTAGGGCAATGGCTTGTGCGATGAGAAAAACCAAATGTGCTAAAATGAGCTGTGGCATTTTTTATTTCGGATTTTTAATGTTTCACGGTTTTTTAGCTTGTGGGTAACGTTTTTGTATAAGATAAGTTACGTGTTTTAAGCACTAAAGTTAGTAAATAAAACACAGATTTAAAGTCTGAGAGAACTTTCGTAAATAAGATAAAACCAGCAATTAATTTTATATGGTGTTAGCCATAGGATTTGGTTTTATCATTTAGTAAAAATGTCTTTTCAACTTTAAAAATTGTTTTTCAAATAAATGATATGAGGTTATACTAATGCCGATTGTTATAATTAAAGATGTTATTCCTAATAAATACCAATTAGAAAAAGATAGATACTTAAAAACCTGAATTAGTAATAATACTATGATAGTATGATATAAGTATAATCCATATGTATAAATACCTAATTTGCTAAACCATAAATTGTCATTTATGTGAATAGAATTATTTCCTAATGTGAATAGTATAGTAACTGAAAATAAAAGGCTCAAGATAAAAGGTGATAAATGCTCAATAAATACGAAGTTAATATTTGGGATTATAAAAACGATTGCAACGTTTAAAATTAAAAAGATATATTTAAAATATCTTGGAATTTTTTCTAAATAATTTATGAAACTTTTTTTATGTATCAAAATATATGCAGGTATTGCTCCAAAGGCAAAGTAATCAAGATGAGAAAATATATCAATATGACTTATTCCAAAATGAGTGTAAATTTGCCGAGAGATATTAGCAATAATAATGCTGGATATAATAAGATGCGGGATTTTTTTTGCAGAAATAAAATAGAGTAATACTGCCCACAGAATATAAAAATGTTCTTCAATACAAAGTGACCACATAACCCTTAAAGGTGCTCCATCAGGAAATGTATTTGTCATCATCATTTTATAATTCTCACCAAAGAATATTGATGTCAATAAATCAGGTTTGTATCCTTCATTGTTAAAAGGCAAGTTTAAGGCATTCAATATATATGGAGATAAATATGCAAACGCTATCATAAGGTAAAATAATGGCCAAATTCTCAGAATACGTCTGGCGAAAAATTTCTTTAGAGATATTTTATTATGGTGTTTTTTTTCATAGAGTAAAATATAAGTAATTAGAAATCCGCTTAACACAAAAAAGAATGTTACACCAATTCCTCCACTTTTAAGAAAGAAATCAATATATATGTTTCCCGTCTTTGGTAAGTGTAATAAAAAAACCAAAAGAAAAGCGAAAAATCTTAAAGCATCAAATGTGTGAAAGTGTTTTCTACTCATTCTGTATAAATATTGTTCGGTTTAACATCTTATGGCCAACGTGTTGGTGTATGATTAGTTGCGTATTTCGAGCACCTAATTTAGTAAATAAAAGCGTAGTAGAAAATCCCCTAAGGTTTTTCGCAAGTAGGCAATAAGCCAGCAATAAAGTTTATACGTCTTAAGTTTGTATTTTATTAAATTAGACAAATAAACAGAAAGCAAAAAAGAGAGGAATAAGGTTATTGGCTTAGCACAAAAGCCCTATGTTTTTTATACATTGTTGGCAATTGGCTTTTAAGTAGTTTATGATTTAGTCTTTATTCTACTTCAAAAATAGCTTGAATTTCTACAGAAGAATTTACAGGAATCGATGATGCTCCATAAGTAGCTCTTGCATGCTTCCCTTTTTCTCCAAAAACTTCAACCATTAAATTTGATGCTACATTCATTAAGTTTGCATGTTTAGTGTAATCATCTGTAGTGTTAAAGATACCTGTTAGTTGAACACATTTTTTTACTTTATTTAAATCGCCACCAACAGCATCTTTTAAAACAGCTAAAACATTAAGCATTGTAGTTCTTGTAGCTTCATTTACCTGCTTTTCATTTATATCTAATCCTAATTTACCGGGGTTTACAACTTTTCCATCTTTAAAGGCAACTTGATTAATAAATACCAAATTTCCTGACCTTACATAAGGTTCATAGCTCCCAGCAGGTTTAGGTACTTTAGGCAATTCAATTTTCTTATCTTTTAATACTGTATTAACATCTATTTTTTTATTATTCTCTTTTATTGCTATAGTTGTTGGAAATGTACCTTTTAATGCATGCGCTACTTTAGCAAAATTTTGTCCTTGAAGATTCGCTAGAAAACGTTCACTTTTTGTTGGTCTTTCTACATTCTTAAATGAAGCTAAACTAGTTGTTCCTAAAACAGTATTACCTTGAGGGATGGTTTTATCAATGTTTTTAGTACCTCTAATTCCGTTGGAAACCAAAATCATTCCGTGTACTGCTAAACTATTCCAAAAAGATTGTATTGCAAGTTCTTTTCCAGCTCCACTACCTGCAGACATAAATACCGTTGCTGGCATTCCTTCTAAAGCATGATTGCTCCATAATTCTACCGTTTTTGATAAAAACTCACTCATTGCTGTACTAATATTTCCAAAATATATTGGCGAACCAAAAGCAATACCATCATATGTAGTTAATTCTTCAATGGATGCTACGGATATATTTTTTAAAGATGGGTTATTAGAAGCCTTTACCAATTTTATATAAGCCTTAACTTCTCCCTTGGCTTCAATTCCTTTTGCAATCTCTTGTGCTAATTTATAAGTTCCTCCATTATCTGAATGAATTAAAACAAGAATTTTGGTTTTTTGGGCTTGAATGGTGCTCATAAACAGGATGGTTAAAATTAATAATGTTGCGCTGTATAATTTTTTCATTTTGTTTTTTTAGATGAATATCAAGTTTTCTAAATTCAATTTTTAGATACTTATAAGTATAATTGTTTGTATAGCCATTACGATTCAAAACATTATGTTGAAAATAAAGGATATATTTTCAGCAAAAATATCTTAAATAATAGGATGTATTGTGATTTCGATTGTCAATATTTTGTTAAATGATTAACGAAATTTTATAGCTTGTTGCTAACGGTTAGTATAAGATTAGTTGCGTATTTTAAACACTAAAGTAATCAAATAAATTACAGATAGAAAGTCTGTGAGGACTTTTGTAAATAAGCTAAAAGCCATTATAGAGTGTTGGCAATAGTTTTTAGTAATTTCTTGAATATTCGTTCTTCTCTATTAAATATTCAGTCTTTTTTCCTTTTTCTGTTAGGAACTTTGTTTTTATAGTTTTTCTTTCATTTAATTTTTGGTTGAACACTACTAAATGTAAATGTGGACCAGTGCTCCATCCAACATTTCCGCTATAAGCAATTAATTGACCTTTAGAAATTTTGTCTCCAACTTTAACTTTTGACCCATTTTGTTTTATATGGGCATATTCTGCAAAAGTTCCATCTTTATGATAAATTATAATGAAATTATTATACTTTTGACATTCTTTTTTTCCACAGTTTTTATTATTCTTATCTGTAACCCTAATAACAATTCCTTCTCTAATTGCAGTTATTTCTGTACCAATAGGCATTGTGAAATCTAAAGCGTTTTGATTTTTATGAGAAAAAGTTCCATTGTAGCCTTGATAAAGTTTAAACTTACTTGATATTTTAAATGGTAGATTGTACTCATAATTTTCATCATATTCATTGTCATTATGATTGCCATAATTTGTCCAATATTTAAATGAAAACTTATAAGCTCTACCTTTTTTGGAAACTTTAAGCGAAGTAAGTAGCTGTTTTTTTTGTTGAGAATTAACTATGTAAATATTATTATTGCCTCCATTTATATTTAGGTTTGTAACTGAAAAACTAATTTTTATACTTGAAGGACAAAAATCGTTATTATCAGCGTAAATATTAAATCCATTATCTGTCTTTTCGTAGTAAATCTTTATATTATTTTCAGCCTTAACAATTGTAGTTATTAGGAAAAATGTTAATAGTAAATAGTTTTTCATTTATATTCAATTTTTAATTGCTAGCAACGTTTTATATAAGATTAGTTGCGTGTTTAGGCAACTAATTTAGCAAATAAAAACCGAATAGAAAATCTGAAAAGATTTTCGTAAGTAGGCGAGTACAAGCAATTAATTTTATACGGCTTAACTAACTCAGAAAACTGTATAAGTCTATAGACAAAGTATGTGATAACGCCATAAGTGTAAAGATTTTTTTGAGTTGAGCTTTTAGCTCAACTCAAAAAAATTAAAATAGACTGTTAGGCAATATTATAAAATAATTGAATGGGTAAATTACTCATTGTTTTTTATATTTTATAAGGTATTCGTGAATCGCTACGCTTATTTGTTAAAAAGCTCTGACGGCTCGCACACCATGCTTTTCAAACTTATCTTCGGATACACTACCGGCACGGAAATGGTACAACAAAGCCCAATAATTATAGTCCTCAGTAGAACTCCAATAGTAACTTCCGAGACTAGTACCTAAATTACTTATTGCTGTAGCATTAATAGCTGCTCTATTATCAAATATAGCTTGCAGTTCGTCTATACTAGGTAAAAACCAATCGTTATAACCATTTAATGTAAGGTTGGCACAAAGATCTGCCGCTGTTGCGTATCTAGTACAACCAGCTTCTATATCTGCTGTATTTTGTGCCCCTGTACCAATAGCTTTACCTTCTGCTCCAGCAAGGTGTGTTCCGTGACATCCCCATTGTGCACGTGTGCTCTGGTCTACAATAGATACTACTAGTCCCCCGCCATTACCGTCTAACCAAAAAATAACACCACCTGCATAAAATTCACCTATTTGTATTTGTGGTTGATAGTTAAATAAACTAATACCAGGAATTAATACAGAGTTTCCTCCGTTTATAGTTAATGTATCGCCTGTTTGTGATGCTTTGAGGGTTTGTGCATCGGTATTTACGGTATGTACTCCTGGAATATAACCTAAGTTGGCAATTCCTGTAGAATCAATATGGGTATCGGTATCGGTATCTGTAGTTTGGTTTACCCAAGCATAGTTGCCACTACCATCAGTTTTTAGTACTTGTCCGTTAGTACCGCCCGTTGGTAATTCTATTTCGTTGGTAACAGAACCATCAACTTCTGTGGTTAAATAACCATTGTTGGCTACAAAGGCATCTACTTGTGTTTCGTTTAGTTGTGTGTCGGTATCAGTATCTGTAGTTTGGTTTACCCAAGCATAGTTGCCACTACCATCAGTTTTTAGTACTTGTCCGTTAGTACCGCCCGTTGGTAATTCTATTTCGTTGGTAACAGAACCATCAACTTCTGTGGTTAAATAACCATTGTTGGCTACAAAGGCATCTACTTGTGTTTCGTTTAGCTGCGTGTTTGTATCAGTATCTGTAGTTTGGTTTACCCAAGCATAGTTGCCACCACCATCAGTTTTTAGTACTTGTCCGTTAGTACCACCTGTTGGTAATTCTATTTCGTTGGTAACAGAACCATCAACTTCTGTGGTTAAATAACCATTGTTGGCTACAAAGGCATCTACTTGTGTTTCGTTTAGCTGCGTGTTTGTATCAGTATCTGTAGTTTGGTTTACCCAAGCATAGTTGCCACCACCATCAGTTTTTAGTACTTGTCCGTTAGTACCACCTGTTGGTAATTCTATTTCGTTGGTAACAGAACCATCAACTTCTGTGGTTAAATAACCATTGTTGGCTACAAAGGCATCTACTTGTGTTTCGTTTAGTTGTGTATTATCATCACCATCAGCAATGTAAGCAGGTATGTTTGTTAAATCGGCATAATTACCACTAAAAACTACAGCAGCTGCAGGTAGTTTTACAAGCCCTCCTTTGCTTAAAAAAAGTGTATCGTTGCTAATGGTTAAAACTTGTATTTCGTTTGTAACAGAGCCATCTATTTCGGTAGATAGTTTGTTATTCCAATTTACGGTATCAATTGCAGTAATACCATTAGTAATAGATGCTCTAAAAACAGGGTCGGTTTCGGTAATTATTCCTCCTGCATTAAAACCTAAGTTTGCTACTCCTGTAGAGTCAATATGGGTATCGGTATCAACGGTATGGTTATTCCAATTAGCTGTATCAATTGCAGTAATACCATTGGCAATAGATGCTCTAAAAATAGGGTCGGTTTCGGTAATTATTGCTCCTGTATTAAAGCCTAAGTTGGCTACTCCTGTAGAGTCAATGTGTGTATCTGTATCAACGGTATGGTTATTCCAATTAGTTGTATCAATTGCAGTAATAGTATTAGCAATAGAAGCTCTAAAAACAGAGTCGGTTTCGGTGTAGTTTATTGTTCCTGTTATGCTTTCTGCTGTTTTAGCGTGCAAGGCATAAGGTACACTCATTAGTTGTGTTGTAACGGTAATGGTATAGTTTGTTCCGCCTGTAGGGTCGGTTTCGGTTTTAATAAAATAAGCGTCGTTTGCCCAGTTAATGGTGGTAAAATCGCCACTTAGTAAAGTTCCTGTTCCTATTTCTAAACTTACTAAACCGTTAGCGTTGGTTGTAGGTGTTTGTGCCTCTACATAAACAGGGGTACTGCCTTGTAAAATGCTAATTTGCATTCCTACGGCTTGTGTGCTTACTAAGGTATTACTTGCATCTCTTACTACGGCTTGGTAGCTCATTTTTTTGGGCACTTGTGCAAATATGCTTGCTGTAAGCATAATCCCTGCTATTAAAGTATATATTTTTTTCATTGCCTTAATTTTTAATTATTTTAAATGATTGAACCTGTTTTTTTTCTTGGTTTAGAACATTTATAAAGTAAGTTAAAGAAAACGAAGATGATGTGTTTATTTGCGTTTTCTTTGTGTTTACTTGTCCGTTGCTTAATAATTTACCTTGCATGTCAAAAAGCTGATACGATAAATTTTCGTTGTTGTACTCGCTTATTTGCAGGGTTAAATTATGGGCAGTTGGGTTAGGAAAAACCGAAAGCGTAACATTCAGATCGGTATCTTTAAATTCCTCCTGTAAAAATTTCGTAGGCTTGTAGCACACCTTGACTTACTGTGCCGTTTGTCCCTGTATTGGTAACGTAAACGACTTGTTAGTTAAAAAGCTCTGACGGCTCTCACTCTACAAGTATAGTTATCGGGCTTAAGGTAAATTTTTGAGACGCCGTTATTGAAACTATGGGTCCAAGCATTATTACTATTGAACTCCGTAGAACTCCAATATCTATCTAGTGATAAACTAGTCCCTGAATTATTTGCTGCTGTAGCATCAATCGTTACTCTATTATCATATATAATTTGCAGGGCATCTTTGCTCGGTAAAAACCAATCGTTATAACTATTTAATGTAAGGTTGGCACAAATATCTGCAGCTGTTCCGGCTGTAGCACAACTAGCTTCTATATCTACTGTGTTTTGTGCCCCCGTACCAATAGCTGTACTATCAGATCCAGTAATTATTCCGTTACATCCCCATGTAGCACTTGTGCTTTGGTCTGCAACAGATACTACTAAACCTCCGCCATTACCGTCTAACCAAAAAACAACTCCACCTGCATAAAAGTCACCTATTTGTATTACTTGAGCGTGAGGATGATTTAATAAACTAATACCAGGAACTAATACATAGTTTCCTCCACTTATTGTTAAGGTATCGCCTGTTTGTGATACGGTAAGGGTTTGAGCATCTGTATTTACAGTATGCATTCCTGCCATATAACCTAAGTTGGCAATTCCTGTAGAATCAATATGGGTATCAGTATCTGTAGTTTGGTTTACCCAAGCATAGTTGCCACTACCATCAGTTTTTAGTACTTGTTCGTTAGTACCGCCCGTTGGTAATTCTATTTCGTTGGTAACAGAACCATCAACTTCTGTGGTTAAATAACCATTGTTGGCTACAAAGGCATCTACTTGTGTTTCGTTTAGTTGTGTGTCGGTATCAGTATCTGTAGTTTGGTTTACCCAAGCATAGTTGCCACTACCATTAGTTTTTAGTACTTGTCCGTTAGTACCACCTGTTGGTAATTCTATTTCGTTGGTAACAGAACCATCAACTTCTGTGGTTAAATAACCATTGTTGGCTACAAAGGCATCTACTTGTGTTTCGTTTAGTTGTGTGTCGGTATCAGTATCTGTAGTTTGGTTTACCCAAGCATAGTTGCCACTACCATTAGTTTTTAGTACTTGTCCGTTAGTACCACCTGTTGGTAATTCTATTTCGTTGGTAACAGAACCATCAACTTCTGTGGTTAAATAACCATTGTTGGCTACAAAGGCATCTACTTGTGTTTCGTTTAGCTGCGTGTTTGTATCAGTATCTGTAGTTTGGTTTACCCAAGCATAGTTGCCACCACCATCAGTTTTTAGTACTTGTCCGTTAGTACCACCTGTTGGTAATTCTATTTCGTTGGTAACAGAACCATCAACTTCTGTGGTTAAATAACCATTGTTGGCTACAAAGGCATCTACTTGTGTTTCGTTTAGTTGTGTATTATCATCACCATCAGCAATGTAAGCAGGTATGTTTGTTAAATCGGCATAATTACCACTAAAAACTACAGCAGCTGCAGGTAGTTTTACAAGCCCTCCTTTGCTTAAAAAAAGTGTGTCGTTGCTAATGGTTAAAACTTGTATTTCGTTGGTAACAGAGCCATCTATTTCGGTAGATAGTTTGTTGTTCCAATTTACGGTATCAATTGCAGTAATACCATTAGCAATAGATGCTCTAAAAACAGGGTCGATTTCGGTAATTATTGCTCCTGCATTAAAACCTAAGTTGGCTACTCCTGTAGAGTCAATATGGGTATCGGTATCAACGGTATGGTTATTCCAATTAGCTGTATCAATTACAGTAATACCATTAGCAATAGATGCTCTAAAAACAGGGTCGGTTTCGGTAATTATTCCTCCTGCATTAAAACCTAAGTTGGCTACTCCTGTAGAGTCAATGTGTGTATCGGTATCAACGGTATGGTTTCTCCAGTTAGCTGTATCAATTGCAGTAATAGTATTAGCAATAGATGCTCTAAAAATAGGGTCGGTTTCGGTGTAGTTTATTGTTCCTGTTATACTTTCTGCTGTTTTAGCGTGCAAGGCATAAGGTACACTCATTAGTTGTGTTGTACCAGTAATGGTATAGTTTGTTCCGCCTGTAGGGTCGGTTTCGGTTTTAATAAAATAAGTGTCGTTTGCCCAGTTAATGGTGGTGAAATCGCCGCTTAGTAAAGTTCCTGTTCCTATTTCTAAACTTAATAAACCGTTAGAATTGGTTGTAGGTGTTTGTGTCTCTACATAAACTGGTGTTCCTGTAGCACCACCTTGTAAAATGCTAATTTGCATTCCTACGGCTTGTGTGGTTACTAAGGCATTGCTTGCATCTCTTACTACTCCTTGGTAGCTCATTTTTTCGGGTGCTTGTGCAAATATGCTTGCTGTAAGCATAATCCCTGCTATTAAAGTATATATTTTTTTCATTGCCTTAATTTTTAATTATTTTAAATGATTGAACCTGTTTTTTTTCTTGGTTTAGAACATTTATAAAGTAAGTTGCAGAAGACAAAGTTGATGTGTTTATTTGCGTTTTCTTTGTGTTTACTTGTCCGTTGCTTAATAATTTACCTTGTATGTCAAAAAGCTGATACGACAACTTTTCGTTGTTGTACTCGCTTATTTGCAGGGTTAAATTATGGGCAGTTGGGTTAGGAAAAACCGAAAGCGTAACATTCAGATCGGTATCTTTAATTCCTACTGTAAAAATTTCGTAGGCTTGTTGCACACCTTGACTTATTGTGCCGTTTGTCCCTGTATTGGTAGTGTAAACGACTTGTCCTACCGAGTAACTGGCTGTTCCGCCTGTTCCTGTTGCCTCACCACCTGCGGCAGTTGAGCTTTCTTGTGCGTGTAATCCTCCTAAGCTTAATAGGAGAAACACAATGCTTGTTATTGTTTTTTTAAGTTTCATAAGCTGTTAATTTTTTATTGTTGGTAGTGTAAATATATTGTTATTATTATTATTACTATTATTATGCAGTTTTTTATTGGTTTTGGAATTACTGGAAACGTTTTTGTATATGGTTTGTTGCTTGTTTTAAGTACTAAAGTTAGCAAATAAATCACAGATAGAAAGTCCGCAAGGACTTTCGTAAATTGGCTAAAACCAGCAATAAAATTTATACGTCTTAAGTTAGCATTTTATAATAAAACACTAAATTTAAGTATATAAATTAGAAAGAATAAAAGAGAGAATTAAGGTTCTAATATACGGTGAAGCTTTGACATCGACAACATTGATAATTGGCTTTCTTTTCTACTAAAAATCACGTTCAGTTCTGTGATACCTAGATCTCGTTTTCAAGTTGTTGTGAGTAAAAGTAGGTTATTCTTTCTTAAATCATTTCTTATGAATATATATATAGAAACTTTTGGAATTGACATTAGTAAAGATGTTTTTGATTGTTATGGCAGTCTGAAAGGTCATTTACAGTTTAAAAATACAGAAAAAGGATTCGTTAAGTTTCTAAAAATTTTAGAAAATAATACACTGGTTGTTATGGAGGCAGCAGGTTATTATCACTACAGATTAGCACAATTTCTGTACAAGAAAGATCAAGTAGTATCCATTGTAAATCCATAATCAGTAAAGCGTTTCATCCAGATGAAATTAGCCAAAGTAAAAACAGATAAAAGTGATGCTAAAGCAATATGTGGCTATGGAATTATTAATGAAGTTCCATTATACAGTGCTTCAACAGACGTTAAAAGTGAGTGTTTGCAGCTCTTTCGATAGTTGGATAGTTTAATAAAGAAACGTACTGCTACTAAGAAAAAATTCATGGAGAAGAAGTGCTAGGTATTCTATAAAAATTTGTTTATCGTTCTTTAATCAAAATAAAAAAAATTTTGAATAAAGAGATTTTAGAGATGGAACAAAAGTTACTTTCTTTAGTGAAAGAAGATTAGCAAGTGCAACTTACCTTATTGCAAATTATCCCAAGAATAGGTGTAAAGACAGCATTATTTTTAATTGTTGTAACAGATGGTTTTAAGAAGTTTGAAAATGCAAAACAATTGTGTAGTTATGTAGGAATTACGCCAACAATTAGAGAATCTGGAAGCAGTGTAAGGGGGAGAAGTAGAATAAGTAAATTGGGAAACAGAAAGTTACGGAATTTATTACTTCTATGTTCTTTTAGTGCATGCAAGCAAAATAAAGGTTGTAGAGAAATTTACGAACGAATCACAAACAAAGGAAAAAGTAAAAAGTTAGCGTTAATTGCAGTGTCTAATAAGTTACTTAAACAAGCTTTTGCAATTGCAAAATCGGGAAATCCTTATGGTGCAAGTTTTGTATCTGTATTAAAAACGAAATAGGAAAAATATTTCATAAAATGAATAAAAAAAAGCTAGAATAAGGTTTTCAAGCTAGAATATTAATGCGCAAAATTAATGAAGAAATTAGTTGCTTTTTAACTCAGTTCTTTGTTGTGCGCAGTTTTTATTCCTTTCCAATGATTTATTTTTCTTTTCTCTAATGAGATATACACTAATCAAAATTAATAATCCACCGATTGCATACCAAACTGTAAATTTCTCTTTGTCCAAAATTCCCCAAATTACCGCAACGACTGGTAATAAAAGTGAAATGGTACTTACAAAAACTGCAGATGTATCTTGAACAAGCTTGAAAAACAAAAACATTACCAAAGTAGTGCTAATAACGGTTAGAAAGACTAAATAACCTAGAGCCGTTAAAGTTTCATTCTGGCTGTAATCAATGTCTGTAAAAAAACCTGAAAAACTTAAAATTAAAAGAGATGGCACCATCCAAATAGTGTAAATACCTGTTGATATATCTGTCGATTTTATGTGATGTAATTTTTTTTCAATAATAAGTGCGGCAACGGCATAAAGTGCCGAACCTATAACCAATAAAACCGTATAATAAAGATGATTTTCGCCATTTCCTGAATTGGAAGAGTAAACTAAAATGATAGCACCTATAAGTCCAATTATTGCTCCAGTATATTGAATAACTTTATTTCTGATTCCAAACAGAATTGCTCCTAAAACGAGTGTAAATATTGGGTCTAATGCATTTATGATGCCTGCCAATGAGCTACTTACGCCTTGTTGTGCAATAGGGAAAATAAAGACCACTAAAAAGTTACCAAATAATCCTGATAGAGCAATCCAAAAAACGTCCTTTTTTGACATTCTTTTCAAAGCTGGGAATCCAATAAATGACAAAAGCAAGCCTGACAATCCTGCCCTAAAAGCTCCGATTTGATATGGGTCAAATACTGGTAGTATTTTTTTTATGAGTATAAAAGAAGAACCCCAGATTATAGCAATAAAGATGAGTAGAAAATATTTATTTTGAATGAATTGCCTCATAAAATGTCTATATTTTTTAATTCGACAAATTTAATCTTTTGATTTGTATATAATCATTCAATCAAGTATTTTTTATTGACTTTCATCGATTTTTTTAATTGCGCCCAACGTCTCGTGTATGAGCAGTGCGTGGTTCTTTAAGGACATTTGTAAACAGGTACTTGCCAGAGGAAAACAAGCAGGATTTTTCAAGTATGTGAGGACAAGCCATTATTTATACACGTCTTAAGTTTGTATTTCATTAAATTAGAAATTAGACAAATAAACAGAAAGCACAAAAGAGAGGAATAAGGTTATTATATACGTAGAGACTTTAGATCTCGTTAACATTGAAAATCCCCTCTTTTTTCTACACAGATTTCGTACAGTTCTATGAGGCTTTTAGACCTCGATTTTAAGTCGTTGAAACTCGCGTAGATTGTAATTATAGAAGTATTTTAGTGAAAAATTAATGAGTTTTTACCACAGTACTTTGTTAGCATCCGTTTTCTAATTCAATATTATTAAGATTTTTAAACATTTGAAATTGTTTTATCTTAAATAAATGTAACATTCTATAATTCTTTGTAGTAATATATTTATTGGTAAATTATTTCAATAATTAACTTTATTTGTGGGGTAAAATAACATCCGTAATATCAAAGACTATTTTTTTTGTTTCTGTTGGAGTTTCTGAAAAGGATTGTTCTAATCTGTGTGCTTTTATAATAACTTCTAATTTTTTATCTCCATCATATTCTATTTTTTTTAAAATAATTCTATCTCCTAAAAATTTAGAGTCACTATGGTTAATATTATGTGTTTTTAAGTTTAGCTCAAATAAGCTAAGGTATTTGAATTTACCCGTTCCTGAACCTGATACAGTAAGTGGAGCAAGAAAGCGAAAAATATTCTTGCTGTTATTATGATTTACTGGAACAATGTTGTTGTAATCAAGAATGATAGTTGTTTTTTCTCCAGTGTTGGTATTAGTTGTTGTTCCTTTGGCATAGTTGAATGAATCAATTTGTACAAATTCATCAATGATACATTGATCTTTAAGAGTCTCAGGAATATCAATAATAAATTGATTTGTTGTTTTTATGTTGAATAACTTCAACATCACTTCTGAATTCTTTTTTGTATCAGATTTTGGTTTATTGTTGCAACTTAAAATAGTTGCTGCAAATATGAAAAGTAAGACCGTTTTGTAGATTGCTTTTATTGGTTTCATAATCTGTTCTTTAAATTGGCGGTAATGTATTTGTGTCTCTTTAGTGGCGTGTTTATACACCTAATTTATTGAGTAATTACTGAATAGAAAGTCTGCGAAGATAACTAGCAATAAATTTTATACGGCTTAAGTTAGCATTTTAATAAAAAAACCAAGTTATAGATATAAATTAGAAAGAACAAAAAAAATTAGACCTATTTACTAAATAAAAACTCCACCAATTCTTTTTGTAAGTCGTTAGATTTGTTTCAGTAAATAACGATTAGGTTTGTCCATAAATAGGACAATTCTTTCAGAACTATATGTTTTTAATATTCATGTTGTTGCTTAATCAGTAGAATTTGATTATTCACAAGGAGGTTTTAGATTACAAGGATAATCTACAGATCTAGTTTGATCAACCACCTGTCCACCATTCCATCCTTGCGACTCATATGTGCAAGTACATATTCCTTCATCATCAGTACAGGATGAAATTAGCAATAAATTGAGAACAAAAAATAGGAAAAAATACTTTTTCATAAAATAAATACTTTAAAATTTAGGTTCAAAGATAAAATAATTTTAAAATAGTAACTTTTTAAAAAGCTGAAAATCTAAACAGGGAAACATAAACAAACAGTTTGCTTTCTAAAATTTGAGTACGCAATGTTTGCTAACGTGTTTGTACAAGATTAGTTGCGTGTTTTAAGCACTAAATTTAGTAAATAAAAACGGAATAGAAAATCCGCGAGGATTTTCGTAAGTAGGCTAAAACAAGCAATTAATTTTACAAGGTGTTGTAAGTAGTTTTTATTTTTCATATTTCAGAAGTAATTCGGTTAACTCCTTTTTTATAATTACTAAATAAAAATATTGCTGAAGCAAGAAACCAAATTCCAAACCAATAATAAGGTATTGCAGAAAAATATTGAATGTACATTCCAAGAATTGCAAATAAAACACCAATAATTCCAACTATTTTCAGAAATATAATGGCAATTCCTTTTTGTTTAGGTATTATCATAGTTAAGATAAAAGAAGCTATCATTGGAAACCAAAAACTCAGATCTCTTATAATTGAATGTATAAACAAAATATTTTCAGCGCTCTTATTGTTTCCAACAAGTAATCCAAAACTTATAGAGTTTTCTGTAATATCTAATAATGCTCCTAAAAGACTCAATCCAAAACAAATTCCAATTAGCTTAATATTTAAAGATTTAAAATGCAAAAACAATCCAATCCAAGAGCCAATCCAAGAAAAAATAAAGATTGTATCTAAAGCATAATTTATTCCTATTGATTTAATAAAATTTCCTTTGTCAATTTCTGATAGTTTTATATTCCCAAGTATTACATCATTCAAAGAATAATCAGTTTGAGGCCAAGAATAATTCATAATTATCAGTAAAATGAATGCTATTAATGAAGCTAATCCTGTGTTCAGGTATATGTTTTTTGTCATTAATTTCGTCATTTTTTTTTAATTACTTGTCTTGTCCTGAAATATGGCTACAGGTTAAAATTGAATTAAGCTGATAATTTATATACCATATTTGGTGTTTTATAATCTAAAGATAAGTGTAATCTTATTTCGTTGTATAAATTAATTGCATTTTTTGCGGCTCTCTTAGCGTGAGCCACGTTATCAAAGGTTTGGTCGAGATAAAATTCATCTTTTAAAATACCATTTACACGTTCAGCCATGGCGTTTTCGTAACAATGATTTTCTTCAGTCATACTGATATCTATTTTCTTTCTTTTTAATATTTGAGTGTATAGATTACTGCAATATTGTATTCCTCTGTCTGAATGATGAATAAGCCCATTAATACTTCGACTAGGCTCAGTACAAGTTTTTTTAGCTTTATAAATCGCCTTATTTAATGCTCTCACACATCCTTTTAATTCCAGGCTATCACTAAGGTCGTAACCAACAATTTTTCTAGAATACATATCAGTTATTAAAGCTAAGTAACAAAAGCCTTTAATTGTTCTGATGTAAGTTATATCACTTACCCAAACTTGATTAGGTTTTGTAATTTCTAAGTCTTTTATAATATTATTATATTTATAAAATCGATGATATGAGTTTGTTGTTCTGGCACTAGTTTTCCTTCTAAGTGTTAGCATTTGGTGTTTTCTAAGGACATTAAATAAAGTATCTCTACCAACTTTAATATTTACTTTATTAAAATCTATATCTAAAGATTTAGTAAGCTTACGCACCCCTTCTCTAGGAAGAGATTTGCGTCTTTTTCTAACAATATTTATAATCTGTTGTTCTAGTATTAAACGTTTATCAGCTCTAGATTTGTATTTATAATACGCATCACGTTTAAGTCCAAAACAATGGGTTATAGTCGTTAAAGACGCAAATCTCTTAGATTTCTCTTTAGCTTTTATTAAGGCTTTATACTTAACTTTTTTTTTAGTTCAGCAATAGATTTATAGCCGAGGTCTTCTGCAGCTACTTCTAAATAGGATTCTTCTACCATAGCATCGAGATCCTTTTTAAGTAGTAGTTTTTTAAGCTGTTCAATCTCTTTTTGAAGCGCTTTAATTCTAGATATTTCGTCTTTTGTTTCCACTTTTACTCTGGTGTTCATTAAGTCTTTACGATTGTACTTTTTAATCCACACATTTACTGTTGTAGGTGCAATTGAGTAGAGTTTACAAAGTTCGCTCTTTGTGTGTTTTCCGATTGTAAGTTCGGCTAAAATTTTTAATTTAAAAGGTTCTGAATACCGTCTAATTACTTTGTCATTTCTATACATAATGTTTAAAATTATGTAGCCTTATTTCAGGACGGGTCAACTTACAACACAACGTTGTTGTATATGGTTTGTTGCGGTGGTTTAGTAGTAAATTTAGTAAATTTAGTAAATAATTACGGACAAAGAAAGTCCGCGAGGACTTTCGCAAGTAAGCAAGAAGCCAGCAATAAATTATATACGGTGTTACCACATGTTATTTTTTTAATTTTTCCGATAATAATTCACTCAATTCTTTAGGTTTAATATTTATCTTAATAATTACTCCACTTGAGTCAAGTAAAATATTATAAGGAACTCCTTTAAGTAGAAATTTTTCAGCACTTGTATTGAGAGAATCAACTACTTGAATCCAATCTAAATCATCATCATTAATTGCTTTTTTCCATTTTTTAATATCTTTATCAATGGAAATTCCTAATATTTCAAATTTTTCATTTTTAAATTCATTGTAGACTTTTTTTAATTCAGGGTTAGTTTGTCTGCAAGGAACGCACCAAGAAGCCCAAAATTCAAATAAAATATATTTTGCTTTTATAGATCTGTTGTCAATTAATTTATTGTTTTGATTTGGAAGAATAACTGTAGGTGGAATTTTTCCTATGTCTAATAATTTTCTTCTTTTTATAATATATTTAATAGTGGTTAAATCTTTTTTGGATTGATAATTTGTATCAATTAATTTATATAAATTCTCCATTTGATTACTGTCTAAATATCCGTAAAAGCTATTTAAAGAAGCAAGATTTTTTCCACTTAATATTGATTTTGGATTAGTTCTAATAAACTCTAACAGATTGCTATAAAGATGTTTTTTTCTAATACTTTCTTCTTTTACATTATAAAAAGTATTTTTCATTTTTGAATTAAACGCTATACTTAATTCCTGACTTTTTGAACCTGAAATACTATCTAGTTTTAAAAAATCAGTTAATTCTCCTCTAAAATCAGATTGCTCATACTTTAATGAAATAAAAATTTTATTATTTTCTAGCATAAATGATGCTATTCCCATCATTTTTTTTGATTTAGGAGAGGAAGGGTAAAGTGTAGCTTCAATAGGATTTTCGGTTTCTCCTTTAAATGAGAATTCGCTGTTTTTGACCAGTGTACTATCAATTTTGTTATTGAATTTTAAATAGATATATTTTTTAAAATTACCATCAATTTTTCCTTGTATTATAAAAAAATCATTTTCATTTTTTTTACAATTCGTTAAAAGTGTTAAAATTACTAAAATTGCTGTAAAATATGAAATTTTCATAGGTCTTATGATTTTTGTTAGTAATATGTGGTAACAATTATTATACAATCAAATATATTGCATTTTGTTATTATTTTTCTATATAAGATAACTTTTTACAGTTATTTGTAAGTCTGCATAAATTATACTACAATGTGCTGCGTTATGTAACTTTTCTTTAGTGAAAAGCGAAAGTACTTTTAACGTTTCTTCTACAATGTTAATGGAATTTTTTTTGGCCCAAGCGACGATAGGAGAGTAGTGGAATATAATCACAACTTATTATTTTCTAAATAGGTTTTCAATGTACTTCTATAACTATTGCCTACAGGAACCTCATGTGTGTTTATTAAAACAGATTTTCCATTATATTGTGTTATTTTTTGCAATGGCACTATAAAAGATTTATGGATTCTAAGGAATTGTTTGCTTTCTAATAATTTTTCAATCGATTTTAAAGTTTTCAGCGCCATACAAAAATTGTTACCCGTTACAATTTTTGCGTAATCTTTCATGCCTTCAATATAATCGATATCAGCAATCTTTATTTTTATAAACTCATCTCCTTCTTTAATAAAAAAAGAGGATTTATTTATTGATGAAGGAGATGATTCCTTTTTTGTTACACGTTCCTCAAACCGTTCAATGGCTTTATTAAAACGACTTAACGAAATAGGTTTTAGTAAATAATCAACAACATCTAAATCAAAACTTTCTACAGCATACTCACTATACGACGTTGTAAGTATAAATTTTGATTCGTGTTTTTTACACATAGTAACTAATTCTATTCCAGATATTTGAGGCATTGCTATATCCGTAAAAACCAAATCTATAGAATTGGAGTTTAAATACTTAAAAGCCTCTGTAGGGTTGGTGAAAGTATGTGCAACTTTATAGTTATTAAAACGTTTTAAATAATGAGTTAGCACATCAATAGCCAAAGGTTCATCATCTATAATTATAACGGTATACATTAGGCTAATTCTATTTTTAAGTTAATTTGAAAATTGTTTTCAGCATTCATTATTTTTAAATCGTGCTTTTTAGGATAGGTAATTTTTAATCTTTCTTTTACATTTTCTAAACCTTTCCCTTTTCTAGTTTCTTCCTGAAAATGTTGTTTTTGTTGAATACTATTTTTAACCTCAAATTCTAAAATAGTATCTGAAATTCGCATTAAAATAGCAACAAAACTATTAGAGTTGTTGGTATAAAACCCATGTTTAAATGCATTCTCTACAAAAGTAACTAATAATAAAGGTGCTATATAGACATTATTAGAATTTCCTTCTATATTGAAATTTATGTTTGATCCCTCACCAAAACGTATTTTTTCAATGGCAATATATTGCTCTATAAATTCAATTTCTTTAGACAGTCTAACTTTATTTATTATAGTATCATCTGTTAAATAACGCATCATTCCAGATAATTTTAAAATAGTATCGGGTGTTTTTGAATGATTCTTTAAAGACATGCTATACAATGAATTGAATGCATTAAATAAAAAATGTGGATTGAATTGTTGTCGTAATAATTGTGATTTAGCTTGGTTTAATTCTTTTTCTAACTTTTTATAGCGATTTAAATATTCTAAGCGATTTACAAAATAGATACTTAAATAAAATAGAAGTGTTAACCCTAAAAAGCTTTTAAAATATTCAAAAGTTTGTTGAGCTGCAATACTATTATGTATTCTATACTCTTTAAGTACTGCTAATGCTATTAATATTATAATAAAGAGGATAACAAAACCTGTTTTTTTCCAAATACCGTTTAATTTTAATACGAAATAATAAAAGAGATAAGCAATTAATGTGAATACAAAATTTTCTACTGCGCCACTTGTCAAAAAGAAAAGCCAATCATTTGGTAATGAGAAAAAAGCTTTACTTAAAAGCTGAAAAGTTATAGCAGTAATTAAAATGATATGAAAAGCGGTTTTAATTGTTTGTATCGTTTTATGTGATAATTGCAGCATATTGTTTATTAAAAGATTTTGTGTAAATATATAAAAATACTGTTTTGTTAAGTCGAGTATAAACTAGACGTTATCTATTAAGAACTAGTGTTTGTCGATTTTATTTTTTTCAACTCTAGAGCTAAACTATGTTTGCCTTCAATTATTTTAAAATAAAATTTATATGAAACTACAAAATCTATTTTTTATCCTTTTTTTAGGAATATCTACAACAATTTTTGCTCAAAAAATAAACATAGAAAGAGCATCTCCTTTTACAGCTGTTAAATGGGAAGCTGAAGAACCTATCGTAAAATTTGAAGAAGAATGGTATCATTTTGAAAAATTAGACCATTTTACAAAAGACGTATTATTACGTTTTTGCAAAGAGAATTTTGGCAACAAATGGAAAAAACGTTTTTCTGAAGATTTGGGTAGCGTATTGCATTCTATGAAAGACTACCAAGTCACTGAGAAAGTTTCTTTACAATTGTCTAAAAATGGTGTTTCTAAGAAATATACAGGGACTTTTACAGCAGAGAATAGAAAAAAAGTATTATTATATAATAAGAAAAATAAGGTTAAAAAAAAGATAGTAAAACACATTAGCAAAGAAGAAGCTATAGCAGATATCGATGAGTTTAAACAAATTTTAGAAACAAAATCTTCGTATACAAAATTATCAAATTATAATTATGATGCATCTATTAATAATTTAAAACAGGCTATTAATACGAAAATAGATTCTGTTAATATTAATTATTTAACGAATGAATTAGGAAAAATAATGTCTGAAATAGGGGATAGACACTCTTCAATAAAAAATGAAAGTTTCAATAAAAAAGAGCATACTACCTATTTATTGCAATTGCCATTTGGCGTCGTTTCTGTAGGAGATCATATTATAGCATTAAACCAAGAAGGTAATTCATTTTACGATAAAGAACATCCATATTTAGTATCTATTAATGACATAACAGTTGAAGATTATATAAATAAATATAATTATCGAGATAAAAAAGCACCAAAAGCTGCAAAAATAACAAGAGGAGCAAAAAGTATACAGCGCTTAGGCTCATTATTTTTTAATTATAATCTTGATTCCCCTGAAAAGGTTACAGTTACCCTTAAAAATAAACAAAATAAAGTAAAAAAAACAACAGTTACTTTAACAAAAAACAACAAATTCAGAACCTTTATAGAGAATAAATCACAGGAAAATAGTATTCATTTATATAAGAAAAACTTTAAAGAGCTGGATAAAAAATTAGAAGGAAATATTGGATATATCAGTATCCCAATGATGAGTCATTACAGTGATATTGAGGGATTAGAAAGTTATATCCACAGTACTATTAATAAATATAAAGACGCAAAAGCACTTATTATAGATGTTAGAAACAATCCTGGAGGAGGAAGGGAAATTTTACAAACATTTTCTAATTATTTGGTACAACCAGAACAATCGCCTTGGGTAGCCAATGTGGCTTATTTACGTACAGATGAAACTAATAATAAAGACGAAAAATCAATGACTGGGCGTTATTTATACAGTTATAATTCAAAAAATTTCACAAATGCAGACAGAAAAGCAATTGCTGATTTTAATAAAACGTTTAAAACAAAAAAGACATTTGATAAATCGAAGTTTTCTGAGCCTTACTATATGGTGTTAAAAAACGGAAAAGAAAGCTATAATAAACCTGTTTACATTTTAGTAAACGAACGCAGTTTTAGTGCAGCTACTGTATTTACTTCTGTATTTAAAGGCTTACCTAATGTTAAAATTGTTGGAGTTACCACAGATGGCTCAAGTGGGAATTCTAAAAAAGTATATTTATCAAATTCAGGAATTAGAGTAAAAATATCAACGATGCTATCGTTTCAAAAAAATGGAAAAACATTAGATGGTAATGGCACTGAACCAGATATTTATATTCCAATAGAAGAATCACAAATAATAATTGGTAAGGATATTCAATTAGAAAAATTGATAACAATAATAAAAAACAATAAATAAGGCTATAAAATATTATAGCAAAACAAAAGTTCTCTGCATAAATGATATCTATAAATATGATTCTAAATAATTGATTGAAATTCTATTGACCAAAGTTATTATGTAAATAGAGTTTCTAATAGGAACTAAAAATGTTATAAGAGTATAAAAAACATTTTTCTTAAATTTTATACTCTTGTGACAAATTAACAAGAATTTCCTTAAAAAATTACAACGAAGATTTTATAATCAAATAGCCCCAATAACGGCTATACAGAAATTACGATAAAACTGTACTATAGTGTGCTGCGTTATGTAAATTTGCTTTGGTAAAAAGCTTTTACAATACTAATTTTCTTTATTTTTTCTTTTTAAAAGTTTCTTAAAAAAAAGTAATGAAATCGAGTTTACGAGATTCACGAGTTCTTATTTCTCAAAATATAAGAGAACGAGTAAACACTCTTTTTACAAAGTAACAATAGGAGGGTAGGGAAATGTGTATGGCTAAAGATTATTAAATTAAAATCTATAGTATTGCACTTTTATAACTTAACTACGAACACTTTTTACATAGCCCTGTTAAAACACAGTTCATACCTTGCACCAGATACCCATCCGGAATAGATAAATTAACTTCAATATGTAAACATTCTATGGTTTCACAATTAGTACATCTAAAATGATAGTGATCCTTGGCTTGTTTTACTTCTTTAGAGTTACTATATAATGCAAAATATTGTTTTCCATTTTCAGCAACAATTCTGTGTATAATACCATCTTCACAAAACCTGTTTAAAATACGATATATGGTAGCTCTATTAATATCAATAGAAATTTTTTGTTCAATTTCATCTTGACTCATCGCTTTTCCTGTTTCTGTTAAAGTGTTTAAAACAGCCTCTTTACTAGGAGTATTTCTTCTCATCATCTCTAATGCGATTTGTTTGCAATAATTTATTGCGATTATATTGCAATAATAAAAATTAATATTATATTTGCAAAGTAAATAGACACAAATAAGTTTAAGAACAAACCTATTTTATTTGTTTATTTAAGTTATTATTTATTTTAATGAAAGTTAGTTACATAAAACATAGTATCACTTATTTGTTTCTTGCTCTTTTTCTATCAATGAAAATGGCAGGATTGCATGCTTTAACTCACACCGATGATAAAGAGCACGTACTACTTTGTGCTATTTGCGACGCCGCAGTTTTAGATAATTTAACGCCAACAATTGCGCTAGATTTAATTGATTATGAAATTAAGAATGTTGAGTTTAATTTACAGAATGAAATAACAAACAACTACAGAAGCGTTATTTCTAATAATAATATTCCAAGAGAAATATTTTCTCGCCCCCCTCCATTTCTAGTATAATTTTTTCTATACATTTTATTATTTACACGTTTAATTACTAGTTAATTGTGTGTTTGTATACCTGTTTTTTAGATGATGTTTTAAAACCATTTAAAAGAAATTATATAAACGGCTTTCAAATGCTTATCTGTATTGTTAGCAAGCTATTAGTCTTAACGTTGATGCAATAAATCTGTTTTAATCTTAAAATAGATGTATAGATTTTACATGGTTCTTTTTTAAGAACAATTGTTCTAACCTTATAGTATTATACAATTATGTTTAAAAATATATTAAGTATATGGCTGTTTTTCAGCTTGTGCTCCATTACGTATGCGCAAGATTCTTATCATATAAAAGGATTTGTGATAAATTCTAAGACTTTACAACCCATAGCGGGTGTAAATATTGTTGGTAATAATCTATTTGCTATTTCATCTAAAACAGGAGAATTTATTATAGAAAATGTTGCCAGAGGCACTTATAATTTTAGCATTTCTCATATAGGTTTCGAGACTAAAAAAGTTACTGTTATTGTAAAATCTCCAACAGTAATACGGTCTATTTATTTAAACGAATCTGCAACAGTACTAGAAAAGATTGAAGTTTCTAGTAAATCTAAAAGAAGAATAATTAAGGAAACACCGATTGTTTCTCATACTGTTTCTAAAGAATTTTTAGAGCATAATAGAGAAAATAGTTTGATGCAGACTTTGAGTAAAATACCAGGAGTAAGCACCATTAATATTGGTTCTGGGCAATCGAAACCTGTTATTAGAGGTCTAGGATTTAATAGGGTTGCAGTGGTGCAAAACGGTATAAAACACGAGGCGCAACAATGGGGCAATGACCATGGTTTAGAAATAGACCAACAAGGGATAGAAAATATACAAATTATAAAAGGACCAGCTTCTTTATTATATGGTTCTGATGCTATTGCGGGTGTTGTAGATATTCAGCCAAATAAAATTCCGTTAGAAAACACGTTTAAAGGAGAAGTGAATGTTTTAGGAGAATCTAATAATGATTTATTTGGAATTTCTACAGGAATTGAAGCTAGAAAAGAACATTGGTTTTATAGAGTACGTTTAACCTATAGAGATTATGGCGATTATAAAGTACCTACGGATAAAATTACGTACGATAATTATGTTTTTAATTTACATGACAATAATTTAAGAAACACAGCAGGTAAAGAAGCAGATGCAAGTGTAAGTATTGGTTTTGTTTCTGATAAAATAAAGTCTGAAACGGTATTTAGTAATGTAAATGCTAAGAACGGTTTTTTTGCAAATGCACATGGTTTAGAGGTAAGAACTTCTAGCATCGATTATGATAGATCTAACAGAGATATCGATTTGCCTTTTCATAAAGTAAATCACTTTAAAATTACCAACAATACAACTGTAAATACAGATAACCATACGTTGTATTTCGATTTTGGGTATCAAAATAATCATAGAGAAGAGCACTCAGAACCTGTTCCGCATGGTTATATGCCAAAACCTTCGGATACAAAAGAACGTATTTATAGTAAAAACACGTATTCATTAAACGTAAGAGATGCATTTAAACCGAATGACCAACACAATATGGTTTTAGGGTTAAATATGGAATATCAAGAGAATACTATTGCTGGTTGGGGCTTTTTAATACCAGCATATAATCGGTTTACAGCAGGTGTATTTGCATACGATCAATTTGAAATTAACACTAATTTACATGTTTTAGCAGGTGTACGTTATGATTCTGGATTGCTAAACACCAAAGCTTATAAAGATTGGTTTCCATCTATCATTAAAAATAACGATGGTTCTACATCTTCTATTTTTTTACAAAGGTCGAAGAACAAAATGTTAAATTTTGGTAGTTTAAGTACTTCTTTGGGTTTAAGTTACATTAATAATAATACAACGTATAAAGTAAATGTAGGTAGAAGTTTTAGAATGCCTTTAGCTAATGAATTGGCTTCGGATGGTGTTAATTATCACATGTATCGTTATGAAAGAGGAAACCTAGATTTAGCCCCAGAAATATCGTATCAATTAGATTTGGATATCGATCATACTGCAAAGTGGTTTCGAGTAGGTGTTAGTCCGTTTGTAAACTTTTTTGACAATTATATTTATTTAAATCCGACCTCTAATTATTACGAAACGCTTCAAATTTATGAATATACACAAGCCAAGGTTTTTAGAATAGGAGGAGAGTTTAGAGCAAATACTACCATCTCTAAAAATCTGCAATTAGACGCTTCTGTAGAGTATGTATATTCTAGACAAACAAGCGGACCAAAGGAAGGTTTTACTTTGCCCTTTTCGCCACCATTATCTGGGTTGATATCTGCCAATTATCATTTTAAAGAGCTGTTCTTTTTTAAAAAAACTCAATTAGTGGCAGATTATAGAATAACTGCATCACAAGATGAAATAGTACCTCCAGAAGAAAAAACGGCAGGTTATCAGGTTTTAAACATGTCTTTTTTAACAAAAATTAATGTGCTTAAAAACAATTTACCCATAGAAATGCGTGTAAAGTTGAATAATGTATTCGATACTAAATATTTTAATCACACTAGTTTTTACAGATTGATAGATGTGCCAGAATCGGGTAGAAATCTATCATTATCTGTAACAATACCTTTTTAACAATTATCAATAAAAATTAATCAATAATTAAATTAAAACAAATGAAAACAAAAATTATGAAATCAAACTTTAAACTTTTAGCAGTTATCGCTTTTGTCGGCATTACTTTACAATCATGTAATAATGAAGAAAACATCGAATTAAATGCACCACTTATCTCTAATTTTGAGTACGGAGAAGGGAGTACTCATACCACAGATAAAATAGCTTATAAAGGATCGGATATCCATTTAGAGGCAGAAATTAATGCAGAAGCAATCGTTAGTAAAATTACACTTTCTATTCATGCCCATGATTTAACTACTGAAGATGGAGAAGAAGAGTGGGAATTTGAAAAAGTATTTACAGATGCTAAATATTTAGTCATTAACCCTACTTTTCATGAGCATGTAGATGTTCCCGCAAATATTCCAGCAGGAGAATATCATGTAGAATTAACGGTAACTGATGAATTAGGAAATAGTACAGAAGTAGAAGGACATATTCAGGTTTTAGATGTAGTTACTTTAAGTGCTTTTTCTATTGACACCACAGTAGCTAGAGGAAAAGACTTTCATGCAGAATTTATGGTTGATGCTGTACATGGTATTCATAGTATTTCTGTGGACGTACATGCACACGGACTTACTGTTGGTGCTGGAGAGGTAGCATGGGATTTTGAAAAAGAATATTTAGGAAGTTACCACGAAAAAACATCCGTAGAATTTCATGAGCACATAGATGTACCTGCAACTGCTCCCGTTGGTGAATATCATATCATTTTTACAGTAAAAGATGAAGATGGAAACATGAAAGAGTATGAAACACATATTGATGTTACAGTTTAATTAAAAATAACGAAACCGTATAGTATCCTTATTTACTATGCGGTTTTAATTCTATAAAATGAAATTCACACTAAAATATTTTTGTTTTTTATCATTTATACTATTCATCGCTGCCTGTTCTGGTGATAATAGTATTGATAAAGATTTAGAAAAACCAACCATAAGCATAGATTATAACGAAGGATTTCCTCTGGGTTGTACGCAACTATTAAGAGGAGAAACGTATAATTTTAGAGCTCAGGTTACAGATAATAGAGAATTAGCTTCTTACAGTATCGATATTCATCACAATTTTGATCATCATACGCATGACGATCAAATAACGGAATGTGATTTAGGAGCACTAAAACAAGCCATAAACCCTTTAATTTTTATAGAAAACTACGCTATAACAGACGAGGTAATACGTTATGAAATTAATATAGCAATTACAATTCCTAAAGACATTGATACAGGAGATTACCACTGTGCGTATTCTGTAACAGATGCAACAGGTTGGCAATCTAGAACTTCTGTAGACATAAAAATAATAGACTAATTTTTACATAAATGATATTTACAAACCAAAAAGCAGACAGTTTAGGCGCTATGTCTAGTACACTTTGCCTACTACATTGTATTGCTACTCCTTTTATTTTTATAGCACAAAGTAGCACGTTAACTTGCTGTACTAAGGCACCAACTTGGTGGGGTTTTATTGATTATTTTTTCTTAGTAGTTTCCTTCTTAGCTATTCACAAAACTGCAAAAACAACGTCTAGTCATTGGATGAAACCTGCTTTATGGTTTAGTTGGTGTTTATTATTTGTAGTGATTATTAATGAAAAAGTAACATGGTTTTCTTTCAATGAAAACTTAATATATGTGCCAGCAGTAGCATTAATTGTATTACACATATACAATAGAAAATATTGCCAATGTAACACCAATAAATGCTGTATACATGAAAGATAAAGAGCAAATTACACTTATAGGTGATCATCATTTTTCAACAAATATTAAAACCGCTTTGCGTGCAGATGCTTTTGATAAAACAGATGAAGAGAAAATAAAAAACATTCAGCATCATTTTAAAATGATTATGGAAGAAATGGGACTAGATTTAACCGATGATAGTTTATCTGGCACCCCATATCGTGTTGCAAAAATGTATGTAAAAGAATTGTTTTATGGATTGAACCCTGCAAACAAGCCAAAATTATCCACTTTCGAAAATAAATATAGTTATCAGAAAATGTTGGTGGAACAAAATATTACGATTGACTCTGCTTGCGAACATCACTTTCTACCAATAATAGGGCATGCTAATGTAGCATACATTCCCAAAGACAAGGTAATTGGATTGTCTAAAATTAATCGTTTGGTAGATTATTATGCACGTCGCCCTCAGGTTCAAGAAAGACTCGTACTTCAAATTCTTAATGATTTACAACAAGTTTTAGACACAAAAGATGTTATTGTTTTGGTAACAGCAAAACATCTTTGTGTTTCTTCTAGAGGTATAAAAGACCAAAGTAGTTTTACAACAACTTTAGAATACGGTGGTTGTTTTTCAAAAACTTCAATTAGAAATGAATTTTTAAAAATAATAACAGATAAAAGATAACCAAACAATAATATACCATTAACAGGATATTTAAGAGTAAAAATTATTTTTGATTCGATACACTATTTTGTAAAACCAATAATTAGATTAATAATTTATGAAAAATAATTATAATAGAAGACAGTTTATTTCCTTTATAGGAAAAACTAGCTTAGGAGCTGTTATTATGCCACAATTTTTAATAAGTTGTGGTAATACAACGACACCAACAAATAATTTTAATAACATTTCTAAAGAAAGACTAGAAGCATTAAAAAAGCTTGTTTTACAGGGCCTAAACCCTTCAGATAAAGACGACTTATTATTGGCTAACGGA
Source organism: Polaribacter sp. ALD11 (assembly GCF_002831685.1). Classification (NCBI taxonomy): domain Bacteria; kingdom Pseudomonadati; phylum Bacteroidota; class Flavobacteriia; order Flavobacteriales; family Flavobacteriaceae; genus Polaribacter; species Polaribacter sp. ALD11. The sequence goes on along the minus strand of NZ_CP025119.1, from coordinate 644,639 downwards.
TTAGATTATCACACCGTAATAAAATGGGGTGATAAAATTAACGATACAGATACTTTTGGTTTCAATAATGATTTTACCTGTTTTATTCCTTTTGATGATGATAACCCTAAAGATGGTCTTTTATGGGTAAACCACGAATATGTAAATCCGTTTTTTGTTTCTGATTTTGATGCTGATAAATATGAAAACCCATCCCAACATCGTACTATAGAACAAGTAGATAAAGAGATGTACAATGTTGGTGGAAGTATTGTAAGAATTAAAGAAGAAAACGGAATTTGGCAAGTTGTAAAAAACGATCCTTATAATAGACGTATTACTGCTAAAACTCCCATGAAATTAAATTGGGACAATCCAATTAAAGGAGCAACTACTGTTATTGGCACACATAGTAATTGCTCTGGCGGTATTACTCCTTGGAAAACATTTATTACTTGTGAAGAAAATTATGATAGTTTCTTTGGAGAAACGGAATATGATGAAAATAATATAGCCAGTCACAGACCAAGTAGCGAAGGTTGGGAAAGTTTTTATGAATATCCACCAGAACATTATGGTTGGGTAGTTGAAGTGAATCCGAAAGATGGAAGTGCACAAAAACATATAGCATTGGGTAGATTTGCTCATGAGTGTTGTACATTATATGAACTAGCAGATAAGCGAGTGGTTGCATATTCTGGAGACGATAGTAACAATGAGCATTTGTATAAGTTTATTTCTTCTAAGAAAGGTTCTTTAAAAGAAGGAACGTTATATGTAGCAGACACTATTAATGGAAAATGGCTTGCTTTAGATTGGGAAAATCAACCTGTTTTAAAAGATAAATTTAAAGATCAAACAGAAGTATTAATTAGAGCAAGAGAAGCTTCAAAATTATTAGGTGCTACACCATTAAATAGACCTGAGGATATTGAAATAGACCCAATAACAGGAAACATATTTGTTTCTCTAACCAATAATAAGCCTAAAAATGATTTTCATGGATCGATCCTTAAAATTGAAGAAACTAATGGAGAGTTTGATGCTTTAACTTTTAAAGCCTCTACCTATATAGCAGGCGGAGAAGAAAATGGTTTCTCTTGTCCAGATAATTTAGCTTTTGATTTATCAGGAAACCTTTGGATAACTTCAGACATGTCTGGAAGTGCTATGAATAAAGAGGATAAACCTTACATGGCTTTTAAAAATAATAGTCTATTTGTAATTCCTAGATATGGTAAAGATGCTGGAAAAGTTATTCGAGTTGCGTCAGCACCAAAAGATGCAGAACTTACAGGACCTTGGTTTTCACCAGACGGGAAAACTTTATTTTTAAGTGTGCAGCATCCAGGAGAGCAAACCAAAGATTTAAATAACCCTACAAGCAAATGGCCTTTTGATAAAGATAATATTCCAAAACCAGCAGTTGTTGCTATTACTGGAGATTTAATTGAAAAAATGAATCAACTACATAAAATAGAAATATAACTTTTATATGTTTCAAAAATAAAAAAACTACCTGTAACGGGGCATGTGTTGTACATTGAGAGAAGATTGTCTACTCACATTGCAACAGTTACAGGTATGTAAAAATAAATCATTTTCCAAAAAAGATCAATGGCCAATAGCAGTGTAAAATAGGAGCGTGGTTTCAATAAAATTTTGAATGATACAAACAGAGAATCTTACATATCAATATAAAAAAGGAACCACTATTTTCAGTTTTCCTAATATAACTTTAGATAAAGGAGAAAGTTTACTCATTTTAGGGGCGTCTGGTATTGGAAAAACAACATTTTTACATCTTTTGGCAGGTTTATTAAAACCTATAAAAGGAAATGTACATATTAATAACGTAGTTTTAAATAGATTAAAAAACAATAAATTAGATACATTTAGAGGTAAAAATATAGGACTTGTTTTTCAGAAAAAACACGCCATTCAATCTTTAAATGTATTTGATAATTTAAAAGCACGTCTTTTATTTAGTAATACAGCTATCAATAAAAATAAGATTGAAACCCTATTAGAAGAATTAGGTTTATCTAAACACAAAAAAAGTAAAATTAGCGAGCTTAGTGAAGGTGAGTTGCAACGATTAGGCATTGCATTATCGGTAATACATCATCCGCAAGTTATTTTAGCCGACGAACCTACTTCTAGTTTAGATGATAAAAACTGTAAAATTGTAATTGAATTATTAATACATAAGGCAAAACAAACCCATGCCAATTTAATTGTAATTACGCACGATCAAAGAATAAAATCATGCTTCCAAAATTCAATAGAATTATGAATCCTTGGAGTCTTAGTATACAAAACATAAAGTCTAAACCATTATACACTTTTTTAAGTGTTCTAATATTATCCTTAAGTATCGCATTACTTTTAGGAGTTCAACAATTAAAACAGTCTTTTAAAAATCAAATAGAAAATAATTTAGGCAACATAGATCTAGTGGTTGGCGCTAAAGGAAGTCCGTTACAATTGGTTTTGGCTTCGGTATTGCATTTAGACAATCCCACAGGGAATATTTCATACAAAGAAGCCCTAAAATTAAGTAAAAACCCTATGATTAAATCTGCCGTACCCATTTCTTATGGCGATAATTATAAAGGATTTAGAATTGTAGGAACAACAAATACTTTTACCAGTCTTTATAATGCTGAATTAGAAAAAGGGCATAACGTAAAAAAATCGATGCAAGTAGTTTTAGGAAATGCTGTCGCTCAAAAATTAAATCTTAAAATAGGGGATACCTTATTAAGCTCTCATGGACTCACAGAAAACAGCATCGAAGTACATGATGAAATGTTCACTGTAGTTGGTATTTTAAAACAAACAGAAAAGGTAATTGATCGTTTAATACTTAGCAATTTAGAAAGTATCTGGGAAGTGCATCATCATCATCATCATCATCATGAGGATGAAAAACACGATCATGAAGAGAGTTATGATGAAAAAGAAATAACATCGTTATTAATCAATTTTAAAAATCCTAGAGGTTTGTTAACGTTTCCTAGACGTATTAACAAGCAAACAAATATGCAAGCAGCTTTACCCAAATATGAGTTACATAAATTGTATGAATATACCAGTATTGGCTTTCAAACTATTTCTTTAATTGCCTATCTAATTCTTGTTATTTCTTGTATCACCATATTTATAAGTCTCTATAAAATGGTAAAAGAACGTGCTTTTGATTTGGCCATTTTACGAACTTATGGAGCTAGTAATTTTCAGTTGATAAAAATGGTTTTTTATGAAGGATTTATCGTTGTGTTTTCTTCATTTTTACTTGGTTTTTTATTGCTAAAAATAGGATTGTATTCTGTATTTTATTTTATGGAATCAATTCATCAACACTTACTTAAGGCATTGTCTTTTAATGATGTATTACAAACAGGCTTCCTTATTTTAGCAATGATTATTATGTCGGTTTCATTGGCTATTTATCCTATCATAAAAATGAACATATCATTAATTTTAAGCAATGAGAAATAAAGGTATATATGTATTATTTTTGTTCATTTGTTCTTTTAGTTTCAGTCAACAAAAAGTAACTTGGCAAGACTTATCTAAAATAACATTTACAGATACATATTTTTCTGAATACGACGATTATTTTCAATATCCTACATTTTCAGCTTCAGTTAAAGCGCTCGAAGGGAGGCAAATAATAATTACAGGTTATTTTTTAGATGTTGTAGCCAAAGAAAATGTATACATGTTATCTAAAGGTCCAATGGCATCGTGTTATTTTTGCGGTCAAGGAGGTCCTGAGTCTGCAATAGAACTTGAATTTATAAATAAACAAAACTTTAAAACAGATGATATTGTTCGTATAACAGGCATCTTAAAATTAAACAAAGATGATGTTGAACATTTTAATTACATTTTAAAAGAATGTAAAGGAGTAATTGTAAAATAAAACTCTCTTAATAGTAAATATAATTAACCTTAAAAAAATTAAACAATGAAGATATCCTATCTATACCTCTTTTTATTCGTAATTGTTTCTTGTAAAAAAACAGAAAAACAGCTTGTTAAAATTACAGCAAAAAATATTGCTATAGACAGTACTATTAAAGCCTCTGAACAAATTGATAGTATCATAAGTCCTTATAAAAACAAACTCACCTCAGAAATGGAGGAAGTCCTTTGTTTTTCTCCAAAAGAAATAGTTAAAAATGATGGAGAGATGCAAAGTTCTTTAGGAAATTTAATGGCAGATATGTGTTTTGAGGTAGCCAATCCAATTTTTAAAGAAAAGACAAATAAATCTATTGATTTTGTACTATTTAACAATGGAGGTATTAGAGCGAATATACCTGCTGGGGCTATAACAGCAGAGCATGCCTTTAAACTAATGCCTTTCGAAAATGAACTTGTAGTGGTAGCTCTTACAAGTAAAAAAGTTTCAGAGTTAATCGCTTTTTTTATAAAAAATAAAAAAGCCCATCCAGTATCTAAAAATATTGTGTTAACACTTTTTACAGATGATTATAATCTAAAAATTAATGGTAAAGCTTTTAATCAAAATAAAACCTATAACGTATTAACAAACGATTATTTACGAAGTGGTGGAGATAAAATGAATTTCTTTAAAAACGCAAATCAGTCTATAAATTTAGATTATAAAATGCGAGATGCTATTCTTGATTATTTCAAAAAAACAGATACATTAAAAGCTAGCATAGATAACCGTATAATACTTAAATAATGAAAAGAAGAAATTTTATAAAACAATTAGGTGCAGCTTCTACATTAACAATGGTTGGTGGGGTTGCTTTGGCTTCATTTACAGACAAAAACCAACGTCATATTACTATTTTACATACCAATGATACACACAGTCATATAGAGCCTTTTAAAGCCAATCATCCTAGAAATCCTAATAAAGGTGGTGTTGCTAGACGTGCTACTTTGATAGAACAGATTAGAAAAGAAAATAAAAATACCTTGCTTTTAGATGCTGGAGATATTTTTCAAGGTACACCTTACTTTAATTATTTTGGAGGCGAGCTTGAGTTTAAATTAATGAGCATGTTAAAATATGATGTAGCTACTATTGGAAATCATGATTTTGATAATTCTATTGATGGTTTGTATAAACAATTGCCAAATGCAAAATTCGATTTTGTTTCTGCTAATTACGATTTTAAAAACACCGTTTTAGATACACATGTAAAACCCTATAAGATTATTATTAAAGATGGAATTAAAATAGGAATCTTTGGCTTGGGTATAGAGTTAGAGGGCTTAGTTGATAAAAAAATGTACAAAGAAACAGGGTACTTAAACCCCGTTGAAATTACTCAGGATATAACAAGTGAACTAAAAAATAAAGAAAAATGTGATTTAATTATCTGTTTATCTCACTTAGGGTACTATTATAAAAATAATCGAGATAAAATATCTGATTTAAATTTAGCGAAAATCACAAAAGATATTGATTTAATTATTGGTGGACATACACATACATTTTTACCAAAACCTACAATTGTAAAAAATATAGAAGGAGAAAACACGCTTGTGAATCAAGTTGGAGCATATGGAATTAACCTAGGAAGAATAGATTTTTATTTTGATGAACAAAACAATAAAACATCAAAAGGCACAACTATTTTAGTTTGATTATAAATCTTTAACCTTCTAAATTAAATTTTATATGAAGTTTTTGTATAGAATTAATTGATGAAATTAATTCTATATTTTTGCACTAAAATAGTGCCTAATATAAAATAAGGTTGTTTTATACCTGTATTAGAATGTTCTGCGTTATGTTACTTTGCTTTGGTAAAAGCTTTCTAGGGTATTTTACATAATATAGAATTATAGCTATCACTATTTTTTTCCTTTAAATAGCTTTTAATTATGAATCATCCCATCCACAGGATAATCCATAATTAAAAATGTATTATAATTTATATTATGTTAAATAGAGTTTTTCAAAGCAAACTCCTTACATGCTTTGTGTGTAATAATTGTAATCTTTTAAAACAACATCAATAAATTCTTTATCACTTTTATGCACAGATTTAATCTCGGTTACTTCTAGTATTTTAGAACGGAGCGTCATTAAAGTTTTTAAATCATTAAATTTCTTAGCAGACTGAAATGTGTTTTTAATAATACGAGCATCATTGTCTGACAGTTTAATAACATTCGGATACGTTGGAATGTATTTGTTTGAGATGTTCTCTAAAATGGTTTCAGAAAACTGTACTTCATCTTTTAAAGAAATTACAACGGTATTTGCTATGATATCTCCAAAACGTTGACTCTTATTTGTGAAAATAATCAATAATAATCCAATCAATTTTCCAGCTAAAAAAGCCAAACCCATCAAAAAATCTTGATTATCTAAACCTACAGAATAAATATAAACACCTAATAAAACAAATAAATTAAAATCTACAATACGTAAAAACCAACGCATTACAAAATCTGTAATACTTGGTTTAAAACCGTCTTCATTAATAACCTTAATCTTTATAAGCTTCTTTCCTAAAGTTTGTCCGTCTAATAAAATCTCTGAATACAAAGAGTAAAAAGTAACCGGAATTAATACTAAAATACCAACGGCTTGTATGGTCCAATTATCACCAGAAAAAACACGTTCTACGGCCTGAAAATCAAAAACAGAATAGACAAAGTATAAATAAGTGAATTTAATGACGTTGTCTATCATAAATGCTAACAGACGCTGACCAACATTGGCTACCGTAAAATTAATATTTACATTTTGTGCTGTTTTTATTTGGAGTGTTTTCATGCAATGTTTAAATTCGCTCTTAATGAGAGAGGTCGCTTTTATAAAGCAAAATAAAGAAAAATGGCTCGAATTTGAACAAGTAATTTCAAATAAAAAGAAAAAAAGTCCAGACGACATAGCCAACCTGCATATAAAAATCATGAATGATTTGGTATATGCACAAACCTATTACCCTAAAAGTAAAGTAACTACCTATCTAAATAAGCTTGCTAAAAGTAGCTTCGACAAGGTATATCACGCTAAAAGAAGAGATCAAAATATTTTATTATATTTCTTTTTTGATAAAGTACCACTCCTCGCCTATCAATATAGAAAATACATTTATTTGTCGTTTGCCTTTTTCTTTATCTGCTTTTTTATAGGTTTATTATCAACTTTTAATGATGAAACTTTTGCAAGACAAATTCTAGGAAATGACTACGTAAATCAGACTTTAGAGAATATAGAAAGTGGCGATGCCATGGCTATTTATAAGGGTGGTAGTAATTGGGGAACCTTTATTGGAATCTATAATAACAACCAAAGAGTTGGTTTAAATATGTTTCTTTCTGGTTTATTTTTAGGAATTGGCACTGGCTTTTATGTAGTTGTTAACGGAATTATGGTGGCTGTTTTTCAAGCTTTCTTTTATCAGCAAAATAGTTTTTTCGATAGTATCAAAGGAATTTGGATTCATGGTACTTACGAGATTTTCGGAATTATTATTGAAGCTGCAACTGGTTATATTATTGGGGCAAGTATTTTGTTCCCAGGAACATTAAAACGTTTCGAATCGTTTAAAAAAGGAGTTAGAGATGCTTTTTACATATTTATTAGCACCATTCCGTTTACCATTGCAGCAGCATTTTTAGAAGGGTATGTTACTAGGTATTCGAATACAATGCCTACAATTATTTGCTTTGCAATTATTCTATTTAGTTTAGCTACTATTAGTTATTACTATTTAATTTTGCCTTATAAAGTGGCTAGAAAACACCAGTTGCGTTCATGAGAAAAATTATTTTGTTTTTTATAATCGCACAGTTTTCTTTGTTGATAAATGCTCAAGAGAAAGATCTTGACAGTCTTTCTGTGGTAAAAGACACCACTAAATATGTAAAAACGGTTGCATATACTTCTAAAAGGGAATTTAAAGAAGATTTAAAATCAAGGTATTCTGAGGAAGATTTTATTTATACAGAAGAAAAAGATGTTCCTAAAGAAAAAGAGAGTTCACCAACAGACTGGAGTTTCCTAAAAGGTTTTGCTTCCTTTATGCAAGCTATTTTTCCGTTTTTATTAGGTGGATTTGTTGTTTTTATTATTTTAAAACTGGTTTTAGGTGCTGAAATTGGCTTTTGGAACTTCAAAAAAGGAAAGAAGAAAGTTGCAGAAAAACTGGTCTATGAAGACGAAGATATTCATGAAGTAGATTTAGAAGCCTTATTACAACAAGCAATTTTAGAAAAGCAATACAGATTAGCGGTTCGATACAGTTATTTATCTATTTTAAAAGAATTATCGAATAAAAAGTTGATCGATTATCATAAGGATAAAACCAATGCAGCCTATAAATTTGAATTAGAGAAAGGAAATATTAGAGAGCGTTTCTCTTACCTTTCTTACGTTTACAATTATGTTTGGTATGGTGAATTCCCTATAAATAATAACGATTTTAGTAAAATTCAAGAGAAGTATGTATCATTTAAAAAATATTTAAATAAATGATGAAACTAGCAAGCATACTAAAAGCACTCTTTATAGTATCAACTGTAATCTTTACAAGTTGTAAAAAAACAGATTGGAAAGAAAATTATAGAGAGAAAGAAAAAAGTCCGTTTGGTAATTATATCATTTCAAACGAAGCCAACACACTTTTCGAGGGGCAAGAAATTACCGTTTTAAAAGATAATTTCTATGATTATTTATTGCTTGACAGTGATTCTACAAAAACAAGAAATTACATTCTACTAAAGAATGCTGCCTACAAACAGACTGCAGCAGGCACAACAGCTCTTTTAGAGTTTGTAAAACAAGGGAATTCTGCATTTATATCCTTAAATTTTTTCAAAGAAAATTTTAAAGAGCAGTTAGAATTTACTACAAATGATTTAGACAAAGATATTTTTTCAACGGCTGATTTCAAAAAATTAAAAGGAACTTTTTATTTAAAAAATAAAGATTTTCGAGATAAAACCTATCATTTTGAGAGAAACATCCGTAGAAATTATTTTTTACAATACAATAAAAATAAAACCATTGTTTTAGGAACTACCAAAATAGACGGAGAAGAAGTTCCGAATTTTATTAAGATATATCATGGAAAAGGTGCTTTTTACTTGCACACAAATCCTGTTGTTTTTACCAACTATTATTTACTAAATAACAAGGTTGAATATGTAGAGAACCTTCTCTCCTATCTATCAAAAGATGCTATTTTATGGGACGTTCATTTAAAAACAAGTAGATATTCAGATGCTGATGAAAAGAAACCAAGTATCTTTAAATTCTTTCTAAAACATAAAACTTTAACTTGGTTCTTAGTTGTTTCTTTGGCAGGTTTATTATTATTCATGCTTTTTAATGCACGTAGAAAACAACGCGCAATTCCTGTAATAGCACCTTTAAAAAACACAACAGTAGCCTTTACACAAACCATTTCAAATTTGTATTTAAGTGAAGGAGATCATAAAAATTTAGTAGATAAAAAGATTGCTTTTTTCTTAGAGAAAGTCCGTTCTAAGTATTTAATTGAAACGTCTAATTTAAGTGCAGGTTTCATTGAAAAATTGGCAGCAAAATCTGGAAACGAAATCCAGAAAACAAAATATTTAATACATACAATTATCACTTTAAATAAGAAGTTAGAATGCTCTGAAGAAGAGTTAATTGGACTGCATAAAATGATAGAAAATTTCTTAAAAAAATAACTATGGAAACACCAAATATAGAAAACTTAAATACCGAAGAAACTTCTAATAATATAGCGTTTAAGAACAGAATAGATGTTTCTGAATTGCAAGAAAATGTGTTTAAAATTAAAGAACAATTACAGAAAGTAATTGTTGGGCAAAAAGACATGTTAGATTTATTAATTGTTGCGCTACTCTCAGACGGCCATGTTTTAATTGAAGGTGTTCCTGGAGTTGCAAAAACCATTACTGCAAAACTATTATCTAAAACCATTGCTGCCGATTTTAGTAGAATTCAGTTTACACCAGATTTAATGCCGTCAGATATTTTAGGAACTTCTGTTTACAATCTACAAACGTCTGAATTTGAGTTTAAAAAAGGGCCTATTTTTTCGAACATGATTCTTATTGATGAAATTAACAGAGCACCAGCAAAAACACAAGCTGCTTTGTTTGAGGTAATGGAAGAAAAACAAGTAACAATAGATGGTAAAACCTATAAAATGGACGAACCTTTTATGGTTTTGGCAACTCAGAACCCGATTGAGCAAGAAGGAACATATCGTTTACCAGAAGCACAATTAGATCGTTTTTTATTCAAAATAAATGTAGAATACCCGAATGCTGATGAAGAGTTTGAGATTATATTTAGAGAACAAGCTTTAAAAAACACAACAAAATCTAGTAAAATTGAAACCGTAATTTCTGCGGCTAAAATTATGGAGTTTAGAAACTTGGTCAATCAGATTGCCATTGAAGAAAACCTACTAAAATACATTGCAAATATTGTTGTAAACACGCGTTCTAACTCGTTTTTATATTTAGGTGCTTCACCAAGAGCAAGTATTGCTATTTTAAATGCTTCAAAATCTTTTGCTGCAATTGACGGACGAGATTTTGTAACCCCAGAAGATATTAAGAAAGCAACAATACCTGTTTTACAACACAGGGTAATTGTAACCCCAGAAAGAGAAATGGAAGGTTTGGGAAGCAAACAAATAATAGAACAAATTATTGAAGCTGTTGAGATACCTAGATAGTTTTACTATTAAAAAAGGTTTCCTCGAGCGCAGTCGAGAGGTTTCTGTAATTTTCGACTGAGCTCAACCATACAAAATAAACAATTTATCAAATACACCTATTTTTGAAACAATTCTACAACACACTTTTTTTAAATAATCGTTTATTCTACTTTTTAGGAACTGTAGCTGTATTATTTGTGGTTGGTTTTTTTATTCCTATCTTTTTTGAAGTTTCTAAAGTATTGTTATTTATAGGTTCTGTATTGGTTTTTGTGGATATATTTCTGCTATACAATACAAAAAAAGGCATTTCTTTAGAGCGTATTTTACCTGAAAGATTATCTAACGGAGATCTGAATAAAGTCACGTTAAAAATAAAGAACAACTATCGTTTTACCAATCATTTATCAATTATTGAAGAATTGCCTTTTCAATTTCAAAAAAGAGATTTTATTTTTCCTTTGATAATTTCACCCAAACAAGAAAAAATCATTTATTACGATTTAAAACCATCAGAAAGAGGTGTTTATAATTTCGGAAACAGCAATGTGTATGTAAGTTCTAAGCTTCAGCTAGCAACTAGAAAATATATTTTAGGGGAAGAAAAAGAATTAAAATGTTACCCCTCTTTTTTAAGATTAAGAGAATTCGATTTTAAGGCTTTTACAAATGATGCTATTTCTTACGGAACAAAAAAAGTACGTAGAATAGGACACTCTTTAGAGTTTGAACAGATTAAAGAATACGTTTCTGGTGATGATATTAGAACATTAAATTGGAAAGCGACAGCAAAGAGAAACCAGTTAATGGTGAATCAATATATAGAAGAAAAATCGCAACCAGTCTATAGTATTATTGATAAAGGACGTGCGATGCAAATGCAATTTAATGAATTAAGTTTATTAGATTACGCCATAAATGCAACGTTGGCTATTAGCAATATTATTCTTAGAAAACAAGACAAAGCAGGTATGTTGTCTTTTTCTAAAAATTTAGAAGATTGGGTTGTTGCCGAAAAACGAAACTCGCAAATGAGTTTAATCTCCGAAGCTTTACATAACTTAAAAACAGATTTTTCTGAATCAGATTTTAGTACTTTATATTCGGTTATCAAAAGAAAAATTACGCATAGAAGTTTGCTAATTATTTACACAAATTTCGAAACTATGGACGGTTTAAATAGACAACTCTCCTACTTGCGTGCATTGGCTAAAAACCATTTAGTGCTGGTTGTTTTCTTTAAAAACACAGAATTACAGTCTTTAATAAATACAGAAGCAGACAATGTTCAAGATGTTTACGATAGTATTATTGCCGAAAAATTTATGTACGAAAAAATAAGTATTGTAAATGAATTAAAGAAATACGGAATTCAATCGGTATTAACTTCACCAGAAAATTTAACTGGCGATACCATTAATAAATATTTAAAATTAAAATCTAGAGGATTGTTTTAAATATTTCTATATTTTCGCGGCAATATTAACTAATTAACTAAACTAAATAAAAGATGAATTGGTATTTAAAAGTTTTAAAAGAACATTACGCAGATTTTAATGGAAGAGCAAGAAGAGAAGAGTATTGGATGTTTGTATTATTTAATGCTATAGTATCGATATTACTAGTAGCTGTATTTGGAGGAATCGCAGCTGTCTTAGAGAGCCCAGGTATTCTATTTATAAGTTACATTTATTTTTTAGGTACCTTCATTCCAAGTTTAGCACTTACTGTAAGAAGACTACACGATGTTGGTAAAAGTGGTTGGTTTCTTTTAATAGGTGTTATTCCGTTAATTGGTTCTATTTGGTTATTGGTTCTTTATTGTACAGACAGTGAAAATGGAACAAACCAATGGGGAGAAAACCCAAAAGCACGTGGTAATAGAGAAATAGATGCTATCGGAAAAGAATAAAACATCTTTCTAAAACATATAAAAAAAGGATTGCAATTTGCAATCCTTTTTTTATTATTAAAAGTGAAAAACACAAATAGATATCAGGTATAAAAAACTACTTTTACCCTATGGGAATTAAGCAAAAAACAGAGTTAGAGTTTATTATTATAATGGCATCTTTAATGTCTTTAGTAGCATTATCTATAGATGCACTTTTACCTGCAATTGCAGATATTAGCCAAACTGTAGGCATTATAAATCCTAAAAATAACCAGCTATTAATTACCATGATTTTTTTAGGTTTGGGTTTCGGACAATTAATTTCTGGGCCATTATCTGATAGTTTTGGTAGAAAGCCTGTTATTTACGTTGGTTTTGTTGTTTTTTCTCTAGCTAGTTTAGTCTGTGTTTTTGCAACTAGTTTAGAAATGATGATTGTGGGTAGAATTTTACAAGGAATTGGCCTTTCTGCTCCAAGAACCATAAGCATCGCAATGGTTAGAGATCGTTTTAGCGGAAACTACATGGCCAAAGTAATGTCTTTTATTGTAGTTATTTTCATTCTTGTACCCGTTGTAGCACCAGCAATAGGTAAGATAATGTTAGATTTGTATGGTTGGAAATCTATCTTTTACAGTCAGTTATTATTTGGTTTCTTTGTAATGATTTGGCTTTGGAAGAGACAACCAGAAACCTTGCAACCAGAAAAAAGAAAGAAGTTTAAAATCTCTCTTTTTGTTAGTGGTGTTAAAGAGTTTTTAAGGCATAAAGATGCTGTAATTTTCACCTTATTTTCTGGTTTTATTACAGGTTCTTTCATGGTGTATTTAAGTGCAAGTCAACAAATTTTTGAGCAACAATACAATCTAAAAGAAGAATTTCCTTTTATTTTTGCGGGTCTTGCCATTGGTATTGGTTTTGCAACCTTTTTAAACGGAACTTTAGTTGTAAAATTAGGAATGCTTAAATTAATAAAGATTTTTACTATTGTTTTTACATTAGTTCCTGTTGTTTATATTCTACTGTATTCCGGAGAAAGCAATCCGAGTATTTACATATTAGTAACCTTTTTTTGGTTGCAATTTTTTGCAATCGGATTTTTATTTGGTAATACAAGAGCATTAGCGATGCAGCCAATTGGTCATATTGCTGGTATTGGAGCAGCAATTAATGGTTTTGTTTCTACCATTATGGCAGTACCAATTGCAACTTATATTGGTAGCTTTATAAATAAAACAGCGCTACCGCTATTTATTGGCTTTTTCGTTTGTGGTGTTGCATCTTTATTATTGGTGCAATATTTAAATTTAACGAAAAAAAAAGCAGTGTAAGTAATTGAAAATAAACTTTTAATTAGAAGTTTTTTTTAATGCAGACCAACTCCCTGTGTAAGAAATATTTGATCTATGACTGCTACTCACATTCAAATTACTTTTATTATTGGCATAAAGTGTTAGTAATACTTCATAGTTTTCATTTTCAGCATTCAAAGAGTATTTCAATACATAGGCTCCTTTTTCGGCATTGTATATTTTTACGACTTTGGCTGCTGCTCCTTTGAATTTAATTCCGCCATCAGAAGTATATCCTCTAGACATTTGTTGTTGCCCATAATAAGGCAAATCTATATGAATACGATCATTTTTAATTCGGAAGAAATTAGAATTCCCAATTAAATTAATATTATTAGAAGAGCTTCCTTGTGGTAGTAACTTCTCTAAACCTCTTACATTATTATTTAAAGACATAGGTTGTGCCCAATTAAAAGTAGCTTCGATATTATTACTATGAACCTGTTCTTTTAAGTTATTTACTTCTGCCCAATGTAAAAGTATTTTTAGCACTTGCACAACTCATAATAATTATTAAAATACTTAAAATAGCTGTTCTCATAATATGATGTTTAACAAATTATTTACACCTATAATATACTAAATTCAATTTAAAAAATATTTAAAGATATCACAAATTAAATGGTATTTTTGAAGTCTAAAAAATAGAAATGAGTATAACAGTCGTTTTTGAAGATGAATATCTTTTATGTGTAAGCAAACCAAATAATATGTTGGTTCACCATGCACATCATTCTAGGAATGTTGCAGATGAAACTTCTCTTTTACAACTAATTCAAGAAGAAAAAGGGCTAAAAGTATATCCTATTCATAGGTTAGATAGAAAAACTTCAGGAATTATTTTATTAGCAAAAGAAACCACTTTTGTTTCTAAGTTTCAAGAATTATTCACAAATAATGAAATTGAAAAAACGTATTACGGAGTTGTAAGAGGTTTTTCACCAGAAGCAAAGACAATAGATTCTCCTGTAAAGGGACGTGATGCCAATGTGCATAAAGAAGCTTTAACACATTTAAAAACATTGGCACAAGTTACCTTAGATGTTCCTGTAAAACCTTACGATTCTTCTCGTTATAGTTTGATAGAGTTAAAACCAAAAACAGGTAGAATGCATCAATTAAGAGTGCATACAAGTAAAATTAGTCATCCTTTAATTGGTGATGCAAAGTATGGAGATAAAAATCACGATTTAATGTTTGATGAAAATTTTGGCTGGAAAAATATGTTTTTACATGCTGGAAAACTAGCGTTTAAACATCCTTTTACAAATGAAGAATTGGTTCTAAAAGCCACTTTTCCTGATGATTGGATTTCTTTATTTGAAGAGTTTTCTTGGGCAAACCCTTTAGTAGAAAAATAACTATTTTAGAGTTACTTATATAATTAGCTACTATTTTAGCCCTGATTGAAGCATTTGTTTGAGCTCTTTTTTATTCTTTTTCTGAATAAAAAAAGCGAGTGCGAAAAGCAGGAAATAGCTTCAAAAAAAAACACCACTAAAAAGTGATGTTCCATTTTTATTGTTCTATAGACAGAGATCTAAACTCGATTAACTCTCCATCTTCAAAAGTTGGTGAAACTTCTATAGGATTGCAACAAACCTCACAATCTTCTATATAAGTTTGTTGTCGAACGCTTGCGTCTAAAATCATAGAAATTTCTTCCCAACAGTGCGGACATTGAAAAAAATGTTCCTGTTCCACTATGCTATTACTTTTAAAACTAATTTGCCTTTCTTTTCTCCAGAAAAAAGTCTGTTGTACGTTTCTTGAAAGTTTTCTATCCCTTCATAAATATCTTCTTTAGACTTAAGTTTTCCTTCTTCTAGCCAAACGCCCATTTCTTTTGCAGCTTTTCCAAAATCTTTCGAATAATCCATCACAACCATACCCTGCATAGTAGAGCGGGTTACTAATAAAGATAAATAATTACTAGGACCGTTAATTTTATGTTTGTTATTGTATTGCGAAATTGCACCACAAATAACAACTTTTGCATGCATTCTTAATTTACTTAAAGCTGCGTCTAAAATTACACCCCCAACATTATCAAAAAATACGTCAATTCCTTTTGGACATTTCTTTTTTAAAGCTGAATAAATATTTTCGTTTTTGTAATCTATTGCATCATCAAAACCCAATTCATTTTTAAGATACTCACATTTTTCTGGTCCGCCAGCAATACCAATAACGGTACAACCTTTTAGTTTTGCAATTTGGCCGACAATAGAACCAACGGCTCCTGCAGCTCCAGAAACCAAAACAATGTCTCCTTCTTTTATTTTTCCAACTTCTAAAATACCGAAATAAGCCGTCATTCCCGGCATTCCTAAGGTCCCTAAATACATTGGCATCGAAGCCAATTTCTCATCAACCTTAAACCAACCATCTCCATTGGAAACAGAATATTGCTGCACTCCGCCCCAACTTGTAACACAATCTCCAATTTCAAATTTCGGATTGTTGTTATTTTTAATCACCTTTCCAATAGCGCCAGCACGCATTACATGCTCTAATTCTACGGGCGGAATGTAAGATTTTGTGTCGTTCATCCAACCACGCATTGCAGGGTCTAAAGAAACATAATGATGTTGAATCAAGATTTCCCCTTCTTCTAATTCAGGAATCGTTTCAGTTTCTAATTTCCAAGTAGTTGCGTCTGGATAACCTTTTGGTCTATTCTTTAAAATGATTTGTTTGTTCTTCATAAGATTGATAAAAGTTCTTAAAAATAAGAATATTTAGGAAATTTGTTATGTAATTTCAAACTTATTTTACAGCTTTCTTTTGAGTGATTCCTTTTTTAACGTAATTCTTGTTCCTTTCCAAAACTCCTAAAACAGATTCATTCCTTTTTTGTGAAATTTCAGAATATAAAATTCATTTGAGTTGATAGCAACACACAAAAAAACAACAATTATTTTAGTAATTTAAGAGTGATTGAATGCTTTCTTCTAACCTATTTTTTCCTAAATATTGTTTTTCTAAACTAGGTTCAAACGGAATTGGAGTTTCTAAACTCGCCACTCTTTTTACAGGTGCATCTAAAAATTCAAAACAATTTTCATTTATTAATGCGGAAATATCACTTGAAATTCCACCAAAAAGAGAATCTTCTTGTACAATTATTACCTTTCCTGTCTTTTTTACAGAAGCATAAATGGTATCTGTATCTAAAGGTTGTAAAGTTCTTAAGTCGACAACATCCGCAGAAATTGTAGTGTTGTTTTCTAAACATTCTAAAACCCAGTGAATTGGAGCGCCATAACTAATAATTGTAATCTCGTCTCCTTCTTTTATCAGTGCTGCCTTCCCAATTTCTGTCGTAAAATAATTCTCAGAAACATCAGTATACAGAGACCTATACAAAGCTTTGTGTTCAAAAAATAAAACAGGATTTGGATCATTAATTGCAGCAATTAACAAACCTTTTGCATCTTGAGGAAAAGCAGGATATACCACTTTTAAACCCGGTGTTTTTGTAAACCAAGCTTCATTTGTTTGACTATGAAAAGGACCTGCACCAACGCCAGCACCACAAGGCATTCTAACTACAATATCTGCATTTTGCTGCCATCTGTAATGAGATTTCGCTAATAAATTTACAACCGGATTAAAACCAGAAGAAACAAAATCTGCAAATTGCATTTCTACCACAGCTTTTATTCCGTTTACAGACAAACCATAGGCTGCAGAAACAATAGCAGATTCACAAATTGGAGTATTTCGAACACGTTCTTTACCAAATTTTTCTACAAAACCATCTGTAATTTTAAAAACGCCACCATATTCGGCAACATCTTGCCCCATAATTACCAAGTCATCATGTTTTTCCATAGATTGAAGTAATCCTTCAGAAACGGCATCTACAAAACGTATGTTTTTCTTTTCTATCGAAGGTTTTATGTCTTCAAATTCATATTCTTTAAAAACATCCTTTAATTCGGTTTCTAGATTAGGAACAATCTTGTCTTCGTTATAGGCTTTTTCTAAATGCTTATTTATTTCTTCGGTAATTTCATTTTTATACTCGTTTTCAATTACATCCGTTAAAATGTTTTCCTCTTTTAAAAAGTTTTTAAAGTTCTCTAAAGGATCTTTTTGTGCCCATAAATCTAACGTTTCTTGCGGAACGTATTTTGTACCACTTGCCTCTTCGTGCCCTCGCATTCTAAAAGTTTTAAACTCTAATAAAACAGGTCTTGGTTTTTTACGAATACTTTCTGCAATTTCAGAAACCTTAGAATAGACTTCTAAAATATTATTACCATCAATAATAAAGCTTTCCATTCCGTAACCAATCCCTTTGTCTGCAATATTTTTACAGTTAAATTGCTCTTCAGATGGTGTAGATAAACCATACCCATTATTTTCAACACAAAATAAAACAGGTAAATTCCAAACAGATGCTACGTTTAAAGCTTCATGAAAATCACCTTCACTGGTGCCACCTTCTCCTGTAAAAACAGCACACACTTTATTGTTGTTTTTTAATTTGTTTCCTAATGCGATTCCGTCTGCGATCCCTAATTGTGGGCCTAAATGAGAAATCATTCCTACTATATTGTATTCTTGTGTACCAAAGTGAAAACTTCGATCTCTACCTTTTGTAAAACCATTCATTTTTCCTTGCCATTGAGAAAATAGTCGATATAAAGGAATGTTTCTAGTTGTAAAAACACCTAAATTTCTGTGCATTGGCAAAATATACTCGTCATCATACAAAGCAGCGGTTACACCAACAGAAATAGCCTCTTGCCCAATACCCGAAAACCATTTAGAGATTTTTCCTTGGCGGAGAAGAATAAGCATTTTCTCTTCAATTAAACGAGGTTTTAGTATGTTTCTATAAAGAGATAATAATTGTTCTTTTGGGATAGAGTTTGCGATAAATTTAATTTTATTAGACATAAATTATAAATTTCATAATTATAACAAACTTAACCATTCCAAAGTATAATCCATAAAAAAAACCTTATCATTTTTTTTGATAAGGTTTTATATTAAATTGATGGCTTTTGAATGCTACAATTCTTTAAAAATTGCATGCATCATTCTTTTTTTATCATTAATGCTTTCCTCTAAAGCAATCATAGTTTCTGTTCTATTTACACCAGGAATATCATCTATTTCATAAATTATATCTTTTGCATCATTAGTTCCTTTTGCTCTTACTTTACAGAAAATATTATATTTCCCAGCAGTTACGTACGCTACAGTAACATTAGATATTTTTCTTAAGTTCTCTATAACGCTCTGTGTCATAGATGTTTTTTCTAAGTAAACACCAACATGTGCTATAAAAGAATAGCCCATTTTTTCGTAGTTTAATGTTAAAGTGGAACCTTGAATAATACCCTCATCTTCCATCTTTTTTACACGAACATGAATTGTTCCTGCAGACACTAATAATTGTTTTGCAATATCGGTAAAGGGTGTTCTTGCATTTTCTATTAAGATGTCTAAAATTTGATGATCGATTTCGTCTAAGATGAATTTTTTCATATTTTATATATTATTCAATTATATATGCAAATTTATGATTTTAATTTAATTAAACAATGAATAAAATGAGAAATATCTAATTTTTTTAGCTTTCGAAAACGATTTCGTGATGCCCAATTTTGCCATTTAAGCTATTTTCTTCAATTTTAATTAGTTTTGAAATTAATTTATTATCAATTATTTCATCTTTAAATTGATACCCAACATTCTGTTTAGAATTTGGAAATCTATGAATAACATCATAAAAAATTTTGTCGTTATTTGGGATTTTAAAATAATCTTTATAAGAGCTAAAATTAGTCGTTTTTGCGATGTGGTAGATTCCTTGAAAAATAGAGAAAAAAGTATATTTTCTAGAATCTTCTCTTATATAATCTTCTGGGTAATGACCAGATTCAATTAATATTGTATTATATCCTAGTTTCTGAAAATTATCTCCCGTTGCTGTTGGATAGAACTCGTCTGTATATCTACCAACATAATTAGGTATTGCATTTTGCAGCATCTCATTCATAGCAACAATAACGTTCATCGTTTCTTTTCTACCCGTTGTTAAGGCTCTAGTTTCTTCTTCTGAAGGAGCTAAAAAAGAGATGGTTGCAGGGTTTTTGGTGTGTTCTACATTAAAGATTGTTCTTTGGTCATGTAAATTGAAGCAAAATAGCGGATTAAACGCTTCTAAAATACCACGTAAAAGTTTGCTTTCCTTAGCTTTTCTGTCTACTGCATCTCTATTTAAATCAATATTATTGCCATTTACCCTCGTATATACTTCTGCTCCATCAGGATTTAGCATCGGTATAAAAAGAAGCGTACATGTCTCTAAGATAAATTTTATTTCTATTTCAGTTGAATTTAAGAAACAGTTAAAGAGGTCAAATAATGCTTTTGTACCTGTACTTTCGTTACCGTGCATTTGAGACCACAATAGAATCTTCTTTTCTCCCGCGCCAATTTTTAGTTTATAAATAGGTGTTTCTTGTTCCGAAGTTCCTAATTGAGTTACTTTAAAAGTGTCTTCATATTTTTGGAATAATTCTTTAATGTCATTATAACGAATCCATTTTCCAGAAAGAGTGCTTTCTTTTTCTTTGTTGAATATTGTTTCTAAAAAATCTATTGATAGTAAACTCATAACTAGCTGTTGTAATATCTACGACAAAAATAAACGAATCACATTTGTAATCAAACTAAAATGTTACAAATGTAAATTCTTAAAATGTTACAAATGTAAACAGGCTTTGTTTTAATTTTTATTACTTTTGTAAACAAATTTAAAAACGAGATTCACTTTAGTGCACAGGTAACATTCATTGTATAGATAATCGTTATAATTAAGTTATAAATATCTGTTATTTAGTAAATTACACTAATTAACTAAAGCTTTACTTCATATCGTTATTAACGTAATTCATTTTAAATAAGATTTAACATTGTAGTTAAAACGATAAGTTTTACATTTGTAAAACAGTAAGTTGTTACAATGATAAACAGTGAAGATTTTACAAACAGACTAAAAAAATTGATGGAACATCATCAACTTTCGGCATCTACCTTTGCAGACAAAGTGGGCGTGCAACGCTCTAGCATTTCTCATATTCTATCTGGAAGAAATAAACCAAGCTTAGATTTTATTCTTAAAGTGACTTCAGAATTTAAAGATGTAGATATCCATTGGTTGTTAAAAGGAAAAGGTATTTTTCCTAAAGTTGACGTTTCCAAAGAAAACAACACTACTTCTGCTCCTTCTTTATTTCAAACCAATTCTGAAAGTGGTGGAAAAAAAATACAACGTATTGTCGTCTTCTATTCTGATGGTACTTTTGACGAATACCAGAAGTAGGTAAAAAACTAGCCTTATAATAAAATTTTCTTTTTACCTTAAATTTCTTTAAATAGTATATTTTAGTAATTATGAATAAAATAGATATTAGAACCGTAAATGTTACTCAATATTTACAACCTTTACGAGAAGGTGGTTCTTTGCCTGCAATTGTAAAAGCAGACGATGGTTTTTTATACGTCTTAAAATTTAGAGGTGCAGGACAAGGAAAGAAAGCATTAATTGCCGAATTTATTGGAGGTGAATTGGCTAGAGCTATGAACTTAAATGTTCCGGAATTGGTCTTCATGAATTTAGACGACTCATTTAGTAAAACAGAACCCGATGAAGAAATTCAAGATTTACTAAAATTTAGTATCGGTTTAAATCTAGGTTTGCATTTTTTATCTAGCGCGATTACGTATGATCCTTTGGTTTCTGAAGTTGATGGTTTAACGGCTTCTAAAATTATAGTTCTAGACAGTCTAATTAGCAATATTGATAGAACGGCAAAAAACACCAACTTGTTAAATTGGAAAAATGAATTATGGGTAATTGATAATGGTGCAAGTTTGTATTTCCATCATAATTGGCAAACTTGGGAAAGCCATCTAACAAGAACTTTTCCTTTAGTAAAAGACCATGTACTTTTACCGAAAGCAACTTCTTTGCCAGAAGCTTCCGCAGCAATAAAACAAATTATAAATATGGATGTTATCACTGAAATTATTTCGAAGATTCCTGAAGATTGGTTGTTAAGTGAAGGCGATTCTATGAGTCCGAATGAAATGAGAGCTGCATATATTGCTTTTTTAAATGCAAAAATTGCTATGATTGATATTTTAGTTAAAGAAGCAGAAGATGCAAGATAAAGTTACATTCGAATATGCAATTGTTAGAGTTGTTCCAAAAGTAGAACGTGAAGAGTTTTTTAATGTTGGCGTGCTTCTTTTTTCAAAACGAAAGAAGTTCTTAGCTGTAAAATACCACATCAATCCTGATAAATTAAAAGCACTAGCGCCAGATTTAGAATTAACTGTTTTAAATGATTATTTAAATGCATGGAAATTAATTTGCGAAGGAGAAGCTTTTGGAGGAAAAATTGGTGGGTTAGAAATTTCTGACCGTTTTAGGTGGCTTGCAGCTTGTAGAAGTACTATTATACAAAGTTCTAAAACACATACTGGTTTGTGTGAAAACCCTGAAATAGAATTACAAGAGATCTTTGAAAAATTTGTCTTATAAGAAAAGTACTTTCTAAAACAGGGGCTTTTCCCCTATTCAATTCCCGAGTAAAAAAAGCTAATTTAGCAACCAGTTTAAAGAACAGATAAAAAAGAGTTTAAATATGTGTTCATTTTATCTAAAACTGAAATTCAATTTTAAAATTAAAATTGAATAATCAAGATAGTTGTTCTTTTAAAATAGTTATAATTATGAAAAAAAAGACCTTATTATTAGTGTTAACTTTAGTATCTACTTTTGCGTTTTCTCAAAATAAACAAGGAGGAAGTGATCCAATTTCGGGCATTGATATCATTATTAAGAAAAACCCAGGAAGTCAACCAATAGTTAACAAAGAAAATAATCCTCTAATTTCACAAATAAATAAATTGGAAACTGAGTATTTGAATTTAGAGTTAAGTGAGGTTCAAAAGAGTTTTGAAACAGAGTTTTACAGAATTGAAGGCCATTTAGGAAAGAATTTTAAAAGTGAAAATGAGATTTACACAGCATATGTTCAGCTTCTAAATGTTAGAAAAACACCCGGTGTTTATGTTGAAGAAACAACAAAACGCCCAACTACAGCAAATAAAAAAAGAACAAGCATAAGAGATGCTCATGATAGAGCGTTTGTAAATACAGAAAATGAAGTACGTAAAAAAAATGATTCTTTTTTAGCTGTTGTAAAAACGATAACAAATAGAAAAAATTCAAGAGAACCAATAAAAAATTTAAAACAGCATCGTTTAATTGATCAGGTTAATAAATCTGAATTTGAGTATTTGAATTTAAAAGCAAGGGAAATCCAAAATAATTTTTCAAAACAAGATTTATCTAAACTAAAAACAGAAGAAGAAGTTTTTAAGGGGTATATCAGTTACTTATCTATAAAAATAAAAGAATTACATATTAAAATAAATTGGAAGAATAATTCTGTAGAACAACAATCATTACGCAGAAGAAAAGCCAAACAACATATAATTTTACCAGATCCAAAAACTAAAAACTAAGAAATTTAATTTAGCTCTAAATTAAAATACCATGCACAGTTTTACAAAATCATTTCATTTAATTGAAATGATTTTTTAGTGATTATACCTTTAGAAAACCTTTTACTAAATTATTTTCTAATGTTATTTTTGGAACTTTAAAATCAAAATATTCATGCAAAGGAATTTCAAATCCTTTATAATTTAAATAATTATTTAGAGCTAAATTTAATCCCTCGCTATATAAATGGTGCTCTGCTCCTGTTGGATCTTCGTGATACAAATCATTTTCAGCAAAACCTTTAAATTCTGGCCCTGTTATATTAATTTCAAATGCATCCGGATTTTTACCAACTGGACTGTGGCTTGTACACGCAAATTGATGCCAGAAAGCAGATTGAATGCAATTATTCTGAAATAACTGACGTACAACTTCTAAAGAATCAATAGTTTCCTGCGCTGTTTCCGTAGGAAAACCAAACATTAAATAGGCATGTACCATAATATTTTCATCGGCAAAAGCTTTGGTAACTCTAGCTACTTGCCCGATATCTACTCCCTTTTTCATCTTTGCCAACAATCTATCTGAAGCAACTTCTAAACCACCAGTAATAGCAATACAACCAGACTTAGATAATAAAGCACATAGTTCTGGTGTAAACGTTTTTTCAAATCGAATGTTCGTCCACCAAGTAATATACACTTTTCTTTCTATGAGTTTGTTCGCCAATGCTCTCAACATTTTGGGTGGTGCAGCTTCATCTACAAAATGAAAACCTGTAATACTCGTTTCTGATATTATTTTTTCAATTTTATCAACCAAATCATCGGCTGTTGTATTTTGATAATTACTAATATAATCTAGATTAACATCACAAAAAGTACATTTTTTCCAATAGCAACCGTGAGAAATAGTGAGTTTATTCCATTTTCCATCAGACCACATTCTATGCATCGGATTCATTACATCTAAAAAAGACAGGTACTTTTCTGTTGGCAAGCCAATATAACTTGGTGCTGGTAAGTTTTTATGATGAAATATAGTGTTCGGTATCTTATTGGCATAAACCACTTTATTATCTCTACAGATATACGTTCTTTCTAAAGCGCCTTCTTCTATTGTACCTGCTAAAAATTCAGTTATTCTCAATAACGGACCTTCGCCGTCATCTAAAGTTATAAAATCTACAAAATCGAAAATTCTAGGATCCGACAAACGTCTTAATTCTGTGTTACAATAACCACCGCCCATTCCTATTTTAATTGTAGGGTATTTTTGTTTTATAAACTGTGCACATCGCAAAGCCGAAAATAAATTTCCGGGAAAAGGAATTGTAAAACAAACTAAATCATAATTATCTTGTTGTAATTTCTCGTCCAACAAATACAACATTTCATCTTCTACCAACGTTGTTTCGAACTGTAAACATTCATCAAGCGTATCAAAACTAGAAGCTGCTCTTGCTATTTGTTCTGCATAACGTGTAAACGAGAAAAACTCATCTACATTTAAATTTATAAAATCGCCCAACTCTTCTACAAACAAGGTTGCAATGTGTTTGGCTTTATCTAAAATGCCTAATTTACCAAACTCAGTTGTTAAATCTTTGTCTAATTTAATACGTCTATGTCCGTGTGGTAAATAATCTTTATGTACAATTTGGTACGCAGCGGTAACTTCTTGTACACGTAAATAACTCATTACAGAATCTACCTTATTTATATAGTCTTCCTTTTGGTTCCAAACCAAAGGCAATTCTTTATTACCAAGCATTTCTGCTTGTTTAAAAATAGCATCTATAAATTCTTTTGTAAATACCGCTGTAAACAATTCGATACTTAAATCTAATTGCGTTGCTTTTACATCTTTGGAATCTAAAAAACCTTTAATGTATGCGGTTGCAGGGTACGCCGTGTTTAATTGCGTAAATGGCGGAGTTATTAAAAGTGTGTTTACAGACATAGATTAAAATAAGATGCAAAGATACCATCTGATTTAAGAATATGACTTAAAATTGTGTTTCCTTTTTTATTGCTTTCTAAAACTTTATAAGACAGAGGTTTTAAATATTGATTTTCTAATAAAAAAATCTAGTTTTGCTAACCTACTGATTTCAATTATTTAAAGACGCTATAGTAGTGCTACTATTAAACACAAACAGTAAAAACTGCCCAATATGGACAAAAAACCACGACTTTCGAGACTAACCGCTATTCTAACCCAATTGCAATCAAAACGAATATTGACGGCACGAGAAATTGCTGAAAAACATAGTGTAAGTATTCGAACAATATATCGAGACATTAGAACCCTTGAAAACTCTGGTATTCCAATAATTACCGAAGAAGGAAAAGGATATTCCTTAATGGAGGGTTTTAATCTTCCACCAGTTATGTTTACAGAAAAAGAAGCAAATGCTTTAATTACAGCAGAACAACTTGTACTAAAAAATAAAGACAAATCTTTCGCAATAGAATACCAAAATGCAGTAGCTAAAATAAAATCAACTTTACAACATTCACAAAAAGAAAAAGTTGAATTCTTATCTGAAAAAATACATTTTAGAAATAACACAGACAATCAGAAAACTAGTAATTATTTAATGATTATTCAATCTGCTATTTCAGATTTTAATCTTATTGAAATTGAATATAAATCTTTACAAGGAGAAAGTACTAAACGAACCATAGAGCCTTTCGCTTTATACAGTACTCAGGAAAACTGGCTTTTGA
Source organism: Polaribacter sp. ALD11 (assembly GCF_002831685.1). Classification (NCBI taxonomy): domain Bacteria; kingdom Pseudomonadati; phylum Bacteroidota; class Flavobacteriia; order Flavobacteriales; family Flavobacteriaceae; genus Polaribacter; species Polaribacter sp. ALD11. Next base: position 618,450 of record NZ_CP025119.1, on the reverse strand, counting down.
TTGCTGTATGTAAGCTAAGAAATGATTTTAGGGCTTTTCGTTTAGACCATATTCATAAATTAATTGTTCAAAATCAACATTTTGAACCTCAAAAAATATCCCTTCGAGAGTATTTTGAAATTTGTAGAGAAAAATACTTAACACCCCCTGACACACCTTTGTCATAACCTAGATTTACTTTTGCAATATTATAAATCATAGAAACATTAAAACATGAACAGAGTAACCGTTAAATCATTTAAAGTAATTGGTATTTCAATAAGAACTACTAATGAAAACGAACAAGCAGCAATAGACATTGCAGCGTTGTGGAATAAGTTTGTCTCGGAAGGCATTCTTGAAAAAATTCCTAATAAAGTTGATAATACTATTTATTCAATTTATACAGAATATGAAAGTGATTTCACAAAACCATACACAACGGTTTTAGGCTGTAAAGTTAAAAACCTAAATGAAATACCCAACGGAATGATTGGTAAGTCTTTTAAAGGAGGAAATTATAGTAAATTTTCTACTAAAGGAGATTTAACAAAAGGATTAATCATTAATAAATGGATGGAAATATGGAAAATGGATTTAGAGCGAGTTTATACGGCAGATTTTGAGGTTTTTGGAGAGAAAGCGCAAAACCCGAATGATGCAGAAATTGATATTTTAATTGCTGTAAAATAACTTTAAATAAAAATGATTCGAGAAACTGATCTTTATTATTTAAAAAAGGAAGAACCTAATAAAAGCTGCCTAATTACTTTAAGAAAAATTATTATTAGACAAGATGATAATATTTCGGAAACAAGAAAATGGGGAATGCCTTGTTTTTGTTATAAGGAAAAAGTACTCTGCTATCTTTGGACTGATAAAAAAACAGATGAACCTTATCTCTTAATGGTTGAAGGAAAATATTTAAAATATATAGAGTTAGAAGAAGGAGGCCGTTCTCGAATGAAAATTCTTAGAGTAAACCCAAATAAAGACTTACCAATTCATTTTATTAAATTGGTATTAAATGAGGCATTAGATTTGTATAGAAATGGAACTATAAAAACTAAATAAAAGCAAGTAAATGGTTTTGTAATAGCACAAGGTTTAATGCATTTAAAATGGCTTGCTAAACGGTTTATTTTGCTAACTATTTTTAAATAAAAAACTTTAAATTTAGATACTTATATGCTAAAAAATAAATATAATCAAATTATAAATCCCTGTATATAATTTGTTTAGACAAGATAAAAAATCATTAAAAAAAAGGAATGAAGCAAATCTTATGGAAATAAGAACTATTACTTGTATTACAACTTAATAGAGAACCTAATTGAGGTAATTAGAAAATACACCAAAAATAAACTTTCTTATCCAACAGATAACGTAGTGATGAAATCCGCCTAATTAGAGTTAAGAGAAAGTACTAAAAAATAGAAAATTTCAATTAGAAATTGTGGAATTATTCTAAACCATTTTTTTGCTACATATAAAAACAGGATTAAACTATAAAAAAGTTAATCCTGAATTTTAAACTTACACAGTTTTTAGGATAGTGTCATTTTTCTACCAATCCTCTAATGTATTTCCGATGTGTGCTACATTCCTTATTTTTTAGCATTTTTTAAGGTTCCTGTTTTTCTAAATTATTTTACAATCCATAAAGGTACTTCCATGTCCTGATTGAAAAGCTCTTCAGTAACGCTTCCTATAAGTAAGGAAGAAAAAGTGTTTCTCCCTTTATCTCCAACAATAATAAGATCTACCCCAGAGGCTTCTGCTTTCGATATTAATTTTTCTGCAATACCAATGTCTCTGCCTAAAATAATTTCTGAAGTTAATTCTCCATTAAATGCAATCTTTTTTATAAACTTCTCGTATTTTTCCTTCAAATGATTCTCTATCTTCGAGTCGAGATGTTCTTTTGGAATATAAGGAGAGAATTGTAACGGTACATTGTATACATGCATTGCCTTTACCTTCGCGGTAGTCGTTTTTTGTAATTTTTCAGCTACTTTAAAAACCTTTCTAGAAGCATTAGAAAAATCTGTTCCTACCCAAATACTAGTAATCGCAGGTGTAGTGTCTTTTGGGATGGATAGAATATTGCATTTGAGTAGACGTAATAACTTTCCGCTAACCACTCCAGTACCTCTAGATTTATTTTTATTTCCAATTAAAGCGAGGTGAATTACATATTTATCAACGATATAATTAATAAGAGATTCAGAATAAGGATCTTCTGAGATAAGTACTTCCCATGATACTGAAGATGTGAATTTTTCTGTTATCTTTTCATTCAACTCATCTCCAATTATTTCGTCAAGATTAATATCCTTTAATTGTTCTTCAAATAATTCTGAGATTTCATATTTTTTAATGTTATGTACAAAGTACACCTTTTCAACCTTAAGAGATTCGGCAATAAAGGACGCATACTCAATTAAGGTATTGTCAATATCAGAAAGGTCTAAAGCAACCAATATGTTTTTTATTTCAGTCATTATTCGAATTATTTAGTATTGTTTTCCTTATTTATATTTCGTTTTTTAACGATGGTAGAAACTATTTCCTCATAATTTTCTAATTCTTTTTGAGACTCTCGTTTCTTTAGTTTCCGTAGATCTTCGCTTAAACCTTTGTAAAGTGAAAAGCACATGACTATTAAAATTATAGCAAAGGGCAAACCTGTTACAATAGTTGCTGTTTGAAGTGCCTGTAACCCACCACCTATTAAAAGAACAGCAGCAACACCTCCTTCTGTAATTGCCCAAAATATTCTTTGTCCCACAGGAGCATCTATTTTACCTCCAGTGGTTAAACTATCAACTACCAAAGACCCAGAATCTGAAGAAGTAACAAAGAATCCTGCAATTAAAATTATAGCAATAATATTAAGAATAAATGCAAAAGGATAATCTTCTAAAAACACAAACAATGCAGTGGCAACATTATCATTCACGGCATTTACAATAGCATCATTTCCTAGAATCGCTTCATTTATTGCAGTACTTCCAAAAGCTGAAATCCATAAAAAAGTAACAATAGAAGGCACTAATAAAACACCCAAGATAAACTCTCGTATAGTACGTCCTTTGGATATACGAGCAATAAACATTCCAACAAAGGGAGACCACGCAATCCACCAACCCCAATAAAATATGGTCCAGGTATTTTGCCAATTGGAACCCGTGTAACTTTCTGTCCAGGTTGAAATTTCAATTAAACTAGATAAGTAATTCCCTGTATTTTGTACAAAAGATTTAAAGATAAAAATCGTTGGTCCTAATACAAGAACTATCAATAGAAACAGCACCGCTACTCTCATATTCCATTCACTCAAAACTCTCACTCCTTTATCAACTCCTAAAACTACTGAAATAGTAGCAATTAAGGTGATTCCTCCAATTAAAATAATTTGAGTTAATACACCGCTATCTATTCCAAAGAGGTGATTTAATCCTGCAGCAATTTGTTGCACTCCCATACCTAAGGAGGTTGCTAGACCAAATAAAGTGGCTAGTACAGCAAAGATATCTATAGCATCTCCAATTTTCCCATAAATTTTATCTCCTAAAAAAGGATAAAAAACAGATCTGATAGTAAGTGGGAGTCCACGTGAATATGTAAAATACGCCAAAGACAACCCTACTAGTGCATATACTGCCCAAGCATGCAAACCCCAGTGCAGAAATGTAAATTTCATAGCTTCTTTAGCAGCTTCAGCAGTTTCGCCTACTGCCATCGGTGGACTTAAAAAATGATAAATAGGTTCTGAAATGCTCCAAAACAACAACCCAATTCCCATTCCTGCGCTAAATAGCATCGCAAACCAAGAGAGGGTTTTAAATTCAGGTTTTGCAGTTTGTCCTCCTATCCTTAACTGACCAAATTTACTAAAGGCCAAATAAATCATAAATATTAGAAATACATTTACGCTTAATATAAAAAACCAACCTGCCTTATTTGCTACAAAATTTTGAATTGCTGTAAATTGTTGTTCAGCCTTGTCTTTAAACATCAAGGTTAATGTTATAATGATAATGATAGTAATTGCAGAGGTGAAAAAAACAGGCCCGTTCACTTCCAGTCCAAAAATGGATTTTTTTTCATCACTTCTTATAATTTTCTTGGCCATAATAATTTTGTTTTTAATTATAATTTAATTTTTATAAGAGTTTTAAATCTTCTTTAATTTCTATATAAATGCTAAAAATAGTACCCAATATTAATATTAAATCTAGCTTCCCATTTGGCATCAGAATTTCCTTTTGCAAAGTCGTCTACAAAATTGCCACCCAACCAAGAGTGATTATAACCAGCTGCATAGTCAAAATAGGTATATAAATTTCCGGCAGAGACTAAAACTCCTGTAACATTCATATAAGAGTCTGTAAATTCGGATATATTTTTCTCCATATAAGCAAAATCATTATAAAACTGCAAATTTGTGATAGGGCCAAATTTTACGGGCACGTTTCTAGAAACGCCTAAAGTATACATATTAAAATCGGCAGCAACTTGATAAGGAGCTCCATAAGCAGCCATAGAAATTACATCTCTAGTTTCTCCCGTGGCATTTTCCGGATTGTGAGCAGCAGTAATAAATTGTGTTTTTATATTCCATTTCTCTTTGTTTAATTCGTAATGAATGGCAAGAGCAGAGTGATCTCCTACTTCTTCGGTATCTATATTATACAAGCCCCCGTATTGAATAGAGATTCCTAGTCTGCTTGCATATTTTTCTCCAAATTTGTAAATAAACTTTCCGTTGAATTGATTTATTTCTTTATTTCTTCCTGCAACGTCGTACGAGTATCGGTTTGGAGAAACTTCAGAATTGTTACCAAATTTCAATTCTTCTGCATTTTTAAAGAATGCCAATTGATATTCAAAGGTGTCATCTATATGTATGTATTTTATCCCCATGTCGTGATCATCTTCCATTCCTACATAATACGTCAGGTTAAAAAACCAGTTATGAGAATTGTATTGTTGAATTCCAAAAGGAACTTGTGTTAGCCCCAACTGAACTTGATTTTTTTCACTAAAGTTGTAACCCAACCAACCTTGTTTTAGCATTCCACCTCCAAAACCCTCTGAATATAATCGATATTCAACATTTAGCTTGATTCCTTTGTAAGCTCCTTTTGCATTTATTCTGAACATATCATATCCAAAATCGCCTCCACGTTTTTTTTGACCGTCTTTCCAAGAGGATAAATTATAGTTAAAACGCAGTGCTCCGCCAATTTTGATCTCTGGCTTATCTTGCGCTTTTACAGAAAAAAGTAGCAGAAATGATAAGGTTAAAAGGTAAAAAGTTTTTGAAAATTGTAAGCACGTAATTATTTTTGTCATTATTTTAAATTCAACAAATTATAGGAAAATTCAGAGTGTATATTTTAGAAAAAAACAAGCTACATACATATATAGATTTTTTATATATAGCTAACTCACTGTAGATAAATACTTAGTAGTTGTATTCAGAAATGCAAAGGTATGGTGCTTTTAATAAGTAAACAACTAAAAATTGGGTTTAATCAGATACCGATAGTAGTATCTTAAACGATAAAAATATCGTATTACAAGGTAAGAAGTTGTTGAAGCAGACACTAATTATGTGCTAATAGTTGAAATTTAGTTACTTAACATTCTTCTGAAAATGAATAAAAACCCAGCTTCTGTTGCAGAAAGTCTCAAAACTAAGAAATTAATTTGATTATGGTATAATAATTAATTCAATCATAATTGATGATATTATTAAAATCTTGTAATAATATCATCATTGCTTCTTTTAAAATATTCTGCTCTTTATTAACATAGGTACTTTTATTTTAAGAAATAGTATTCGATATTGTTTCGATAACACCAAGTGCAGCTCTTTCACCAGAAATCATAGCAGCGTTTAAAGAACCATTTAACTGAGCATCTCCTGCTAAAAACACATTGGTTGTTAAACGAGTTTCAGATGGCAACATTTCATATTGCAAATGATTAAGTTTTGGCAATGCCATTGGTATTTTATACCGTTTTATAAACGTACAAGAATCAATATTGCAATATTCCTGTAGCTCTTTTTTTACTTCTGCTACAAGTTTTTCTTCAGAAAGGTTTTTAGAATTTATAACGGTTACAGACAATAATTCTTTTTCCGTTTTGGTAACCGTTTTTAAGCTTGTGTGGTAAAAAATATTATTTATTAGTGTATTTTCTTTAGGAATAAGACCAATCAACTTCTTTTGAATGACTCTTTTTTCTGTTTCGAAATACAACGTGTCGCAAGATTTCCAATTAGTAGCTTGATTTTTTAAGTTTGATATTAAATTACTTGCATCTGCGGTAACTATAGAAAAATGACTTTCTAATTTTTCTCCATTATTAAGCGTTATTATTCCGTCTTTTATATCTGCAACTTTTGTATTAAATAGAAAAGTTGTATTTTTTAAGTTTTGTTGCAACTGATTAGGAATTGCCTGAATTCCTGCTTTCGGAATGGCAGCATCTCCTTCACCAAACATTTTATAAACAAACTCAAACATTCTACTCGATGTTTCTAATTCTGATTCTAGAAAAATACCACTAAAAAAAGGTTTGAAAAAGTCTACAATCATTTCATCTGAAAAACCATAACCTTTTAAATATGAACGTGTAGATTGTTCCTTATCAGCAAAAATGGCTGCAATCTCTTTTTTCTTTAAGTAACTATTCAGTTTTAATATTTTAAGCTTGTCGGAAAAGTTTCCAATTCCAGAAAATAGTGTAGAAAACAACAAAGAGGGATCTCTTAAAGGGTCCCCAATTATTTTTTGTTCCTTGTTTTTAAAAATTGAAGCTCCTGGTAAAAAACGTTGCAATTCTAACGATTTAAAATCGAGGTATTTTTGAGCTGCAGGATAAGCTGTTAATAAAACCTGAAAGCCATGATCTAATTGAAATCCGTTAACAATATCGGTTTTCACTCTTCCCCCAACAGTATCTGTAGCTTCTATAATAACTGATGAAAACCCATTATTTTCTAAAACTCTAGCAGCTACAAGTCCGCTAACACCAGCACCAATTATATGTATTCTATGCTCTTTATTCGTCATTCTTTTTCTTTTGACAATTTAGAAATAGTCAGTATTTTCTTTACTTTTAATTACCTGTAAAACAAACGTTAAACACCTCGAAAAAGAAACTACAATACCCCCATCATTCCTTCTTTTACAATAGCAATGTTTCTTTCTTTATTCGAATTTGTACTTTTTTCTTGGTCTTTAATCATTGTTCTCATTAAGTTGATAACCACTTTATCGAAACTAAATTTTTTGTACTGATTTCCTTTCGCAACCATGTCTAGAACCAAATTCTGAATAGCTTCTATGTTATTACTCTTAGAAATCATTTTAAAAGCTTTTTCATACAATACTTTTGTAGTATCATCTCCGGCTAAAAACATTCCTGAAACTACACTTTTAGCAATAAAAGGCAGTTCTGTTTCGTCATTAGATTCTATAAAAATCTTAGTTAATGGTGTAGCTAAAATTTTTCTTACTTCGTCTGGTAGTTCTTTTGAATTTTTCAAGGCCAAATCTTTGTCTATATAATACATTGCAACTAAAGACTTTCCTAAAACAGCATAGGATTCACTTTTTAAACCTTTTAGAAATATTTGTTTTAATTCTGGGTCTGTTAATTTACCTAAAGTTTCAATTGCAGCAGCTTGTACCAATGTTTTCTTATCTAAATTTGCTACTTGCATTATTTTTTGAATGGCATCTTTCTTAGAAAATTTATTAATTAAATCGATCTTTTCAAGTGCTAAAATTCTAATTTCATGCGAAGAATCATCTAAAGCACTTACAACTGCGTTAAAAGCATCTTTATCATCTTGTTTTTTTGAAACTTCTAACAAAGCCTCTCTTCTATGTGCATAGTTTTGGGCATTTTTCAATTGAAAAATATAATCGCTTAAGACTTTGTTTTCATTGATTTCACACAATAAAACGCCGTCTGCATTTATTTGAATTAATGTAGGCTGAGTTTTAAAATCAAACGTAAAAGAAGCATCATTATTTTCGATAAATACAGTTTCTCTCCTTCGTTTATTTCCTTCAAAAATATCTAAAGTTAAAGGAAACTGAAAATTTTGTGCTTGTAATTGTTGAATATTTACAGTTACCGTTTTTCTTAATTTATTATAATCGTAAGAAACATCTAATTTTGGATGATTTGCGCCAAAGTACCACTGATTGAAAAACCAGTTTAAATCTTTGCCTGTTACTTTTTCAAAAACCAAACGCAATTGATGTGCTTCTGCAGCTTGGTATTTGTATTCATTTAGATACATTTTTAGACTTGTAAAAAAAGCTTCATCGCCTACATAACTCCGCAACATGTGTAAAATAGCGCCTCCTTTATTATAGCTCACTAAATCGAACATGTCTTCTTTGTCTAGGTAATTAAAACGGACCAACTTTTTGTCAGCTTCTTGTCCGTCTAAATAAAGTTTTTTATTTCCAAACATGTGCATTTCAGCTGCTTCTTGTCCGTATTTATATTCTTGCCATAAATATTCGCTGTAGTTTGCGAAAGACTCATTTAAAGTAAGATTAGACCAACTTTCTGAAGTTACTAAATCTCCAAACCAATGATGAAAAAGTTCATGGGCAATCGTGTTTTCATGTTTGTTTCCATCAATTAATTGCCCTTTTGTTTGGTAGGCTTGTTCTCCATGAACCACGGCTGTCGTATTTTCCATTGCACCAGAAACATAGTCTCTTACTACAATCTGACTATATTTATTCCAAGGGAATGCTACCCCTAACTTCTCTGAGAAAAACTGCATCATTTCTGGTGTGTTTCCAAAAATATCTTTGGCATATTTTGCATATTCCTTTTCTACATAATAATCTACATCAATGTTTTTATATTTGTCTTTTATAATTTCAAACTCACCAACTCCTAAAAAGAATAAATAAGGTGCGTGTTTTAGATCCATTTTCCAGTAATCTGTTCTGTTTCCTCCGTTTTTAGTCTGACTAATTAATTCTCCATTAGAAAGTGTTATATATTTATTAGGAACAGTAATGTAAATTTCTTGCGTTGTTTTCTGGTTCGGAGCATCAATTGTAGGAAACCAACAGCTACTTCCTTCGGTTTCTCCTTGCGTCCATATTTGTGTCGGCTTATTTTTATCTGTGCCATCTGCGTTTATAAAGTACAAACCTTTTGCTGCAGTAATTGCAGCACTCCCCTTCTCTTTTACTTTTTCGGGTCTTGCTGTGTATTTTATATAAATGGTAAATTCTTCTTCTTTGGTATATTTCTTCGGAAGTTTTACTGTAATTTCATAATCGTCATAATCATAGTCTAATTTTTTGCCATTCAACGAAACTTCATGAATCAACATTGCTTTTGCATCTAAAACAAACTGATTGCTTGCGTAAAAATGAGGCTTTGCAGTAACCCAAGCCTCTCCATTTAATTGTTTTTCTACAAAATTGAAATCAACTTTTAATTTTGTGTGAATTAAATTGTATGTTTTTTCTCTTTCAGCTTTATAAATTGAGTTGTTTTGAGAAAAACCAATGGAGGTAATTGCGATAAAAATAATTAGGAACCAATATTTAATCTTCATAAGTAATATTTTCTTCTGACTTCAAAAATACTAAATATGAAGATAGAACGTGTTAATGAGCAGTTAAAAATAGTTAACAGTATTTAGTGGCAGTTTTATGGGTATTGTTTTTATTAAAATAAGATAATTTTAATAAAAAAAGCCTCAATTTCTTTTAGAGTTGAGGCTTCTTATAGGTGAAAAAATGAATGTATTACTACTTGTTAAACATTTTAGATAACTGCTTTAAAGAAGCACTATCTCCATCAACATCTACATTATTTAACATTTGTATTATTTGTGCAGGATTCATGTTTTCTCCTAATAACCTTGCAACTCCTACTCCTGCTTCATCTCCATATCCAAAAGCAATAACTTCATCTATAGCGTCTGTATCTCCAGAATAAAAAACTTTTACATTCATTCCTTTTGCTTTCATAGACATTAAACTCTTGTAGGTATTGTTGTCTGCAAAAATATTTTTAAGTTTCGCTTTTTCTAATTCATAAACAGCTGTGTTTTCTGCTGTTTTAGGTAAAAAAGCGACATTTATTTTCTTAATACTTTTAATGGTTTTCTTTACTTCTTCAGAAACATCTGCTTTTGCAGAAAGTACAGAACTTACTGGCAAATCGCCCGTATAAAAACCTTCTTTACCACTGGTATCTACTAAATAGCTTTGTAATGATTTTTCGTTTTTACACGAAGTTATCATTAAAACTAAAGTTAATATCGAAAGTATTTTGGTTATATTTTTCATTTGAATGGTTTTAAAAAAGTAAAGTCAGGTTTTTAAAAGCCTGACTTTACACGTTATACTTATTATTTTTTGGTAAAAGTATCTGCTAAATCAGACATTTTATTAATGTCGATATTCCCTGTTAAAGAAACAATCATAGCTTCAGACATTCCGTTTGTTCTTTTATCAATTCCTTTGATAAACATTAAAACTTCACTTACAAAATCTTTGTTTTTTGTAGATTTTACATAGATCTTAACACGCGTATCATCTTCTTTAATTCGCATTAATTGTGTTAAGTTTTGTTTTTTTATAGAAGAACTTACCATGGTCTCCATTTTGTCTGCTATTGCTTTGTCTTCCGTAGAAAACATTTTAAATTCTTTTAAATCTTTTACCATTTCAAAGACTTTCATTTCTTCGCTATCTTTAAATTTTTCTGGACTAAATTTAGATAATAATTCGAAGGCATCTTTGGTAACAACTACCATATCTACGCCATCTAAATCTTCTAAAGAATCGAATAAAGACTGTGCGCTAGTTACCATCGGAGCAACAATAAACGCTATTAATAGGATTATTTTTTTCATAATTTCTTTGTTTACTTGGTTTTACTATTTTTTACTTGGTTTTATTTTAATATCTTATTTACTGTGTTTTCATAAGTATATAAAGTGGCTACAGCCAGTTCTCCTTTTTTTAAGTTTTTAGACAACAATTCTAAGCCTTTACTTACTTGCGCATAAATTCTTTGCGCTTCTTTTCTTTGTTGATTTTTATCATATTGCTGTTTACCAACAAATACGCTTAACAACAACACTACCGATGCTGCTACAGACAACCATTTAAAGTTTCTCTTTTTAGATTTCTTAGGTTCTAACTTTAAGGTTTTTGTAAACGTTTCATCTTTAGCAATAGTAAAATAATTAAACATACTTTCATATTCTTGCAAATGTGGTGCAACATTACCTTCTGTGAAATAGTTTTTCAAGGTTGTTTCTTCTTGCAAAGAAGTTTCTGCGTTTAAATATTTTTCTACTAATTTTTCTATGTTAGCTAACTCCATAGTTGTGTTTTTTAGTTAATTCTTCTCTTATTGTTTTTCTTGCTCTAGATAATGCAACTCTTACTGCTGTTGGTTTCATATCTACCATTTTACAGATTTCTTCAAAATCATATTGTTCAATATCTCTTAATTGAATAATAATTTTTTGTTGCTCTGGCAGCTTTTCAATCAATTGGTGTACTTGGTTTACACTGTCTCGATATTCAAGCTTCTTGTCTAAAGACGTTTCTTTTTCTTGATAATTACTGTGTACTAATGTTAAATTACTTGCTTGCTTCGATTTTAATCTGTCATAACAATAATTTTTAGTCATTGTCATTGCAAATGCTTCCACATTTTTATAATCAGCAATTTTTTCTTTGCTTCTCCACAATTTAAAAATCAGTTCTTGAGTAGCATCTTCAGCTTCCTCTGTAGAAACTAATAATCTTTTTGCTAATCTAAAGACCTTATCTTTAAATGGTAAAACAACTTTTAAAAAGTCTGACTGGTTCATTTAGGTTTGGTTGATTAATTGTAAACCTCTTAATTATAACCTATATATTATCGGGTTTACATCTTTACGACGAGTTACAATTTAATTTGTTACACAAGAATTTAAAAATAATACTAATTCTATTTATATTGCGTTAGATTTACGAAACAATTTATATTCTTTTTAAATGAAAAACCTTTTAAAAGCTACTTATTTATTAATAATTACTATTTTTTTTACGCAATGCTCTAAAGAATACCAATTACCAGAAAATTTGGTTGTACAAGATTTTGTTTGGAAAGGATTAAACGCATACTACTTGCACCAAGATGAAATTGCAGATTTATCTGACAGACGTTTTAGTTCAGATCAAGAGTTAAACGCATATCTAAGTGGTTTTACAGATTATAATACTTTATTTTCTAGCTTATTAATTACTGCGGATGCAAAATCGTCTTTATTAGAAAATTATTCAGACTTAAATATCGAAATACCTAGAAGTGGTTTTTTAAATGGAATGGAGTTTGGCATTATTGAAGAACCTAATAATACCGAAAATGTAATCGGTTATGTAACTCATACTTTACCAAGTTCTGATGCGGCAACAAAAAATATACTTCGTGGTGAATTTTTTAATGCTGTGGATGGTATTCAATTAACACAAACAAATTTTGAAAGTTTATTAATAAATGGTGCAGACACTTTTAATCTAACAATGGTAAATTTTGATGGAGTAACAGTAACTCCAAATGGTAATATTATTGCTTTACAAAAACAAAATTACGACTATGATACGGTATTTTTAGAAAAAAACTTTACCATTGGCACAGATAATATTGGTTATTTAATGTATAATAATGGCTTTTCTAAAAATTCAATAAACGATCTAAATAACACCTTTTTAAACTTTAAAAATCAAGCTACTAACAAACTTGTTTTAGATTTACGTTATAATATTTCTGGCGGTAGTTTTGCTAAAAACATCACCAACTTAGCAACCATGATTACTGGGCAATTTGCAAACAAAGTTTTTATAAAAGAACAGTGGAATTCGAAAGCACAAACTTGGTTTGAAGCAAATCAACCAGACTCTTTATTAACTAAGTTTCCTGCTAAATTAAATTCCACAACAGCATTTAATAGTTTAGAAGTAACAGATCTTTATATTATTTTAAATGGAGAACATTTTTCTGGCTCTTCTGCTATCGAATTATTCATTAACAGTTTAAATCCGCATATAAACGTACATATTATTGGTACAGAAACTGCTGGTAATAATACGGGAGCGATTACTCTATATAATTCTGAAGATTATGATTTTCCTTTAAGAAATGAAACACATACAGTAGCTTTACAGCCAGTTGTGTTAAGTTTCTTAAATAAAGACGACCAAACCTATAAAAACGGATTTACACCAAACATTACACTTTGTGCTAATGAAGATATTATAAATTTAGGAGAATTAGGAACACGCTCAGAACCTATTTTAGATCGAGTTTTAGAATATGTTTCTACAGGAAATACTGGTACAAATGTTGTATGTAACTCTAATAATTTAACATTCTTATACAATTCTATCGATTCTCAAAGAGAAATTGATAAAGGCGTATTTATAAAACAAGATTTACCTAACACTAATTAATATGAAGAAATATATTTTAGCAAGTTTACTTTCAATCTTATTTTTAACAGTTTCTTGTGCTAAAGAAGAAGATGGTCTAAGTGAAGAATTTGAAGTTACTACAGGTGATGAAATTAATGATTTTATATGGAAAGGTCTCAATCTTTATTATTTATGGCAAGAAGATGTACCCAATTTAGCTGATAATAGATTTAGTAATTTAGAAGAAATTTATACTTTTTTTAGAAGAAATGAAACGCCAGATGATACTTTTAACAGTTTATTAAATCAGCCAGGTACAATAGATCGTTTTTCTTGGATTGTTGATGATTATGTAGCTTTAGAAAATTCTTTTCAAGGAATCAATTTAAGCACTGGAATGGAGTTTGGCTTGGTAAGATATACAAAAAGTAATACTAATATTTATGGTTATGTACGCTATGTAATACCTAATTCTAGCGCAGCAACACTAGGTATTACACGAGGAATGTACTTTAATTCTGTAAACGGAACACAACTTACAGATTCTAATTATAGAACTTTATTATTTAGTAACGCGACTTCTTTTTCAATAGGACTAGCAGATTATAATTTTGGAAACCCGACTGCAAATAATACAACAGTTTCTTTAGACAAAACAGAAATTCAAGAAAATCCAATTGCAGATTCTAGAGTAATTGAAGATGGTACAAAGAAAATAGGTTATTTAATGTACAATCAATTTGCAAGTTCTTATGACCAAGATTTAAATGCCGTTTTTAATACTTTTAAGTCAGCAGCTGTAGACGATTTAATTATCGATTTACGATACAACGGAGGTGGCTCTACAAATACCGCAGGTTTTTTAGGAAGCATGGTAACGGGGCAGTTTTCAGATGAAATATATTCTAAAGAAATTTGGAACAAAAAATATACAAATGCTTTTCCTGCAGATAACTTTATCAATAATTTTCCTACAAGAATTAGAAAAACAGATCGTAATAATAACGTGGTTGTAGATGAAGCTATTAATAGTTTAAATTTACAAAGAGTCTATTTTATCGTTACAGGAAGTTCTGCTTCAGCATCTGAATTGGTTATTAATGCTCTAGATGCACATATAGAAGTAAAAGTAATTGGTACCACAACTGTTGGTAAACAAGTTGGTTCTGTTACCTTATATGATTCAGACAATTTACAAAGAAACGGAGCAAATTTAAACTCTAAACATACCTATGCAATGCAACCACTGGTCTTAGAAATTAAAAATAAAGATGATAAAAATTACCCAAACGGAATTATTCCTGGAACAAACTTCACAGGAATTAACTTAGCTGAAAATATTGGTAATTTAGGTGTTTTGGGAGAACGTTCAGATCCTTTGCTAGATAGAACTCTAAAGTATATTTCTACAGGATCTAAAACATTTTCTAAAAAAGACAATTTTGTAAAAACAGAAGAAGTTTTCAATTCTAAATTAGCGACTCCTGCTGGTAATAATATGTATTCTGATTTAACTAAATATTAAGAAGAATAAGATATTCTTGTGGTTTCAATTAAAAATTGATTTCAAATTGTATTTTTACGTGAGCAATCACAAGAAAGATGCAGAAAGTAATAACCCTACATAAGTTGTGAATTGATTTCAAATTGTATTTTTACGTGAGCAATCACAAGACAATTGTTTCTTCTGGAGATGATGAATTTGTTGTGAATTGATTTCAAATTGTATTTTTACGTGAGCAATCACAAGTGCATTAAAAAATTTGTTAGAATTGCGTTAGTTGTGAATTGATTTCAAATTGTATTTTTACGTGAGCAATCACAAGGTTTCGGGTAAAACAGAAGCAGCGAAATGGGTTGTGAATTGATTTCAAATTGTATTTTTACGTGAGCAATCACAAGTTTAACACCATTAACATCAACAACAGTAGAGTTGTGAATTGATTTCAAATTGTATTTTTACGTGAGCAATCACAAGAGACATATTACTCTTATGAACTTCATCGTAGTTGTGAATTGATTTCAAATTGTATTTTTACGTGAGCAATCACAAGTTACAGACGCTACTGGTAAGCCTTTAAATAGTTGTGAATTGATTTCAAATTGTATTTTTACGTGAGCAATCACAAGTAATATTTGTTTTTAATTATACTTCAAAGAGTTGTGAATTGATTTCAAATTGTATTTTTACGTGAGCAATCACAAGTTTAAAAACAATTGGGTTTCTGTTAAATCTGTTGTGAATTGATTTCAAATTGTATTTTTACGTGAGCAATCACAAGTTTTTCTTTTGAATTTACAGGTAGAAGATTGTTGTGAATTGATTTCAAATTGTATTTTTACGTGAGCAATCACAAGTTCTGAATCTTCTTTAAATAAAGACGTATTGTTGTGAATTGATTTCAAATTGTATTTTTACGTGAGCAATCACAAGAACAACACTGTTTAAAGAAAATAACTCATTGTTGTGAATTGATTTCAAATTGTATTTTTACGTGAGCAATCACAAGAAATGGAAAGTTTTAAATGGTGGTATATACGTTGTGAATTGATTTCAAATTGTATTTTTACGTGAGCAATCACAAGGCTATTACGTCTTGCATTTCTGCGGTTGTCGTTGTGAATTGATTTCAAATTGTATTTTTACGTGAGCAATCACAAGTTATCTTCAATGGATAGTTATTTTATAGGTGTTGTGAATTGATTTCAAATTGTATTTTTACGTGAGCAATCACAAGGACATCTCCTCAAGGGGTTGACAAGTATTTGTTGTGAATTGATTTCAAATTGTATTTTTACGTGAGCAATCACAAGCATATAAATATTTTGGTATTTCTTCAAACTGTTGTGAATTGATTTCAAATTGTATTTTTACGTGAGCAATCACAAGCTGACATTATAGCAACTTAACAATATAACAGTTGTGAATTGATTTCAAATTGTATTTTTACGTGAGCAATCACAAGTTTAAAGTAGACGCAAAGTGAAAATATTCCGTTGTGAATTGATTTCAAATTGTATTTTTACGTGAGCAATCACAAGTTATGTCCTTGTTTACTTTTGGTTCGTACCGTTGTGAATTGATTTCAAATTGTATTTTTACGTGAGCAATCACAAGCTGTTAATTTTTTATCATTAACTCTAATAAGTTGTGAATTGATTTCAAATTGTATTTTTACGTGAGCAATCACAAGATAGGGTTAATATCTAAAGATGCAGGGATAGTTGTGAATTGATTTCAAATTGTATTTTTACGTGAGCAATCACAAGAACTAAAGGTGTTGCTACAAACAAAAAAACGTTGTGAATTGATTTCAAATTGTATTTTTACGTGAGCAATCACAAGGAACGATTTTCAACTCCTTTTATCTCCCATGTTGTGAATTGATTTCAAATTGTATTTTTACGTGAGCAATCACAAGAAAGATGGAATATATATTCCTTTAAACTTGTTGTGAATTGATTTCAAATTGTATTTTTACGTGAGCAATCACAAGAAATGCTTTTTGAGCAGTTCTGGCATTGGTGTTGTGAATTGATTTCAAATTGTATTTTTACGTGAGCAATCACAAGAAAACCACCGGCATCTTCTCCTGCTCCTTTGTTGTGAATTGATTTCAAATTGTATTTTTACGTGAGCAATCACAAGTCAACACCAAAACGAGCCCAACGTTCCGCCGTTGTGAATTGATTTCAAATTGTATTTTTACGTGAGCAATCACAAGTAAAGGTGATGGTAATGCCAGGGGTCATATGTTGTGAATTGATTTCAAATTGTATTTTTACGTGAGCAATCACAAGATTATGAGATAACAAATACTTACCCGCTACGTTGTGAATTGATTTCAAATTGTATTTTTACGTGAGCAATCACAAGTGGAGATACTCCAAGATTTATAGATTTACCGTTGTGAATTGATTTCAAATTGTATTTTTACGTGAGCAATCACAAGTGTGAGCACATCTCGCCCAGAATCCATCTTGTTGTGAATTGATTTCAAATTGTATTTTTACGTGAGCAATCACAAGTTAACTTTGCAGTTTGATTACCTGTTGATCGTTGTGAATTGATTTCAAATTGTATTTTTACGTGAGCAATCACAAGCTTCTTCATCGTCACCTTCATGCATATTGCGTTGTGAATTGATTTCAAATTGTATTTTTACGTGAGCAATCACAAGGAAATAAAAGAAACAATTAAGCTTAGAGATGTTGTGAATTGATTTCAAATTGTATTTTTACGTGAGCAATCACAAGTCCTGATAAATTCGAATGCTTGCATCAGGGGTTGTGAATTGATTTCAAATTGTATTTTTACGTGAGCAATCACAAGTTCTAAAGATTCAAGTGTTTTTACTCTTTTGTTGTGAATTGATTTCAAATTGTATTTTTACGTGAGCAATCACAAGTTTAATCCTAGCTTCTGCTTGCAGTGTTGCGTTGTGAATTGATTTCAAATTGTATTTTTACGTGAGCAATCACAAGAAGCGTCAACTACGTCCATTGTTTCTAATAGTTGTGAATTGATTTCAAATTGTATTTTTACGTGAGCAATCACAAGAATTCTATTATTTTTAATGAATACTTCTATGTTGTGAATTGATTTCAAATTGTATTTTTACGTGAGCAATCACAAGTGCAGACTCAAAATGCATAAGTCTAACTAAGTTGTGAATTGATTTCAAATTGTATTTTTACGTGAGCAATCACAAGTGAATTGAGTAGAATATGGAGTTCCATATCGTTGTGAATTGATTTCAAATTGTATTTTTACGTGAGCAATCACAAGTTAACTTTGCAGTTTGATTACCTGTTGATCGTTGTGAATTGATTTCAAATTGTATTTTTACGTGAGCAATCACAAGTACCAATCTAACGATTCCTTCTGCATCTGTGTTGTGAATTGATTTCAAATTGTATTTTTACGTGAGCAATCACAAGGTCAATCCCAAAATGTTGAGTAAAATCAATACTTTGGGATTCCTTTTTTGAATTAGAAAAACCTATTTTTTGAAGTGAATAAATTTATTTTACCAATACTTTTTAAATCCTACTTTAAAATAATTGCAATTGCTGTGTAGGTTGCGGTAAGTCCATTTCTTTTATTCCATGAAACAATTCCATATTGCCAAATTGCTTATCTGTAATTTCTAAAATACAGACTTTACCATGTTTTGGTAAACTCATTTTCACTCTTTTGGTATGTACTTTCGCATTTTCTCTGCTCGGGCAATGTCTCAAATAGATAGAAAATTGAAACATTGTATAACCATCATCTATTAATTTTTTACGAAAGAGACCTGCAGCTTTTCGTTCTTTCTTAGTTTCTGTTGGTAAATCAAAAAATACTAAAACCCACATAATTCTATAAGCGCTATATCTGTTAGCTGACATTTAATCTAATTCAGGGTATTTTATGTGCCTCAACTCTCCTGTAAAGCATTTGTACAAACTTGATGTTGTTGTGGTAACAGCAACAAATAAAGGTCTAATAAGTCCGTCAATAAAAACATCTTGCGTGGCAATTGTTAATATATGTGCTTTTGCCTCTTTATTCAACTCATGATTATAGTTACGCATCACATAATTATAAACTAATTTGTCTACAAAAGGCCTGTAAGGTTCCATAATATCATCTGCCAAACAATACGCATTGTATTTATTTCTATGAAAAATCCCTAAAACGGGTAACAATCCACTACTTACCAAAGCTCTAGCAACAATACTCCTTAAAACAGCATATCCAAAATTCAGTAAATTATTTGGTTCCGACCCAAAACGTTCTCTAGAAAAATTTTCAAACAAGTGTTTCCAATAAAATTGAGCTGCCATTCCTTCCCTATTGGAAGTATCTCCGCTTTTTACGTTTAATTTATATTCGGCTAAAGGTTCTGAAACTTTGTTATTTAAATTTAATAATGCTTTTTGATTTTCTTTTTTTTGTTCAACGGTTTGTTTCCAAAGTTGTTTTTTCAAAGGTTCTGATGCTGCTAATTGATATTTAATCCTCTCAGAATATTCTGAATGACCATACAATGGCAACATCATACCAAAAGGCAAATGATGTTCATCGCAACTAACTACAGCCACATTATTTCCTTGTAATTTAATTAAAAGTTGATTAGAAATTGTTATTTGGTAATGATCTAACATTAGCAAAGCAATATCTTCTATGGGCACTGTTCCTTTAATTTCTTTGGTTTCTGGTTCTTGTACTACGAGTTGCTTTTGCTTTAATTTTAAATAGGATGGATTTCCAATATAAATGGTTCTTTTTATCATAGCGTCCTTTTTTAATATTCTCCTACATGAACTATTTTACCAATATGGTTTATTCTAATTTTAATAATATTTCTTAAAGGCTCTGTACTTCTAACTGAGCGGTAAGTAACTTCCGAAAGTTGTTTTTTATTCTTCAAAGACTCACTACCAACAACTTGAGTCTCTAAATGATGACTAAACATATAGTTTTTAGTTGCTATTTTTTGAACACGAAACAAATGTTTACTTATTAAATTATTATTATTTTCATTTAGTAAATCCGTTTCTAACGGATTAAATTCTTTTGAAGGAAAAAGAAACATTTCATTCTGTTTCATAGTAAATAAAAACAGCCAACCAATATTAGAATTATATTCTTTATCTATAATTGTTAAATTAGCATTTACTCTTGCCACAGCCTCATAAAAAGAAACAACTTTTTCTTGAAGCTTATCATTTTTATCTTTATAAATTGCAACATGATGATTGTTTCCAGTGCTAACAAAATCACTTTTTTGTTCTTTACCTTTTTCATCTAAAATATCATTCCCAAAATGGTCTTTTTTAACGTGTAAGTTTTCTGCATTTTTAATTCCACTAATTAAAACTCTTTTGATTGATATTCCTTTTTCTCTATTTAGCCAAATAGGTTTTTTATCTAAATCGGAAAAAGCTTCTTTTGCTTTACCTTTAAAATCTTCTAATCTTTTCTCTAAAATTCTTCTTACACCAACATCAATTACTTTTTGAAGTGATTTTAGATTACTGAAATTATCAGGATTAACTTCTTTTCTAATCGTGTAAATATAATTTTGAGTTTTTGTTTTTACTTGTTCTGGTACTAATTTATCAGAATCTGTGTAGAGAGGATTTTTTAACAATGTATTATTACCCGAAAAAGCTTTTTTAGCATCATCATTAAACTCCTCTAAACGTTTTAAAAGAGCTTCTCTATATGCTGGTCTTGTTACTTCAAGTATTTTTTCTCTTGTAAATTTTGCATTTACTTTTTCAACTTTTATTATATCTTCTTTTATTCTACCATAAATAGTTTCTTTATGTAATTGACCTCTTGGTGTCAACTGTTGCTTAATTAAATAGTTATCCTTTCCTCCTATTTTTGTTTTATTCTTGTTTTTGGTGACTACTTTATTTTTTGCTTTAAAGGAAATTAAAATATTTTCTATATGTTCTTTAGCTTCAGCTCTAAAATTTTCTGAAGGTGGTGTAAATTTTCTTTTTCTTCTTCCTTTCTTGTCTTTATATATTTTTGTTACTTTTTCTTTAATTCCGAGTAAATAACTTTTATCAAGGTTCTTTTTATCTTTAAAACTACTGTTTATTGCTGCTAAATTATTCAAATATTGAATATGACTAATCTTTGTAAAAGCGACTGTCAAAGCATCCATTGCATGATGTCTGTGGTCGTTTCTTTTTGTCCAATCAATAATTTGTTCAACTTTTTTATCGTATTTACGTTCTTCCCATTTTGTTAAACCTAGTGCTTTATATTTTGGAAGGTTTAATTCTTTCATTACATTTATTAGGTCCCAATCCTCTCTTAATTTGTCAGTAATGTTTCCTATTGTTGGAGTTACTTTTCTAAATACTTCTTCTAAAAGTTGTTTTGCTTTTTTTGCAATATATTGGCTATTCCTTAAATCTCTATCTATAAATCCATCAGGTAAATCTTTTTCTGAAAGTAATAATTTTTTATATTTCCCTGTTTTTATACTTCCAGATTTATATAGACTTTCAACACGTTGTTTGTAGTCTTCTAAACCTGAATTATATGTATTAGAAATGAAATCTATTGCTAAAGAATCTGCTTTTGCTAAATTTACATTTCTAAAAGCTAGCGTTTTGTTTGAAAAAGAATCATCAAATAACTTTGCTTTCGGGATTATATGCTCAATATCTATTTCTTTTGAAAATAGTTTTTCTGCAGGAATATATGTGTCAGTAAATAAAGTTCTATAACCATTATTTTCTAGCTCTTTATATAACTTATAACGAACAACATCATTCCTTGTAGGGTTTTTAATCTTAAATTCTGTTTTTAAAATTGTTCTAACTTTCTCATTATCTAAAGTAGCTTTATTAATATATTCAGTTGCACTTGCTCTTTCTTTTGCTGATTTTTTCAACTCTCGAGCCAGTTCTATTCTAATTTCATCAGGTTTTCCATATTCATCAACAATTTGATTGATGACATTTATCATTTGATTTAGAATTTTTTCTACAACAGGATTCCGTAAACTGTTTTTTTGTAATAATTCTAATTTATCTTTTAAAATTCTATTTCCCTGTTCTTCCCTTGTTAATGAATTAGAATGATTGTATTTCGCTAATTTACAAGCTTCAGGATAGTTGTGTCCTTCAGCCAAAAAAGGTATTATTTTTTTTATTGCTCTTGCAGACAAGCCTCCATAATCTTGTTGCAAAGAAACATTTGCTAACATATTAGCATACACTGGTTGAAAACCATATTTAAAATGAAGTTTCTTTTTTAATGAAACATTAGAATTGCCGTATATAATTTTATCTTCTTGAGAAATTTTATCATCATCTTGAGCAGAATATAATAAATGCCAAAATTGATAACTCTTTTGTTTGTCAAAATCATTTCCATCTAAATTAGTGTCAAAATATAGAATCTCTGATTGTACTCCAATTGATGAGAAAACTGCTTTTAATTCCTCTTTAATTTCGGAAGCTGTTTTTTTATCCCAATTTTCTCCATAACCTTCATTCTCTGCTATTTTATGATATACTTCATACAGTTTTTCATTTGTTTTATTGCCTTCAATACCTTCAGGAAAATTAGATTTCCATACTTTATTACTCAAACCCACAAATTTTAACAGCTCTTTTTCAGATAATTTTTTAGAGATATTTAATTCATCAAATAATTCTTGCCTAATTTCGTCTCCTAAAATTTGTTTTTCTTTTGTTTCCTTGTTCTCAAATTCTAGAATATTTAAAATAGCCCATATTTTAGATTCTTGAAAAAGAAGAGAAGACTTAGGCACTGCTTTATGGTATTTCTCAAACTGACAATTAGATATTAAATGTTTTTGAGATTTTAGCTTACGTTGATAAAAGATAACTATATCACGAATTTCTTCTTTCAATTCTGATGTTAATTCTTGATGAAATTCTGCTTGTGTTTCCCAAATTTTCTCAAATTCATCTAAATAATCTTGTCTATAAAAAACTTGATTTCTTAAAGAAGTATGTTTGTTTTCTTTTATTTGACTGTATAAATTCTGCCCAACAGTTTCGTTATTAAAGTATAGTTCTTTACTTCTATCACTAATTGCACCTAAATAACCACTAGAATTATTTAGGTTGTTGTTAATTTCAACCAAAACATAAGCAACTTCTTCAATCTTTAGTTGTTTAGAAATTGCTTCACTTCTCCATTTATAATGTTGTTTTTTTGTTTTATCTCTTTTGCCTTTATTTTCAGCGGTATAAATTCCTTTGATAGCTAAAAAACGTTTTCTAGAGTTTTGCTGTCCTTGATCTTCTAACTTCTGATACAATTCATCATCTAAAATATCTGAATAAAACTGCTTTTGAAAATTCCAAACTTTGTCAAATTCTATTTTTAAATCAGACCTATAAAAATCAGGAATAAATTTCTTTCCTTTTTCTAATAAATTATAGATATATTGTCCAACTGTAAGATTATTGTCATACAATTCTTTAGCAATCGCCATTCCATCAATTAAAGTACCTTCTTCTTCATTTTTAGCTTTTCTACTACTTTTATAGCCTCGTTTTTTATTTATAGCTAATAAAACGCGAGCAAATTCTTCTATTTCAATTTTTTCTGAAGCCGATTTTGCACGCAAACTTAAAGTTTGATGCGTTGTAGATTCTCCAACTTCTGTTAAAGCTGTATTTTTTGAAATTATTTTAGATTTCGTTAAAATCTCAATAAGGTTTTCTCTACGAAGTTTAAAACGTTGTAAATTTCTCCTTGCACCTCTTTTTAAAGTTCTATCTGCATTTGTAGTAATAGGTCTTCCCTTCTCAAAATTAGTTTGTTCATCTACAGTTAGCGGATTCACACGAACACCTAATTTTATAATTTCTGAGTTTTCATTTGTAGTTTCAGCTTCATTAACTATAGCCCAACCAATTGATGTAGTTCCTAAATCTAAACCTAAAATCTTTTTCATATTCAATAATTTATTATATTTTCTAAATATAAAATAAAAGAATAGTTAAAGATTATGGAAACCCGTAAAAAAGTTTATTTTATTTAATATATATTTGTAGAACAATTTGAAATCAATTCACAATAAGGATTATTCCGTTGTGAAAACATTTAAAGCGGCATCATAGAAATTATGATGTCGCTTTCTCTTTCTTAAATTTTTAAGTCAAGAAAAAATTACAACAAACTCATTTGTCCGTTAGAAGAATCTGCCTCTTTTTCATTCGGAATTTTCAAATCTAAACCAAACTCAGCATTTAGATTTTTAATAAAATAGGCAGCTAATAAAGGTGATGCTTCTTCTAAATTCTGATGAATAAAGAAATTAATGTTTTGTAAACCAGCATCTGTCCAATCTTTTAGCTTTAAAATCCAATCATCTAACCTATCATAATCTGTCGGGTGATTTGCGCCAACATACCTAATAAAAGCTTCATTATTGGTCAATCTCATGTGCAGCATATCTCTTCTACCAGCAGTATCTACCAAAACATTTGCAATGTTATTTTCTTCTAGTAATAAACAAAAATCATTTGCAATCAATGCATCAGAAAACCAATCTTTGTGCCGTACTTCTACAGCCAAAGGAAGATTTTTAGGCCAACTTTCGATAAAATTTTGAAGCAAATTAAAATTCTTAGTCCCAAAATTAGTGTGTAACTGTAAAAATATAGTTCCTAATTTTTCTTGCAGGTTGCTAAAATGATCAATATAAGAATTGGTAATTTCTGCTACTCCATTCAAGCGTTTCCAATGACTAATTTCCTGCCCTAGTTTTGGGAAAAATTTAAAATTAGCAGGAGTTTTAGCGTGCCATTTTTCAAATTGTTGCGCAGGGAAATTTCTATAAAAAGTGGCGTTCAATTCGATAGCATTAAACTGATTTGAATAATATACTAACTCGTCTTTGGTTCCTCTTGGGTAAAACCCTTTTAAATCTGCACGATTCCATTTTGCACAACCAACAAAAACGGTTGGTTTTTCTGGTTTTTGATAAGCACTTAAAACTTTAAATGTATTTGAGTTTGTGTTGGGTAAGGTAAAATCAATATTTTCAGGATGCGCTACTTTTCCGAATTTCATAGTATTAGTACGTTCTTAAATGTTTAAGTTTTCTACATCTTCCGCAGAATCTTCCATTTCTTGGTCGGTAAGAACATCTGGTCTAAACTCACTCATTTTTTCTTCGTCTTTAGATTTCGCATAATTAAAACCAGACTTCCACCATTTTTTCATTAATTTCTGATCAAAAACCAAAGAATTTGTTGTTAAAACAGTTGGTGTATAATATAAATTTAGTTTAATATCTTTATTCGAAGCCGCTAATTTACCAATAGTAATATTATGTCTTTCTACATGTGTTAACATAAAATCGAACACATCAAACAATAAAGAAAACGGATTTGTAGCTGGCAATCTGTTAATCTGTGTAACCTCAGTTTCTAAAATAATGGCATCAATTTCTGTTGCGCCTCTTAAAATAGCTTCTCTAATTGGTACTAAAGAACCAAAACCACCGTCTGCATATTGGCAGTGGTTTTTTTCAAGCAAACTCATAAACGGTACATAATTACAAGAACCCCAAATCCAATCACAGAAATCGTCATAGGTACAATCTGTTATAGATTTATATTCTATTTGATTTGCTGTTATATTAGAAACCGTAACCACTACTTCTTTGTTTGCTGCTCTAATTTTAACATACATTTCTTTTGTAATGTTCCTTTTAATTAAAGAACGTAAATTTTTGCTCTCTCCAAACGTTTTTCTACCGTTTAAAAAGTTCCAGAAAGTATTTAAATGATTAATAGTGATCACTTTTTCTCCAGCAATTTTCTTAATTTTAAAAGGATTGTTACTAAAAATAGTTTCTTGGTTTACATTGGTATATAATTCTTTTAATTCGTCTAACATACCCAGTGCCAGGTGAGAAACCATTAAACTTCCTGTAGAAGTTCCTAAAAACAAATCATATTTTTTATTTTCGTTTTTCATTAAGTATTGTGCAACCCCGCCTGCAAATGCGCCTTTACTTCCACCTCCAGAAATTACCAATGCTTTTTTCATTATCTATTATGATTTGTTTACTTTAGTGGCATAAAAATATCAAAAATGAACAGAATAATCGTACTTATTTTTACTTTCCTTTTTTTTATGGCGTGTAAACAAGAATACAAACCAAGAAACATCGAAAAAGTGACTATTAAGGCCTTTGAAATAGACAGTTCTAGTATTAGAGCAATTCAAGTAGTAGATAATGAAACCATATTTTATGCAGGCTCAAATGGTGATGTTGGTTTTACAACAGATAATGGTGCACTTTGGAATGTTTTAAATATTCGGTACCAAGATTCTATTATTCCGCATTTTAGAAGTTTAGCTTTTAATGGTTCAGATTACTTTGCATTATCTATCGGAAACCCTGCTTTACTATATAAAATTTCTGAAGGTGAAGCAACTTTGCAATATACAGAAGAAGATAAAAAGGTTTTTTATGATGCACTTACTTTTTTTGATGATAATTTACACGGAATTGCAGTTGGCGACCCTACAGAAGAATGTGCTTCTATAATTCTTACAGAAGATGGAGGTGAAACTTGGAATAAAATTCCTTGTGAAAATTTACCAGAAATTATTGAAGGGGAAGCTTTTTTTGCTGCAAGTAATACCAATATAAAAACAATTGGTAATACCGTTTGGATTGCTTCTGGAGGAAACAAAGCAAGAATTTTAAAGTCTACAAATTTCGGGAAAACTTGGCAGGTTTTTGAAACTCCAATAATTCAAGGAAATGGACCTCAAGGAATTTATTCGATCGATTTCTTTGATGAAAATAACGGAATTATAATTGGTGGAGATTACTCTAAACCTCTAGAAAACAAAGCAAATAAAGCAATTACTAAAGATGGAGGTAAAACTTGGACTTTAGTGGCTAACAACCAAAGCCCCAATTATAAAAGTTGCGTACAATATGTACCAAACACAGCAGGTAAAGAAGTTTTTGCAGTTGGTAAAACAGGCATTTCTTTTTCTAATGATGGTGGAATAACTTGGAAAGATGTTTCTAAAGAAGGTTATTATGCAATTCAGTTTATAGATGAAAATACAGCTTGGTTAAGCGGAGATAAAAAAATAGGAAAACTTGAGTTATAGCAAAATAATAGGTAGTATAACAGTTCTTTTTTTCGCTTCACTCCTATTGTATGCATGTAATCAGCAATCAGTATTAAAAGAAGATTTTAATTGTAAAGAAATATTCTTTAATAATTTAGAAGTCATAAAAGATATAAAAGGAACTTTTTCTGTAGAATTTCCAACAAGTTGGAAAACTAGCGTATACACAGATGAGGTTCAGTCTTCAATATATGCTGCAGATACAACCAAACAACTTACAGAAGCAATACTTTTAGATGTAAATTACATTTATAATTCCATAACTATTAGTGATATTTTCAAACTAAAAATTGAACATGAAAATTTATCAAATAAACTAATTCAGAAAACAGCAAAAGAATTTTCTTTTTTAGATAAACCAAGTTATTACGTAGTTTCTATCGGTAAAAAAGGAAAGTACAAATACAAATCGCTGCAAATTTTCGTGCATATAAATAAGGAGAAATCTTTAGTTGTAAAAGCAGAAATTTATGGAGATTCTTTAGTAAACCAAAGACTTTGTAAAGCAATAACGTTAATAGAAAAAATAAAACTAGAACAATAAAAATGATTGAGAAAAAACATATAACAGACCGATTTATAAAATATGTAACTGTAGATACCGAATCAGATCCTAACAATCCTGCTTTTCCTAGCACAGAAAAACAATGGAATTTAGCTAATATTTTAGTTGAAGATTTAAAAAATATAGGAATGCAAGATGTTGAGCTAGATGAAAACTGCTACATCATGGCAACTTTACCAAGCAATATAGAGCATAGAGTACCAACCATTGGTTTTGTTGCACACATAGATACAAGTCCAGATTTTACAGGAAAAAATGTAAAACCACAAATTGTAGAAAACTATCAAGGAAATGACATTATTCTAAATGAAGAAAAAAAGATTATACTTTCTCCAAATTATTTTGAAGATTTGTTGCAATACAAAGGGCAAACACTAATAACAACAGATGGTACAACGCTTTTAGGAGCAGATGACAAAGCAGGTGTTACAGAAATTGTAACAGCCATGGAGTATTTAATTCAGCATCCAGAATTAAAACATGGTAAAATTAGAATTTGTTTTACACCAGATGAAGAAGTTGGTAAAGGAGCTCATAAGTTTGACGTTAATAAGTTTGATGTAGAATGGGCCTATACCATGGATGGAAGCCAGATAGGAGAATTAGAATATGAAAATTTTAATGCCGCTAGCGCAATAGTTACTATTACAGGAAAAATTGTGCATCCTGGTTATGCAAAAGGAAAAATGATTAACTCCATGCACATTGCAAATGAATTTATAGCTTCTCTCCCTCCGGAAGAAGTTCCAGAGAAAACGACAGATTATGAAGGATTTTTTCATTTACATGATATGTCTGGGAATGTAGAAAAAACAGTTTTAGAATATATTATTAGAGATCATGATTTTGATTTATTTGAGCAAAGAAAATATTTAATGCAAAGAATTGCGTTTGATTTTAATGAAAGATTAGAACAAGATTTAATTGAGATTGAAATTAAAAATCAATATTTTAATATGAAGGAAAAAATTGTTCCTGTAATGCATATTGTAGATTTGGTAGAAGAAGTAATGAAAGAAATAGGAATTACACCAGTTATTAAACCAATTCGTGGCGGAACAGATGGTTCTCAATTATCTTTTAAAGGTTTACCTTGTCCTAATATTTTTGCTGGCGGACATAATTTTCATGGTCGTTTCGAATATGTTCCAGTAGAGTCTATGATAAAAGCAACTGAAGTAATTGTTGGTATTGCTCAAAAAGTTGTTGAAAAAAGTACATAAAAAAAAGCCTCCAGTAAACTGAAGGCTCGTTTCATAGCATATGCTATTTTGTAAATTTCTAAATAATAAAGCCCCTAATCTCTATCAAAAATTATTTACGACTACAAATTTAGTTTTTTTTTTTGATAAATACTATAATTTTATGATAATTCAGGTTTTTTACCTCTAATATTCTTGAAAAATACTTTGAAGTTTTTAAAATCTTCTTCCAAATCATTAGTGATATAATAAGGTTCTGATATTTTTACCTTTTTGTTTTCAAAATCTAAAGTAGCCATTACAATAGGTACATTTGCTCCTTTTGCTATGTAATAGAATCCTGTTTTCCATTTTTCTACTTTTTTTCTAGTTCCTTCAGGAGACAAACCTAGCCGAAACTCTTCTTTAGAATTAAATATTTCAATTACAGCATCTACTAAATTATTATTTTTACTTCTATCTACAGGTGTACCACCCAAAGCTTTAAAAAAATAACCAAAAGGCCATTTAAAAAGAGATCCTTTACCTATAAAATGAACCATTGTACCTTGACTCATTCTTGTTAGCATAGCAATAGGAAAATCTACCCAACTTGTATGTGGAGCAGCAATAACAATGTATTTCTTAGGTTCTTGCGGAAAACCATTTTCAACTTTCCACCCTAAAAGGGTGTGTAAAATAAATTTAGCGAGTATTTTCAAAATTTCTTTTAATTGATTGTTTACAAAAACCGAATATAAAGATTTTATCTTATTATTTAAAGTGATAAATTTAAGGACTTAAATTGATATGATGCCTGAAATAATTATATACTTATTAATAGCTATAATATTTGCCTTAATTGGTTTATTTATAGGAAAGTTACTTTCTAAATTAAACTTCGAAAAAGAGAGAACTATTGTAGAAAAGGAAAAGTCTACACTAGAAGAACGTGTTATTTTGCTGCAATTATCTAAAGATATCACAGAAAATAATTTTATTGAATCTCAAAAAGAGCTAAAAGATAATCAACAAGAAAAGGAAAAATTAATTACTTCAAATACAAGGCAAGAATCAGAAATAAATAATTTACAGTTAAAGCTAGCCGAAAATAAAGGAGAAGTAGAAAAGTTAAATGAAAAATTTACAAAAGAATTTGAAAATTTAGCAAATAGAATTTTAGATGAAAAATCATCAAAATTTACGCAACAAAACAAAGAAAATATAAAAAATATTTTAAGTCCACTACAAGAAAAAATAAAGGGATTTGAAGATAAAGTAGAAAAAACACACAAAGAAAGTATCGATTATCATGCCGCTTTACGTCAGCAAATTTTAGGTTTAAAAGAACTAAATCTACAAATGAGTAAAGAAACTATCAACCTAACAAAAGCTTTAAAGGGTGATAATAAAATGCAAGGTAATTGGGGCGAATTGGTTTTAGAACGTGTTTTAGAAAAGTCTGGTTTAGAGAAAGATAGAGAGTATTTTGTACAGCAAAGCTTTACCAATGATGAAGGCAAACGCGTATTACCAGATGTTGTAATTCATTTACCAGATAACAAAAAAATGATTGTAGATTCTAAGGTTTCTTTAGTTGCTTATGAACAATATATTAATGAAGAAGATGATGCTTTAAAAGAACGTTTCTTAAAAGAACACGTTGCTTCTCTAAAAAGGCACGTAGATCAATTAAGTGATAAAAAATATGAAGATATCTATAAAATAGAATCTCCAGATTTTGTCTTATTATTTATTCCAATTGAACCTGCGTTTGCCGTTGCTTTAAATTCTGACACCTATTTATACAACAAAGCATTTGAAAAAAACATTGTCATTGTAACTCCTTCTACCCTTTTGGCAACATTGCGCACCATTGATACGATGTGGAATAACGAAAAACAGCAAAGAAATGCCTTAGAAATTGCAAGACAAGCAGGTGCTTTATATGATAAATTTCAAGGTCTTTTAAGTGATTTAATAGGAATTGGGAAAAGAATTGATGATAGCAAAAAAGAATATTCTAACGCAATGAACAAACTAATTGATGGTAGAGGAAATATAATTACAAGTGTAGAAAAGTTAAAGAAAATGGGCGCAAAAGCTAAAAAATCGCTACCAGAAAATATTATTGATCGTGCTAGTTCTAATAACTAAAATTCTTTTGAGTTCTTATTTATATTGATATGGTTAATTAAATAGTACTCTAATTTTTATTTTTGATGTAATTAATATTCATTTAAAATATAATTATGGCAAAGAAAGATAAACCTAGTACAGAAAACGTAACAAAAGGAAATTCAGGAGACGAACTTGAAAGAGGTTTACACCCTTTAAAAGGAACTGTTAAAAAAGGATATAAAGATAAAGATAGCAGTAAAGATAGATTGAAAGGAGAAGATAAAGAGAAGCTAAAAGATCAAGTACATAGTGCAACTGAAGATGCTGATAAAGTTGCAGACAAAATTCAAAATTCTGAAAAAAAATAATTTTATCAAATGAGTTAGTATTTTAATTGATAGGATTAATTGATGAAGTAGTTTCCTATTAAATTTGTAGTATTATTAACAAGTACTATTTAAGTACACAAAAAAAAAGAATATGAATTCAGACACAAACGAAGGAAATTGGAAACAAATTAAAGGAGAATTTAAAGAACAGTTTGGGAAAGTGACCAACGACAAGTCTATGGAAGCAGAAGGTTCTTTTGACAAACTAGTTGGAAAAATTCAGGAAAAATACGGGAAGACTCGTGAAGAAATTGAAAAAGAAGTTAAAAGTTGGTAATCAACTTTTAGACCTTATAGCTAAAGAAAAAAGCATCAAGTTTAAACTTGATGCTTTTTTTTATATTTACTCACCTCAGTGAGATCTTTGAAACCACTACGTGGTTATTACATAACGAATAATCTTCTTGCACTCATCATTTCAGAGACACGTTCTCCTATTTCATGCAAAGCTTCTTCATTTTCTGCATTCTGAATTGCTTCATCAATAAAATCTACAACAGCTTTCATGTCTTCAACTTTTAAACCACGCGTTGTAATTGCAGGAGTTCCAATTCTAATACCAGAAGTTACAAACGGAGATTTATCATCAAAAGGAACCATGTTTTTATTAACTGTAATGTCTGCTTTACCCAAAGCTATTTCTGCATCTTTACCAGAAATATCTTTATTACGCAAGTCAATTAACATACAGTGATTATCTGTACCTCCAGAAATAATATTATATCCTTTTGCTACAAATTCTTTTGCCATTGCAGCAGCATTTTCTTTTACTTGAATTTGGTACTCTAAAAACTCATCTGTTAAAGCTTCTCCAAAAGCAATTGCTTTTGCAGCAATAACGTGCTCTAAAGGTCCACCTTGGTTTCCAGGAAAAACAGCTGAATTTATTAAAGTTGACATCTTTTTAGGTTTACCACTCTTTAAAGTTTCTCCAAAAGGATTATCGAAATCTTTACCAATCATAATCATTCCTCCTCTTGGTCCACGTAACGTTTTATGAGTTGTAGTAGTTACAATATGACAATGAGGTAACGGGTCATTTAAAATTCCTTTGGCAATTAAACCAGCAGGATGCGAAATATCTGCCATTAAAATAGCACCAACAGAGTCTGCAATTTCTCTAAACTTCTCAAAATCAATATCTCTAGAATACGCAGAAGCACCAGCAATAATCAATTTAGGTTTATGCTCTTTTGCCTGTTGCGCTACATGATCATAATCAATAATACCTGTTTCCTTATCAACACCATAAAAAGTTGGGTTGTATAGTTTACCAGAAAAATTTACAGAAGAACCATGTGTTAAATGGCCACCATGAGATAAATCGAATCCTAAAATAGTATCTCCAGGTTTTAAACATGCTGCAAAAACTGCTGTATTTGCCTGAGAACCAGAATGTGGCTGCACGTTTACATATTCGGCACCAAATAATTCTTTTGCTCTATCAATAGCTATTTGCTCTACAATATCAACAATTTCACAACCTCCGTAATACCTTTTTCCAGGATATCCTTCGGCGTATTTATTGGTTAAAATAGAACCTTGGGCTTGCATTACTTGGTCACTTACAAAGTTTTCTGAAGCGATTAATTCCAAACCATTTAATTGTCTTTCTTTTTCTTCCTGAATAAGGTCAAAAATTTGATTGTCTAATTGCATTGTTGTTGTTTTGAGTAAGAACCAAAAGTAATAAAAAACCAAATTCTTTTAAATAACTTTTTCGTATATTTTCAAGAACTTATTAAGATTTGTATATTTCAAAAAAAAGCAATGTTAAAAATAAGTTATTCGTGGAATTTCATTTTAAAAATGAGAAAAAATTCCATAGATTTGAACAAAATAAAGAATTTATAGAATGATCATAACAGCAAATAATCCGAATAGAAAATCATGGTTAAAAGTAGAGGAAGATTCAGATTTTCCAGTACAAAATATTCCATTCGGTGTTTTTATTACAAGAGATGATATAATTACAATAGGAAGTAGAATTGGTGATTTTGCCATAGATTTAGGTGCTTTTCATCAATTAGGGTACTTTGAAGGGATTCCTTTAACAGATGATATATTTTTACAAGATAACTTAAACGACTTTATTGCAGATGGTAGAAAAACTTGGCGATTGGTAAGAAATAGAATTGCAGAAGTTTTTGATGTTACTAATGGATCTTTGCGCGACAATGCAGACCATAAAGATAAAATTATCTTTAGAATGGACGAAGTTGAAATGTTATTGCCAGTTTCTGTAGGAGACTATACAGATTTTTATGCAAGTAAAGAGCATGCAACAAATGTGGGGTCTTTATTTAGAGATCCAGAAAATGCATTACTGCCAAACTGGTTACACATACCAATAGGTTATCACGGTAGAAGTTCTTCGATTATACCTTCTGGAGTGCCCGTTAGAAGGCCAATGGGACAATCTAAACCCGCAGACGGAAGTAATACCCCTGGTTTCGGACCTTCAAAATTATTAGACTTTGAATTGGAAATGGCGTTTATTACGACAGATGCAAATGTTATCGGTGATCGAATTCCTATTGAAGAAGCAGAAGAATATATTTTTGGTTTGGTACAATTTAACGATTGGTCTGCAAGAGATATTCAAGCTTGGGAATATGTGCCTTTAGGTCCGTTTTTAGGGAAAAGTTTTGCGTCAACAATTTCACCTTGGATTGTAACCTTAGATGCTTTAGAGCCTTTTAGAACAGACAACCCAAAACAAGTTCACGAGCCACTACCCTATTTAAAACAAGAAGGAAAAGGAAGTTATGATATTCATTTACAAGTAGGTATTCAACCAGAAAACGGAGAAGAAACAGTAGTTGCAAACTCGAATTTTAAATACATGTATTGGACCATGGCACAACAATTGGCACATCATACCGTAAATGGTTGCCCTGTTGAAGCTGGAGACATGATGGGTTCTGGTACAATTTCTGGACCAACGAAAGATAGTTTTGGTTCGATGCTAGAATTAACTTGGCGTGGACAAAACCCTATTACTTTAAAAGATGGCACAACACGTAAATTTATTAATGATAATGATACTGTAATTATGCGTGCGCATTGTAAAAATGACACGGTACGTATCGGTTTTGGTGAATGCGTTGGTAAAGTTTTACCTGCAAAATAGATAAGTCGATCATTCCTAAGAAGACAGGAATCTATAATATTTTAATTGAAACCTCACGCCTTTTTTAAGGTTGTGAGGTTTTTTACTTATCATACGTTTAAATTTCACACAAGAAACAATATTCATTTATATAAAACCAATTAAAGCAACCTTCTAAGAGAATACTTCATCCGATTATCCTAACTTTACAATTAAATTTTAATCACTTGAAAGAAAAAATAAAACAACTAGAATTATTTCTGAAAAGATCTAACTTTGATCGAGGAATTCGACTCGGAGTAGGAATTCTTGTCCCTTTTGCTTTGCTGTATCTTTTAGGATACGCGGAGTATGCACCAGCTATTGTAGTGGGTGCTTTTTTAAATGCACCTGGTGACATTCCTGGAAGTGTTAAACGTAAGGTTAATGCTATTTTAATAAGCATAGGATTAACGATGGTTATTACAACTATTATCCTATTTTCAAAACCTTTTCTCCCGCTTTTATTATTAGCACTTACAGTGATTTCATTTGTGGTTTCACTGATTTCTGTATATGGTTTTAGGGCATCTTTGGTCTCTTTTTCTGGATTGTTGGCAATGGTAATAGCATTTGCAATTCAAAAAGAAACTGCAAACGAGATTTTAGTTCAAGTGACCTTAATGGGAATTGGTGGTCTTTGGTATTTGGTATTATCTCTTCTTTTTCAAAAATTGGCGCCTAAAAAAGATCAGAATCAACTATTGTCAGACACCCTCTTACTTATTGGTGAATATTTAAAATTGCGAGCAAAATTATTAACAAAGAAAACAAAGCGAGAAGAACTACTTAAGCAGACTTTTATCCTTCAAAATCAGATAAACGACAAACACGAAACACTTCGAGAAGCATTGCTTACCGCTCGAAAACGTTCTGGTCGTTCGCGTTATGAAGAAAAACAATTACTTATTTTCGTCTCTACTATTCAAATTTTTGAATTGATAGAAGCCAAACATTTAGATTATAAAATGATCGATAGTATTTTTGGCGAACGTAAAGGCTTCTTAAAAGCTTCAAAAAAACTAAACAAAGTTATGGGAAACCATCTCATACTTTTGTCTGAATTATTAATTCAAAATGATAAAATTCCTAACAAAGAAGTTTTATTAAAAGCCCTGTCAGAGGCAAATGAATCTATTACAAAGTATATTGATACTGTTAAATTACCTGAAGCACGTGAAGGTGCTTTGGTTTTAAAAAACTTGTACGATTATCAAGAACATCTGCTTCAAGAAATTAGAGCGATTAGACGTGTTATGGCAAATGTTCAAGACGCCTCTAAAGTATCTCTAAAGAGAGAAGATTCGAGTCAGTTTTTAACACTTCAAGAATACCGATTAAATGTTCTTATTCAAAATTTTAGTTTAAGTTCTACAATGTTTAGACACTCCTTTCGTCTTACCATCTCGATTGTGTTTGCGTATCTTTTAGGTTTTATTTTTGAAATACAAAACGCCTATTGGATTTTGCTGACCATTATTGTAATTATGCGACCAAGCTATGGTTTAACTAAAGAGCGTTCAAAAGACCGTATTATAGGTACACTTATTGGAGCTATTATTGCTGTTGGTATTGTACTTATTACTCAAAATGTAATTATTTATTCTGTACTGGCTTTTATTTCTTTAATATTGGCATTTTCATTAATTCAGCAGAATTACAAGTCTGCTGCTGCGTTAATTACCATTAGCATTATTTTTGTCTATTCTTTAATGAACCCTAACTCCTTTGAATTGATTCAATATCGTGTTATCGACACCATTATTGGAGCTACTATTGCTGTGGTTGCCAATTATATTATTTTACCTAGTTGGGAGGCTAATAATCTAAAAAAGATACTATTGAATGCTTTAAATATGAACAAAAAATATCTTTTAGCAACTCAAAAATTATATCAGGCCCCAGCAGCCCACAAACTTTCTTATAATTTGGCTAGAAAAGAAGCATTTCTTGCCATCAGTAATTTAAATGCATCCTTTCAAAGATTAACACAAGATCCTAAATCGAAACAAAGGGAATTTCAACTGATTTATGAAATCGTAACGCTTAACCAGACAATGATTTCGGCAATTGCATCTATCGGAAATTTCATCATCAACCATAAAACGACTCCTGCTTCCGAAGATTTTAACGTATTGATCAATAAAATTTCAAATACACTACAAATATCTTGTGATAGTTTAGCATATTCAAAAGTAAAAAAAGAAGTCCTTGAAGAAACTGTTGAAAATGCACAAGAAAAATTGTTTGAGAAATATCATCAATTATCGAATTTGCGAGATGAAAACATTAAAAAAGGGAATACAGAATTAGATACTGAAACACTTCATGGCCTTCAGGAAGCTTATCTGATCTCTAACCATATGAACTGGCTAAAATCCCTTTCAGAAAGCTTAAAAAAAGCTACCGAACGCTACTGCTCATCTACCGTGATTCGTCAGTAATCTTTTTTCTTAATAAAGCAGTTAACAAAAATAAATCTCCCTATATACTTCTACTTGATTTACAGTTATCTATATTGGAATTAGATATAAAAAACAACCACGAAAATATTTTTTTATTTTTTAAAAACAATCATTTTTTTATTTAATTTTGTTATCATAATATATGGTCTATTTTAAAAAACCATAACAAATAAAATGATAAAAAATATAGAAAATATTGAGCTTCATTATTTAACATTAACTGATTATAAACAGTTTAAAGAAGCAATGATTCAGGCATATTCAAGTATGCCAGGTTCTTATTGGAGTGAAAATCAAATTAAATCTTTAATAGAAAAGTTTCCAGAAGGACAGGTTATTATAAAGATAAATGGTGATCTGGCAGGTTGTGCCCTTTCTATTAAATTAGATTATGATAGTTTTGATGACCAACACACCTATGAAGATATTACAGGTAATTATACTTTTGATACACATGATGAAAGTGGTGATGTTTTATACGGAATAGACGTTTTTATAAAAAAAGAATACAGAGGTTTACGCCTAGGTAGAAGGTTGTATGACTATAGAAAAGAATTAGCAGAAAAACTGAATTTAAGAGGAATTGCTTTTGGAGGTAGAATTCCGAATTATCATAAATTTGCTGCTACTTTATCGCCTAAAGAATATATAGAAAAAGTAAAACGTAAAGAAATTCACGATCCTGTTTTAAACTTTCAGATCTCAAATGATTTTCATCCATCAAAAATTTTAAATGGGTATTTAGAAGGTGATGAAAATTCGGGTGAATTTGCTGTTTTATTAGAATGGGACAATATTTATTACACAAAGAAATCAAAAAAAGCAGCAAGAAAGAAAACAGTTGTTCGTTTAGGATTGATTCAGTGGCAAATGCGTTTGTATAAAGATATGGAAGAATTAATGCAACAAGCAGAATATTTTGTGGATGCTGTTTCTGCATACCGTTCTGACTTTGCGCTATTTCCAGAATTTTTTAACGCGCCTTTAATGGCAGACAATAATCATTTACCAGAATCTGAAGCAATTAGAGAATTGGCAAAATATACGCCAGAGATTGTTCAGAAATTTTCTGAATTAGCTATAAGTTACAACATCAATATAATTACTGGTAGTATGCCAGAAATAAAAGATGGCTTATTATATAATGTAGGTTACATCTGTAAAAGAGATGGTTCTACAGATCGTTATGAAAAACTACATGTAACACCAGATGAAGCCAAAGTTTGGGGAATGCAAGGTGGAAATCAATTAAAAACATTTGATACCGATTGTGGTAAAATTGGTGTGTTAATTTGTTATGATTCTGAATTCCCAGAATTAAGTAGGTTATTAGCTGATGAAGGAATGGATATTTTGTTTATTCCGTTTTTAACAGACACACAAAATGGTTATTCTAGAGTGCGTCATTGTGCACAAGCGAGAGCCATAGAAAATGAATGTTATGTTGCCATTGCCGGTAGTGTTGGTAATTTACCAAAAGTAAATAATATGGACATTCAGTATGCACAATCGATGGTTTTTACACCGTGTGATTTTTCTTTTCCTGCAAACGGAATTAAAGCAGAAGCAACCACAAATACAGAAATGATTTTAATTGCTGATGTTGATTTAGATTTATTGAAGGATTTAAATAAATTTGGATCTGTAAGGAACTTAAAAGATAGAAGAAAAGATCTTTTTGAGTTGCGTAAAAAATAATTTAATTCTATTACAAAGTAAAAAAAGCTCCGAATTTCGGAGCTTTTTTTACTTTATTTAATCTTCATCTTCTAGGTCGTCTAGGTCTAAATCTTCGTCTTCATCAAAAGAATCTTCATCTTCTGCGTAATCTTCCATAGTTTGCTCTAATTTCGAACTAATTTTTACTAAATAAATAGTAGTTTCAGTTCTAACTTCTACCGCTTTTATGGTCTCTCCTTTTGCATTTTTAAAGGAAATAATATCTGAATAATCATATCCATCAGGATATTTTTCAACTAACATATCTAAAATATCGGTTGTTAGTTTTGTATAGTCTACAATTACTCTGTTCATCTTTTTAAATCTTTATAAATATGTCTGTTTTGAGCATAGTAGAGACAAAAAAACTACCTTTCGACTACACTCAAGAAGACATTGTTCATAATTTACATTTCTAACAAGTAAGCAAAAATCAAAGGAGCAACAATAGTTGCATCACTTTCTATGATAAATTTTGGCGTATCGATATCTAGTTTACCCCAAGTAATTTTCTCATTTGGCACTGCGCCTGAATACGAACCATAACTTGTTGTAGAATCAGAAATCTGACAGAAATAACTCCAAAAAGGAGTATCTGTTCTTTCCATATCTTGGTATAACATTGGTACCACACAGATAGGGAAATCTCCTGCAATTCCTCCTCCTATTTGGAAAAATCCAATTCCGTTATTTGAATTATTTGTATACCAATCTGCAAGAAAAGTCATGTATTCGATACCAGATTTTACCGTAGACGCTTTTAATTCACCTTTCATTACATAAGAAGCAAAGATATTTCCCATCGTAGAATCTTCCCAACCTGGACAAATTATAGGTAGGTTTTTCTCTGCAGCAGCATACATCCAAGAATCTTTTATATCAATTTCGTAATATTGCTCTAAAACGCCAGATAACAATAACTTGTACATGTATTCATGAGGTAAAAAACGCTCACCATTAGCTTCTGCATCCTTCCATATTTTTACAATATGCTCTTGAATTCTTCTAAAAGCCTCCTCTTCAGGAATACACGTATCTGTAACTCTATTTAAACCTTGCTCTAACAAATCCCATTCGTCTTGTGGTGTTAAATCTCTATAATTAGGTACGCGTTTGTAATGAGAATGTGCTACTAAATTCATAACATCTTCCTCTAAATTGGCACCTGTACAAGAAATAATATGCACTTTATCTTGACGAATCATTTCTGCAAAAATCTTACCTAATTCAGCTGTACTCATTGCACCAGCTAAAGAAACTAACATTTTATTCCCTTTATTTAATTGTTCTTCGTACCCTTTTGCAGCATCTACTAGAGAAGCAGCGTTAAAGTGTAAAAAATATTTTTCTATGAATTCTGAAATTGGTTTTTGATTAGTATTCATCTTCATCATTTTTAAATTTAGCTAATTTACTAAAAGAGTTTTCTTTATTGTTTTCTTCACCAGTATCATAAGAATCTTCATTAGAAGCAAACTTATAGCTTAACATTTTGTAGAATAATTTAGCCGCTAGAAAATCAGACGATTTTTCATTTTTGTTCGGACATAATTCAACCATATCAAAACCAACCACATTTTTCTCTTTGAAAACTTGTTTTAAGAACTCTAATGTTTCATAATACAACAAGCCACCAGGTTCTGGTGTTCCTGTAGAAGGCATAATTGAAGGATCTAACGCATCTAAATCAAACGTAATAAACACATTTTCAGTTAGCTGATCTACAACATCTTCCATCCAATCTTCATTCACAGCCATGTCATGTGCAAAAAAGACTTTATCAGTATTCATATTTCTTTTCTCAGAAATATCCATACTTCTAATACCTACTTGCACCAAGTTTGTATTCAGGTTCGCTTCATAAACAGCACAAGCATGGTTGCATTTAGAACCTTCGTACTCTTTTCTTAAATCTGCATGTGCATCTATATGTAATACTGTTAGATTATTAAAACGCTCACTAAAAGCTCTAATAGTACCAATAGAAATAGAGTGTTCTCCACCAAAAACAGTAACAAATTTATTTCTATTAATATATTTTTTAGTAATTTGATGTACTTCTTCTACCATTGCTTCTGGTGAAGAGTTTTCTGTAATTGCATCCGCTAAATAAATACCTTCTTTATAAACTTCAGAATCTGTCTCTATATCATACAATTCCATGTTTTCAGAGGCGTCTAAAAAAGCTTGTGGTCCTTTGTCGGCTCCTTTTTGCCATGTGCTTGTTCCGTCATAAGGAACAGGAATAATTACAATTTTAGATGTTGATAGATTTCCAAATTCTTCTGGAATTCCTGCGTATGTTTTCTTTGTGTTCATTTTATTTTTTGTGTTTTAAAAACACTATTTTTTATTAATCAGATTATTTAATACCCTAAGATTGACAGTAATTCGCTACTTTTTTGTTGTTCTTTAAAAACATTAAAAGTTAGTTCTCCGTTTTGATCTCTATCTATTAGTAAATGCTTTGGGTGCGGAATTAAACAATGCTGCAATCCACCAAAACCACCTATAGATTCTTGATATGCTCCCGTATTGAAAAACCCAATATACAATGGATTATTTTTCTCGTAAACAGGTAAATAAATTCCGTTTATGTGTTGTTCAGAGTTATAATAATCATCACTATCACAAGTTAATCCTCCTAATAAAACACGTTCATATTGTTTGTTCCATTTATTAAGTGGTAACATTATAAAACGCTTGTTTATTGCCCAGGAATCTGGTAATGTAGTTATAAATGAAGAGTTTATCATATTCCAAAGCTCTCTGTCATTTTGTTTTTTCTGGTATAAAATCTCATAAATTGCGGCTCCAGATTCGCCAACAGTAAAACTTCCAAATTCTGTGAAAATATTTGGAACATCTACTCCTGCCTCATCACACGCTTGCTTAATTTGATTGATAATTTCATCAATCATATACTGATAATCATATTCAAAAGCCAATGAGTTTTTAATAGGAAATCCGCCACCGATATTTAAACTATCTAAAGTAGGACACACTTTTTTAAGGTTGATGTAAACGTTTAAACATTTCATCAATTCATTCCAATAATAAGCATTGTCTCTAATACCAGTATTGATGAAAAAATGCAGCATTTTTAAATCAACCTGTTTATTATCTGCTATTTCACGTTCATAAAAAGAAACAATATTTTTATAACCAATACCTAATCTAGAGGTATAAAACTCAAACTTCGGTTCTTCTTCGGAAGCAATTCTAATACCAACTTTAAAAGGTTTAGACGTTTCTTTTTGAAGTAAAGGAAGTTCTTCATAATTATCTATAATAGGAATTACATTTTTATGTCCAGAATTAATCAAGTCACCAATATTTTTTATGTATTGATCGCGTTTAAATCCGTTACAGATAACAAATGTATTGTCTTTTATTTTCCCCTCTTTCTTTAAGTTATTTACAATATCAATATCAAAAGCAGAAGAAGTTTCTATATGGATATCATTTTTTAAAGCTTCATTTAAAACATGTTTAAAATGAGAACTTTTTGTACAATAACTATAAAAATAATCTCCTTTATAGTTATGTTTTTCCATACTATTTTGAAACCATTCTTTAGCTTTATTGATGTTTTCTGATATTTTTGGCAAATAGGTAAACTTTAAAGGAGCGCCATATTTAGCGGTTAATTCCATTAAATTAATTCCATGCCAAAACAATTTGTTGTTTTCTGTTTTGAATTCTTCTTGAGGGAAATCGAACGTTTGCTCGATTAAATCTATGTATTTTGTGTTCACTTTGTTTTTTAAATTATTAGTATGATAAATTTGTTTAAACTAAAACACTATCAATGTTTTAGGGTAAATAAAGTCCTTATAAAATAGGGGTTTATCACTGTAATATTTGCAAGTAAACAACATGCAACTTTGAGAAAAGCTGCAATTCTGGAAGAATTGAAAACGGAGATACCTTAATTTTTTCGTTGCATTTCCAAAATGCTATATAACGCTCGTGCTCCGATAGAGAGTTAATTCCGAAATAAGAAAAACTATACATTTTACTTAAATAAGTTAAACAAATGTATATTATTTTTGAATATAAAAAACAAAAGTTAAAAAAAAATGAAAATTATTTTTGTCTTATTTTTTTCTTTTAAACATAGGCTTTAACTGCTTTTTAATTAAATTCTTTAAGAAATAAGTCTACTATAGGCTATAATTAAATATGTAATTCTCTCTAAAATTAATTTTTATCTTATAAATAAAAGATATAATTATATGAATAAAAAAAAGCCCTGAAAATTCAGGGCTTTTTTATTTATATTTTATTCCTCAATTGGTGGATGTCCATGAATTTCTTCATAATCTTCATCAAAATTAGAACGTAAGTAAGCATTTAATTTTTTTCGATAATCATCTTTTAACCAAGTAACAAAGTTGTGTGTACTTTTAGAAATACATTTAGCATACCTGTTAATTCTATCATCAATCTCCTCACCTATCATTTTTGCTAAAATTAAAGCATCAAAAACATCTTCACTGTTTTCAATACACATTTTTGCATGATGTATAATCGATTTCTCTAAAACTCTTTTAGAAGATTCTCCTGTTTTAATAGTATCTATATACACTTTTTTCATATCGAAATAGGTGTCTGTAGATTTTGAAAATTCTTTTTTAACATCTGCTGGAAGCTCATATCTAAACGTGCTTTCTATTTCTTCATCTGAAAGAATAGCATCTAAATAATAATCTGGCGCTCTAAACATTTTTTGCCAATCTAAATCTGCTCCCCAAGGACCAAATCTATGAAAGTTGTTTCCTAGATCAATTACCTCAAAAGTATTGTTATTACCAAAAACACGAGAACCACGCCCAATCATCTGGTAATATAGCGTCAACGATTTTGTTGCTCTGTTTAAAATAATAGCTTCAATACTTGGTTCATCAAAACCAGTTGTTAAAATACTTACAGAACTAATAATTGCGTTTGGTGTTTTGTGAAACCATTTTAAAATAAGTTCACGCTCTTTTTTAGTATTAGTATTGTCTAAATGTGCAATAGGATATCCTGCCTTTTTAAACGCAT
The DNA here is from genome assembly GCF_002831685.1 of Polaribacter sp. ALD11. Taxonomy (NCBI): domain Bacteria; kingdom Pseudomonadati; phylum Bacteroidota; class Flavobacteriia; order Flavobacteriales; family Flavobacteriaceae; genus Polaribacter; species Polaribacter sp. ALD11. Next base: position 574,684 of record NZ_CP025119.1, on the reverse strand, counting down.
GAAACACTTGAATAGACGTATTAATTCCGTTATTAAAAATTAGTGTTTTTTTACCTTTTGCTGTTTCTTCATATGCACTTACTAGTTTTGATAGCATATCTGTATTCATATACAAATCTTCAGAAGATTTTACTGTATAATCTCCATTTGCACCAACTTCTAAAGAAGTTAACCCAACATTATAAGAATACATATTAGCTTGTGCTAAATAACCGCTTTCTATTAAATGGTGAATTGGTTCTCCAACAAATAATTCTTGATAGTTCTCATACATTGGTAATTTAATGTTAGAGCTTAAGGGAGTTGCTGTTACTCCTAAAATAAAAGCATCATCAAAAAATTTAAAAATTTTGGTAAAAGAATTGTAATGTGCCTCATCTACAATGACCAAACCGATATCTGAAATATCTAATTTTTCATCTGTTAGCCTATTTTTTAGGGTTTCTACCATTGCAACAAAACAATTGTAGTCTTCTTGATCATCTAATTGCGCAGTACTATTGATGATTTTATTATTTACACCAAATTCGTCTAGCATTTTAGACGTTTGTTTACTAAGCTCAATTCTGTGCGTTAATACTAAAACTTTCTTCTTAAAAGTTTCTATGTAACGTCTCACAATTTCAGAAAATATAACTGTCTTCCCACCTCCTGTTGGTAATTGATATAGTAGGTGATAATCTTTAGGTGCCGTTTCAAAGCGATTAAAAATCTCTTGAAGTGCATCTTTCTGATATCCGTATAATTCTTTACCTACTTTTACTTGTGAAGTGTTTGTTTCTGTCAAAAGGTTAAAATTTTTAAGCTACAAAAGTAAGACTTAAAATAGGTTATTCCCAAATTAAACTATATAAATCTCGATAAATTGGTTTGTGTAATGTCATAATGTGCAGCATCATACACCGAAACACCATTTTTAATCACAATAAGTTGTGGCGATTGGTGCATCAATTGAAAGGTATACCCCACTTCATCTGAAACACTTCTGTAGTTTAATAAATCTAAATAATAAACTTTTAAATTCTCATGCTCCTCTGTAAAAAGTTTTTCAAACTGTTTGATAACCATACTACTAATTCCGCATCTTGTAGAGTGCTTAAAGATAAGAACAGCCTCTGAATTAGATTCTTTTTTAATAACTTCTAATTGCTCTAAAGATGTTAATGGATTCCAATTTAAGTGTGACTTTCTTTCTAGTTTTGTTTCTTTATCACTTTTTCCTCCAAACATCTTGTTAAGTATACCCATTTCGTGCTTTTTATTCTTTAAGTTGCAAATATAAGGAACTTTTAACAGTCAAAAAGTCAGTTAAAACAATATTTTTATAGACAAAATGACTTATTTAATCACTATTTTTTAATTGGTACTAAGTTTGTACTTATGAAAGAAAATAAAAAAAACGAAAATGAATTTTAACAACTACACCACAAAATCGCAAGAGACCATACAATTGGCGCAACAGATTGCGCAAGGTTTTGGTCATAATCAAATAGAAAATGAACACATTTTTAAAGCATTAACGCAGGTTGATGAGAATGTTTTGCCTTTTTTGTTGAAGAAATTAAATATAAATATTGATGTTGTCGACCAGATTTTAGACAAACAACTAGAAAGTTTACCTAAAGTTACTGGTGCGGAATTAATGCTTTCTAGAGAAGCTAGTAAAACGCTAACAGAAGCAGCCGTTATTGCTAAAAAAATGAAAGATGACTATGTTTCTATAGAACATTTAATTCTAGCTATTTTTAAATCTAAAAGTAATATTGCTCAAGTTCTAAAAGACCAAGGAGTTACAGAAAAGCATTTGCAAGCTGCTATTGATGAATTAAGAAAAGGAGAAAGAGTAACTTCTCAGAGTCAGGAAGAAACCTATAATTCTTTAAATAAATATGCTAAAAATTTAAACAAATTAGCAGAAGATGGCAAGTTAGATCCCGTAATTGGTAGAGATGAAGAAATTAGACGTTTGCTTCAGATTTTATCTAGAAGAACTAAAAACAATCCGCTTTTAGTTGGAGAGCCAGGAACAGGAAAAACAGCAATTGCAGAAGGGCTAGCACATAGAATTGTAGATGGAGATGTGCCCGAGAACTTAAAAGATAAATTAATTTTTTCTTTAGATATGGGAGCTTTAATTGCTGGTGCTAAATATAAAGGAGAGTTTGAAGAACGTTTAAAAGCAGTAATTAAGGAAGTAACAAGTTCAGACGGAGATATTGTACTTTTTATTGATGAAATTCACACATTAGTTGGTGCTGGAGGCGGAAATGGAGCCATGGACGCAGCAAATATTTTAAAACCAGCTTTAGCACGTGGAGAATTGCGTGCAATTGGAGCAACAACGTTAGATGAATATCAAAAATATTTTGAAAAAGACAAAGCTCTAGAAAGACGTTTTCAGAAAGTTGTTGTAAATGAACCAGATACAGAAAGTGCCATTTCTATTTTAAGAGGAATTAAAGACAAATATGAAACACACCATAAAGTTCGCATTAAAGATGAAGCTATAATTGGTGCCGTAGAATTATCTCAACGTTATATTACCAATCGTTTTTTACCAGATAAAGCCATTGATTTGATGGATGAAGCGATGGCGAAACTACGTATGGAAATTAATTCTAAACCAGAAGAATTAGATGTTTTAGATAGAAAAGTAATGCAGCTAGAAATTGAAATTGAAGCAATTAAGCGTGAAAAAGATGAAACGAAGTTGAAATCTTTACGATCTGATTTAGCAAATCTAAAAGAAGAGCGTAATGAGATGAATGCAAAATGGAAATCTGAAAAAGAAGTTGTAGATAATATTCAGAATGCAAAAGCAGCTATTGAAGATTTTAAAATTGAAGCTGAAAAAGCAGAACGTGATGGCGATTATGGTAAGGTTGCTGAAATTAGATATGGAAAAATTAAAGAAGCTCAAAGTAATTTAGAAGCATTACAAAAAGCTTTAGAAGAAAATAAGTCTGAAACTTCTCTTATAAAAGAAGAAGTAACGTATGATGATATTGCTGAAGTTGTTGCAAAATGGACGGGAGTTCCTGTAACAAAAATGATTCAGTCTGAACGTGAGAAATTACTTAAATTAGAAGATCAATTACACAAACGTGTTGTTGGACAAGAAGAAGCAATTGTTGCTGTTTCAGACGCTGTAAGACGTTCTAGAGCAGGTTTGCAAAACCCGAATAAACCAATTGGTAGTTTCTTGTTTTTAGGAACTACGGGAGTAGGGAAAACGGAGTTAGCAAAAGCATTGGCAGAATATCTATTTGATGATGAAAATGCCATGACTAGAATTGATATGAGTGAATATCAAGAAAAACATGCCGTAAGTAGATTGGTTGGAGCGCCTCCGGGATATGTTGGGTACGATGAAGGTGGTCAATTAACAGAAGCTGTTAGAAGAAGACCATATTCAGTAGTGCTTTTAGATGAAATAGAAAAAGCGCACCCAGATACTTTTAATGTATTGTTGCAAGTTTTAGATGAAGGTAGATTGACTGATAATAAAGGGCGTGTTGCAGATTTTAAAAACACCATTATTATTATGACCTCTAATATGGGAAGTCATATTATTCAAGAAAAGTTTAGAGAGCCAAAAGCAGATATAGATGCAGTTACAGAGTTGGCAAAAATTGAGGTTTTAGCATTGTTAAAACAATCTGTAAGACCAGAATTTTTAAACCGAATAGATGATGTAATTATGTTTACACCTTTAAAAGAAAGCGATATTTTTAAAATAGTAAAGCTACAAATAGATCTTTTGAAGAAAATGATTGGCAAACAAGAAATTACTTTAGATGCAACAGATGAAGCAATAACATATTTAGCTAAAAAAGGATATCAGCCAGAATTTGGTGCAAGACCTGTAAAAAGAGTCATTCAGAAAGAAGTTTTAAATCAACTTTCTAAAGAAATCTTATCTGGTAAAATTACAACAGATAGTATTATTTTAATTGATGCTTTTGATGATAAATTGGTTTTTAGAAATCAGTCTGATTTAGAAGAAAATTCATAAATATTAGCGTTATTGTGAGGAACGAAGCAATCTCTTTTTAATAAGCAGATTGTTTCGTTATTCTTCCTCGCAATAACGTTTTTAAATACTTTTTCTTTTTTGTTTATATTCGTACTATAAATCTCTCATTATGAAAAAATTTCTTTTAGTATTTGTATTTATTTTAGGTATGTTAAGTTCTTGTACTTCAAATGAAACAACAACCTATTATCTAATTCGTCATGCGGAAAAAGACAGAACAGATGAGACAAATAGAAATCCTGATTTAAATGAAAACGGATTGAAAAGAGCAGAAAATTGGGCAAAGTATTTTGATAAAATTGACATAGATGCTGTGTATTCTACAGATTATAACAGAACACAACAGACGGCAAAACCTACTGCTGAAAGTAAAGAATTAAACATTATAAATTACGATCCTAAAAAAATGAATGATTCCATTTTTGAACAAGCAACTAAAGGAAAAACTGTTTTAGTTGTTGGACATAGTAATACAACTCCGGCTTTTGTAAATAGCCTTTTGGGAGAGAAAAAGTATGAAGATATGGACGACCATAATAATGCTAGCTTGTATATTGTAACTATTATTGGTGATAAAAAAACAAGTATTGTAGAGAAAATAGATTCACACTAATTCTCGAAAGTTATTAAATTAGCAAACTAGTTTAGCCCTGATTGAAACATTTGTTTGAGCTCTTTTTTATTCTTTTTCTGAATAAAAAAAGCGAGTGTTGAAAGCAGGAAATAGCTTCAAAAAAATAAATTTATTGTTAGCTTATAGTCAACATTTTTAGATAGACTATTAGTTGTTTTTAATTAGAGTTATTACTCATTAAGAATAACAGAATTAGTCTAATATTTTAACTTTAATGTCTTTTAAAATAATTTCAGATACTTTTTTAAGTTCATTATTTTCAAACGCTTTGTCAATATTATTTAAAGAAATATCTTTGGTTAAAGACTTGTAATTATGGTAATCTACAAATCGAATTCCTTTTATAATACATTGTTCTTTTAGCACTCTAAAGCGTTTTCCGCCTCCGTTTGTATGGTAAGAATAGGCCAAGTAATCGATTAAAAAATCTTCTTTACCGATCCAATAGATAAAAACATCTTCAAAATCTTCTCCTCCTCCATTTTCAGAAAAAGTAACTTCAATTTTGTAGTATTCTTTTCCTTTTATAGTAACAGGTTTTAGTAACTTTTTATTAACGGCTTTATCATTTAGCCCATAAGGTAAAACGGAAAAATAGTGAACAGAGTTTACAGAATTGGAATATTTATTTTTCATTGAATCTGCCACAGAAAATTCATGTGCATTTAATTCTCTTTTAAAGCCATTATTTGTAACAATATCAGATATCGTTCCATAATTTTCTTTTCTATGATTTCTAATTAAAACAAACTTTCCATTCGTTTTTCTAAGCGCAATATATTCTTTGTCTCTAAATTGAAAGCTTATTTGAGAATTTGCAACTTTATCTGCACCAGAATAAACAATTGTTTTATCTATAATTTGTTGTGCAGTTAACTTTGTTTCAGAAGATTTGCAAGAAAATAAAAAAGCGGATAATAAAATTAACAAATATTTCATTTAGTTTTGTTTCGTTTTAAATAGAAATTCAAAATTACGTTTCTTTCCCGAATGTAAAAATGTATCTTTGTTAAAATTAAAAAATGATTATTGATGGTTCAAAAAAACATCAACATAAAAAATAAAAAAGCACGTTTCGAATTTGAAATTCTAGACAAGTACGTTGCTGGAATTCAATTAACGGGAACAGAAATTAAATCTATTAGACTAAGTCAGGCTAGAATTACAGAAAGCTTTTGTGAATTTAATGACCGTGGAGAATTGTTTATTGTAAATATGTACATACAAGAATATTTGTTTGGGCATCATTTTAATCACAAGCCTAAGAGTGAACGTAGGTTGTTAATGAATAAACGAGAATTACGTAGTTTAAAAAAGGATGTTGAAGCAAAAGGAAATACAATTGTTCCTTTAAGATTGTTTATTAATGATAGGGGTTTTGCCAAATTAGAAATTGCGCTAGCAAAGGGGAAACAAACGCATGATAAACGAGAAGTAATGAAAGACAGAGATAACAAACGAGATTTAGCTCGAATAAAAAAGAACTTTAATTAAGATGATTTCTTTCTTAAAGCTAATTCGTTATAAAAACCTTTTTATGGTTTTATTAACGATGGTTTTAACGAAGTATGCGTTGTTAAACTCAATGCTTTTTAGTAATATTAGTTTTAAAAACTATACTTTAATTCACACCACTTATTCAGGTATTAATTCAACTCATTATCAATTTATTACACTCACCTTTAGCATCTTACTTATTACTGCTGGTGGTTATATTGTTAATGATATTTTTGATATTGAAGCAGATAAAATTAATAAACCGACAAAGGTTATTATTGGAAAATCTATTTCTACAAAAAGTGCATGGTTTCTTTACTATTCAACAAGTTTTTTAGGCTTATTTTTAGGCTGTTATTTATCTTTTACTATTAAGAATAATGGATATTGTTTCATCTTTTTAGGAACAATATTGCTTTTATTTCTATATTCAAAATTCTTAAAAAAAACACTTCTAATTGGTAACCTATTAGTTGCAGTTCTTTTAGGATTGGTTATTTTTACAACAGTATTATTTAATGAGCCTAAATCTAATAGCAATACTATTTTTGAAGTAATAAGTAACTTTGGTACTAGTATATCTTTGTTGCTAACAACAATAACTTATATTGTTTTTTCTTTATTAACAACTTTTATTAGAGAGATTGTAAAAGATATTGAAGATGTTAATGGTGATTTAAAAATAAAAGCAAAGACTTTACCTATTTTGTTTGGAAGAAAAAGAGCATCTAAAGTCGCTTTTTTCTTTAGTGCAATTCTTTTAGTCTTCCTCTTAATTGTTCTTCAATCTCTAAAGGAAAAGTATCTTTTTTTAATTTATGGAATTGTATGTTTATTATTTCCTCTACTCTATTTTATGCATAAATTATGGTCTTCGGAAACTAAAAAAGATTTTTCTACATTAAGTAACCTGATGAAAACAATTATGTTTTTTGGTATTTTATCTATGTTACTTTTTATCATATAAAAAGTAATCTCGATATTATTATTTATGGCTTAATTGATTCTTCTGCCGCAACCTTTGCAATTCTTTTACGTGAAGTAATAAAATATACACCAGATAGCAATACAATAGATGCAATAATAGATTGTGTTGTTAACACTTCGTCTAAAAAATACCACCCCAAAAGCATCGCAACTATTGGATTCACATAAGTAGATGTTGATACTTTTTCTGTTGAAACCACTTTTAATAAAAAGTTAAAAGCTGTAAAAGCAATAATACTACCAAATATTACTAGCACAACCATAGAAAGTTGCACTTTTTGAGACCACTCTAAAGGAGATATCATGGTTTCTTTAAAAGTTAAACTCATTAACAATAATAAAATACCTGCAAACAACATTTGATACCCTGTAGTGATAAAGAAGTTTTTAGGTAAATCTGCTTTAGACACAAATACACCTCCATAAGCCCAACTTAATACACAAGTTAGAACCATAAAAATACCTAATAAACTGCCTTCCGATGCTGTAATAGATTGCTGACTTACCAATAAATACATACCTACAAGTCCTAAACCAATACCAATTATAGATTGTTTCTGCATTGGTTTTCTATCTATTAACCTTAATAGAATTAACACAAATAAAGGTTGTGTAGAAGCTAATAACGCCGCAAAACCAGTATCTAAATATTTTAAAGCCCAAACAAAAACACCATTACCATAAACCAAAAAGAAAAAACCAGATACAAAACAATTAATCAATTGTTTCTTGGTAACCCTAAGGTTTAATTTCATAATTTTTGCAATAATCATTATTAGAAATCCTGCAGTAAAAAAACGTACTGACGCCATAAAAAATGCAGGTAAAGCAGTTACTGCAATTTTATTGAATAAATAAGTAGAACCCCAAACAATGTATATTGTAAAGAATGATAAGGCTATGAGTGATTTTGAATTTTTCAAGATGTATAATTTGATATTCAAAGATAGATTAGAAAAAATTATTTCACAATAGTGTTTATCAAATTAATTTAAAATAAAAAAAACTAGAAGGATTGATTATAATCTTATAACGAAACAATTAGCGATCATAATTAAATTGAGAATGCTTGTTTTTTTTTAAAAAAAAAGACCAAATAATCATCTTATTTAGTCCTTTTTTAGCTTCAACAAATAGTTGAATTTATTTTTGTCTCTGTTTCAATTCAGCTTCAATATCTTTTAGTGTAAAACCTTTTGCTTGCAACAACATTAAATAATGGAATAACAAATCAGCAGATTCATACAAGAATAACTCATCATTATCATCCATTGCTTCAATAACCGTTTCTACTGCCTCCTCACCTACTTTCTGCGCTATTTTATTAATTCCCTTGTCAAATAAACTTGCTACATAAGATTTTTGAGTGTCTTTATTGGCAACTCTTTCTTCTATAACATTTTCTAAAGTAGAAAAGAAACCAAAGCTTGAGTTATTTTCTTCATTCCAACACGTATCTGAACCTTTATGGCACGTTGGCCCATTCGGATTTACAGAAATAAGTAAAGTATCATTATCACAATCTAGTTTTATATCAACTAAATTCAATACATTTCCGCTTTCTTCTCCTTTAGTCCATAAACGTTTTTTAGTTCTAGAAAAGAACGTAACTAACTTTGTTGCTTGTGTTTTTTTTAATGCATCTTCATTCATATACCCCAACATCAATACATTTTTTGTGGTGGCATCTTGAATGATTGCTGGTACTAATCCGTCGTTATTTTTATTGAAATCTATTGTCATTATTTTAATTTTAACTCCATTTTTACATCAGCAGATTCAAAATGAGCATCTACTACTTCAACATGTTTAAAACCTAACTTTTCGTATAATTTTAAAGCACTTTCTAATTTACTACTCGATTCTAACGTAATTATTTCTATCTTTTTTTCGATACAAATGTCAATACAAATTTGCATTAATTTCTTTCCAATTCCTAAACCTTTGTATCCCTCAACTACACCTAATTTCAATATTTCGAAGTTAGTATCATTAACCGGAATTAAACTAATTGTTCCAACAATTTTAGAATCTAAATATGCTAAAAAAATAAAACCTCCTTTGTCTAAATACTTTTGAGGATTGTCTAATAAATCATCATCTGCTTTTTCATACAAATGATGTGCATGCAACCAATTTAAAGAAATCTCTTTAAATTGTTCATGGTATTTATCTTCGTAAGGTAAAATTTGTAATTTCTTCATTGTTTATATTCTTTAAAACTAAAGTCTAACAGGAATATTCTTATTTTTTAACTCTTTCTTCAATTCTAAAATAGGTATTTCTCCAAAATGAAAAACACTTGCTGCCAATGCTGCGTCAGATTTTCCGATTTCGAAAGTATCTATAAAATGTTGTACAGTTCCTGCTCCACCAGAAGCAATAATAGGAATATTTAATTCGGTTGATAGTTTAGCCAAAGCTTCATTCGCAAAACCAGCTTTTGTACCATCATTATTCATAGAAGTAAACAAGATTTCTCCCGCGCCACGTTTTTCGACTTCTTTTGCCCAATCGAATAAATTTAATTTAGTAGGTATTGTTCCTCCTGCTAAATGTACAATCCATTCTCCATCAATTTGTTTTGCATCAATAGCAACAACCACACATTGATTTCCGAATTTTTCTGCCAATTCATTTACCAAATCTGGTCTTTTTATGGCAGATGAGTTTATAGAAACTTTATCTGCTCCAGATTTTAACAACAAATCTACATCTGCAATAGATGAAATGCCACCACCAACCGTAAACGGAATATTAACTTGCTCTGCAACTTTTAAAACCATCTCTAACATGGTTTTTCTCCCTTCTAATGTTGCAGAAATATCTAGAAACACCAATTCATCGGCACCTAAATCTGCATACTGTTTTGCTAAAACCACAGGATCTCCTGCGTCTATTAAATTCACGAAATTGACACCTTTTACAGTTCTTCCATTTTTAATATCTAAACAAGGTATTATTCTTTTTGTTAACATTTTAGTTTGTCTTCGTCATTGCGAGGCACGAAGCAATCTCTTTATGAATAGCAGATTGCTTCGTGCCTCGCAATGACATTTAGTTATTAATAATAAATTGCTCCAACTGTTTTAAGTTAATTTTATTTTCATAAATCGCTTTTCCAATAATAACACCTTCACAACCATTTTCTGCTAATTTAGGCAATTCATCAAAGGTCGAAATTCCTCCAGAAGCAATTAGTTTTACGTTTTTTACTTCGGATAAAATTTGCTTATAAATATCAAAACTAGGCCCTTGCAACATGCCGTCTTTAGAAATATCGGTACAAATTACATACTGAATTCCTTTTTGCTGATAATCAGAAATAAAAGGAATCAATTCTAACGTACTTTCTTCTTGCCAACCATTTGTAGCAATTTTCCCTCCTGAATTATCAGGATAAAAATCTGCTCCTAAAATAATTTTTTGGGATCCATATTTAGCAATCCAACTTTCGAAAATTTCGCTATTTTTTACAGAAATACTTCCTCCAGTAATCTGATTAGCACCAGAATTAAAAGCAATTTCTAAATCTTTATCCGATTTTAAACCACCACCAAAATCAATTTTCAAATTAGTCTTAGAAGCAATTTGCTCTAACACTTTATGATTGATTATTTTACTCGCTTTTGCACCATCTAAATCTACAACATGTAAATATTCAATACCTGCAGCTTCAAATTCTTTGGCAACTTCTAACGGATTTTCATTATAAATTTTCTTTGTGTTATAATCGCCTTTTGTTAAACGAACACACTTTCCGTCGATTATATCTATTGCTGGTATTATTCTCATAATTATAAATTTAGAAAGTTTTGTAAAATTTTTGCGCCTTCTACCCCACTTTTTTCAGGATGAAACTGAACTCCGTAAAAATTATTTTTTTGTAAAGCTGAAGCATATTCAAATTCATAATCTGTCGTTGCAATTGCTTCAACACATTTTTCAGCATAAAAACTATGTACCAAATACATAAATTCTTTTTCTTTAATTCCTTTAAATAAATCTGATTTCAAATTAGTAATTACATTCCAACCCATTTGCGGAACTTTTACAGCATTCGAAAACTTCTTTATAGCTACATTAAAAATCCCCAATCCTTTTGTATTTCCTTCTTCAGATGAACTACACATTAATTGCATTCCTAGGCAAATACCCAAGACTGGTTGTTTTAAAGTAGGAATTACACTATATAAACCGCTTTCTTTTAACATTTTCATTGCAGAGCTTGCTTCACCAACCCCAGGGAAAATTATTTTATCCGCAGTTTTTATTTCATCAATATTATTTGATAAAACAGCATTTACACCTAAGCGTTTAAAAGCAAACTGAATGCTTTTAATATTACCTGCTCCGTAGTCTATAATTACTAATTTCATTTATAACACTCCCTTTGTAGATGGTAAAAACATCTTATTCGCATCTCTTTTTACAGCCATTTTCATTGCTTTTGCAAAAGCTTTGAAGATTCCTTCAATTTTATGATGCTCGTTTGTTCCTTCTGCTTTAATATTTAAATTACATTTTGCACCATCTGTAAACGATTTAAATAAGTGGAAAAACATCTCTGTTGGCATATCTCCAATTTTTTCTCGTTTAAAATCTGCTTCCCATTCTAACCAATTTCTTCCACCAAAATCTACGGCAACTTGTGCCAAACAATCATCCATTGGTAAGCAAAAACCATAACGCTCTATACCTAATTTATTCCCTAGCGCTTTATTGAATAATTCCCCAAAAGCAATCATGGTATCTTCTATGGTGTGGTGTTCATCAACTTCCAAATCACCATCAACTTTAATCGTCAAATCCATGTTTCCATGTCTACCTATCTGGTCTAACATGTGATCGAAAAATGATAAACCTGTAACAATATCATTTTTACCAGAACCGTCTAAATTTAATTTGATATAAATCTTCGTCTCGTTGGTATTTCTTGTAATTTCTACAACTCTATCTTCTAATTTTAAGAACTGATAAATTTCAGACCAATCTGTACTAGTTAAAGCAATACAGTCTAAAATTTCTTGCTTAGATGTTTCTATTTCATCTGCACCTAATTCTGGGTCTTCAGATAAAAAGATGCCTTTTGCTCCTAAATTTTTTGCCAATTCCATGTCTGTAATTCTATCTCCTAAAACAAACGAATTTTCTAAATCATATTCATCAGAAAAATACTTCGTTAACAAACCTGTTCTTGGCTTGCGGGTTTCTGCATTTTCATGCGGAAATGTTTTATCGATATAAACATCTGTAAAAACTACTCCTTCTTTTTCGAAAGCAGAGATTACTTTATCTTGAGCTGGCCAAAAAGTGTTTTCTGGAAAACTATCTGTTCCTAATCCATCTTGATTGGTAACCATCACCAATTCATACTCCAATTCTGAAGCAATTTTTGCCATGTATTGAAATACTTTCGGATAGAATTCTAATTTTTCTAAACTGTCTAATTGATAATCTACTGGCGGTTCTAAAACTAACGTTCCGTCTCTATCTATAAATAATACTTTTTTGCTCATGATTTTATTTTATAGACCTCACAAGTTTTAAAAACCTGTGAGGTTTTTTTATTATATTATTGAATGGCTGTTAAAACTGAAATTAATCTCTTATTTTCGATTTGTGTTCCAATTGTAAAACGCAAACAATTTTCACATAAAGGTTGTGTTGTTCTGTTTCTAATAACAATTCCCTGTTCAATTAATTGATTGTAACGTTTAGTTGCATCATCTACTTTTACCAAAACGAAATTACAATCTGTTGGATAAATTGTATTGATAAAATTAATTTGTTTTAATTTTTCTAAAAGCTGATTTCTTTCTCCTTTAATTTTGATGATTTCTTCTTGTACTTCTTCCACTTTTTGTAAACGATCAACGGCTCTTTGTTGTGTTAATTCGTTTACGTTATAAGGTGGTTTTATTTTATTTAAAATATTGATTATTTCTTGTGATGCATAACAAACTCCTAAACGAATACCTGCCAAACCATAGGCTTTCGATAAGGTTTGTGTGATAATTAAATTTGGAAACTCTTCTAATCTTTCTAACCAACTTTTTTCTTCTGAAAAATCGATATACGCCTCATCTATAACAACTAAACCATTAAATCTATTCAATAATTTTTCAACACTCTTTCTAGAAAAACTATTTCCTGAAGGATTGTTTGGTGAACATAAAAATAAAACCATACTATTAACATCAACCTTATCTAAAATTTCTTCAACTTTTGGTTGAAAATTTTCGGTTAATAAAACAGTTCTATTTTCTATGGCATTTATTTTGGCAAGAACATCATACATGCCATACGTTGGAGGTAAAGTGATTACATTGTCTTTATTTGGCTCACAAAAAGCTCTAAAAATTAAATCTAAAACTTCATCACTTCCGTTTCCTAAAAGAATATTTTTTTTATCTACTTTCTTAATTTTTGATAATAAATCTTTTACAGCGTTTTGTTGTGGATCGGGATACCTATTTACGCCATTTTCGAACGGATTTTCATTGGCATCCAAGAAAATCATATCGTCTGAAGTTGCGTCTTTATATTCATCTCTTGCAGAAGAATATGGTTTTAGAGATTTGATGTTTTCTCTAACTAAATTATTTATGTTGAAATTTGTCTTCATAATAAAAGCTCTCTAATAAGTTCGAGGAGACATTTAGTTTATTTTAAATCATTTAATCTTAAAGTTACTGCATTTTTGTGTGCTTGTAAACCTTCTGCTGCTGCCATTAATTCAATAGATTTCCCTATTGTTTTAATTCCTTCTTTAGATATTTTCTGAAAAGTAATACTCTTAGTAAAACTATCTAAATTTACACCAGAATACGATTTAGAAAATCCGTTTGTTGGTAATGTATGGTTGGTTCCTGAAGCATAATCTCCTGCACTTTCTGGTGTGTAATTTCCAATAAAAACAGAGCCTGCATTTTCTATATTGTCTATATAAAAGTCATTATTATTTGTACAAACAATAAAATGTTCTGGGCCATATTCATTAATCAACTCTAAAGCTATCTCATCGTTTTCTACAAAAATAGATTTTGAATTATTTATTGCTTTTTGAGCAATTTCTAGTCTTGGTAATTCTAAAATTTGTTTTTGTATCTCACTCGAAACTTTATCTATAAGTGCTTTAGAAGTTGAAACCAAAATGACCTGACTATCGGCACCATGTTCTGCCTGACTTAATAAATCTGATGCAACATAACTTGCATTTGCAGAGTTATCTGCAACCACTAATAATTCACTTGGGCCTGCAGGCATATCAATTGCTACTCCGTATTTTGTTGACAATTGTTTTGCAACTGTTACAAATTGGTTTCCGGGACCAAATATTTTATAGACTTTCGGAATAGTTTCTGTACCAAACGTATAACTCGCAATTGCTTGAATTCCGCCAACTTTAATAATTTTTGTAACGCCACATAAATGTGCAGCATACAAAATTGCTGGGTGAATTTTTCCTTCTTTATTTGGTGGAGAACACAATACAATCTCTTTACAACCTGCAATCTGAGCAGGAATTGCCAACATTAAAACAGTAGAAAACAAAGGTGCTGTTCCTCCAGGAATGTACAAACCCACTTTTTGAATAGGTCTTTTTTCTTGCCAACAAGAAACTCCCTTTGTTGTTTCTACAAAAACTTTCTTCGTTTTTTGCGCTACATGAAACTTCGTAATATTTTCTTTTGCAAGTTGAATTGCTTCTTTTAATTCTGAAGGAACCAAGGTTATCGCTTCTTTAATTTCATCTTCTAAAACTAAATTGCTTTCTAAAGAAACACCATCAAATTTTTGAGTATATTTATTTACAGCAACATCACCGTTTTTTTGAATATCAGAAAAAACTTCATTTACTATATCTTCGATATCATCAACCGTTTTGGTTGGTCTTTCTAATATTTTATTCCAATCTTTTTTCGATGGATTATTTATGATTTTCATAATTTACTATCTCTTATAAATTTGCTCTAGCGTTAGGGATTGTAGCATTTGTTTGAGCTCTTTTTTCTTTTTCAGAAAAAAAGCGAGTGCGAAAAGCCCGTTAAAACGCCCAAATTAAAATATTTACTTTTTGGATACAGAAACAAGTTCTGTATGTTTTGTTTTTTATTTACAAAAAACTAAAGCACCATTTTCTCAATAGGACACACTAAAATACCTTCTGCTCCATTTGCCTTTAACCCATCAATAATTTCCCAAAACTGATTTTTAGAAATTACTGCGTGTACAGAGCTCCAACCTTTTTCTGCCAAAGGTAAAACGGTAGGGCTTCTCATTCCTGGCAACAAACTTAAAATAGCTTCTAATTTGTGGTTTGGTGCGTTTAACAATACATATTTAGAATCTTGTCCTTTTAAAACAGATTGAATTCTAAACTGAATCTTATCTAAAATGGCTTTTCTTTCTTGGAAAATTTTTGGAGAAACAGCTAGAACTGCTTCCGATTTTAAGAGCACTTCAATCTCTTTTAAACCGTTTTTAAACAAAGTTGAACCACTTGAAACGATATCACAAATTCCGTCTGCCAAACCAATATTAGGTGCAATTTCTACAGAACCACTAATGGTGTGCAATTGTGCATCTATGTTTTGTTCTTTTAAAAACTTTTTTACAGTTTCTGGATATGAAGTTGCAATTCTTTTTCCTGCTAAATCTTTTAAAGAACTCGCTTTTGAACCCTTAGGAACAGCGATAGAAACTTTACATTTAGAAAAGCCTAAGCGTTCTATAAATTCTAAATCGCTTCCTTTTTCTATTAAAATATTCTCACCAATAATGGCTGCATCTACAACTCCGTCTCTTAAATATTGTGGAATATCTCCGTTTCTTAAATAGAACACTTCAACAGGGAAGTTTCTCGCAGATGCTTTTAATTGATCTTTACCGTTATCTATAGAAATACCAATGTCTTTTAAGATTCTCATTGAATCTTCATTTAATCTACCTGACTTTTGTACTGCAATTCTTAAATTACTCATTTTTATTTTATTAAATGCTTGAGCAAATACGGTTTTAAATAAAAAAAACCCGTTTGATTTGCTCAAACGGGTTTCTATAAATTTTTGATTTTATTCAATACATTTTTAGATCGCTTGATTGCAATTGTAAAAATGATGATGATGAAATTGAATAAAAGTCATGTCTTTATTTATTATATGCAAATATCTAATTTTTATTTTATGTAATCCAAATATTTTAGATAAAATTTTTAAATAAGCTTAAATTTTATCAATTTCTTAATATTTGTTAGATTTTACCTTTTTAAAACAAAAAACCGAACATAAATGTTCGGTTTTCAAAATTATAAATATATGTAGAGATTACATCATAGAAGTTGCAATCTTTTTATAGGTTCCGTTTTCTAACAATTCTCTAATTGCAGTAAAAGCGGTAATTGTTTCATCTATATCTTCTTGTGTATGCGTTGCTGTTGGTATTAATCTTAAAATAATCAATCCTTTAGGAATTACGGGATATACCACAATAGAACAGAAAATACCGTGGTTTTCACGTAAATCATTTACCATTGCCATCGCTTCAGGAATCTCTCCTTTTAAGAATACAGGCGTAATACACGTTTGCGTTGTTCCTAAATCGAAACCAGCATTTCGTAAACCAGATTGTAAAGCATTTGTGTTCTCCCACAACTTCTCTTTTAATTCTGGCATTGTTCTAATCATGTCTAAACGTTTTAGAGCACCTTTTACCATTGCCATTGGTAAAGATTTTGCAAACATTTGAGAACGTAAATTATATTGTAAGTATTGAATTACATCTTTATTACCTGCTAAGAAAGCACCAATACCTGCCATAGATTTGGCGAACGTTGCAAAATAAATATCAATATCATCTTGTACACCTTGTTCAAAACCAGTTCCTCTTCCATCTTTTCCTAAAGTTCCGAAACCATGCGCATCGTCTACCAAGAATCTAAAATTATATTCTTTTTTAAAGGCTATAATTTCTTTTAAACGACCTTGTTCTCCTCGCATTCCAAAAACTCCTTCAGAAATCACTAAAATTCCACCACCAGTTTTTTCTGCCATTTTAGCGGCACGTTTAATGTTTTTCTCAAAACTCTCCATATCGTTATGTCGATATACAAAACGCTTTCCAGAATGTAAACGAACACCGTCTATAATACAAGCATGAGTGTCCATATCATACACAATAATATCATTTTTAGTAACCAAAGCGTCTATTGCAGACATAATTCCTTGATATCCAAAATTTAATAAATATGCTTTTTCTTTCGCTACAAATTCTGCACATTCCTCCTCTAGCTGTTCGTGCAAAGGTGTATGTCCAGACATCATTCTAGCACCCATTGGATACGCCATACCATGCTCTAAAGCAGCTTCTCCATCAACTTTTATAACTTCTGGGTGGTTTGCTAATCCTAAATAGTCATTAATACTCCAAGTAACTACTTTTTTTCCGTTGAAAGACATTCTATTAGAAATAGGACCTTCTAATTTAGGAAACACATAATATCCTTCTGCTTTATCTGCCCATTTACCTAAAGGACCTTTATCTTTTACAATTCTATCAAATAAATCTGTCGTCATATTCTCATCTGTTTTTACAGTTTGCAAAGTTAATGAATTTTAACAGTTTATACAATCCTGTCTGAGTTAGGAAATTTGTGTTTTTTTTAGTCTAAAAAACCTTGTTCTTGCATCCAAGAATCACTGTAGATTTTGTTCATATATCTCGAGCCATGGTCAGGGAAAATAACAACGACAAAACTGTCTTCATTAAAAAAACTCATAGCCGAATATTGTTTGGTAGCTTGTATTACAGCACCACTTGTATACCCGCAAAATAAGCCTTCTTTCTTTACAAGTTCTCTTGCTGCAAAGGCAGAATCCTTATCAGATACTTTTTCATAAACATCAATTATATCAAAGTCTGTTGCAGTTGGTATTAGGGTTTTCCCTAAGCCTTCAATTTTATACGGTTTAATTTCATTGCTATCAAACTCGCCAGTTTCATGGAATTTTTTAAGTACGGAACCAATTGCATCTACTCCTAAAATTTTTATGTTAGGATTTTGTTCTTTTAAGTATTTTCCAGTACCAGAAATAGTGCCACCTGTACCACTAGCAGCTACTAAATGGGTTATTTTACCTGCTGTTTGTTCCCAAATTTCTGGTCCCGTAGTTCTGTAATGTGCTTCAATATTTAATTCGTTAAAATATTGATTGATGTAAACAGAATTTTTTGTTTTTTTGTGAATTATTTTTGCTACTTCGTAATAAGATCTTGGGTCATCTGCTGCCACATTTGCTGGACAAACATGTACTTCTGCTCCCATTGTTTTTAACAAATCGATTTTATCTAGAGAAGTTTTATCGCTTACAGCTAAAATACATTTATAGCCTTTTACAAGACTAATCATTGCCAAACTAAAACCTGTATTACCAGAAGTAGTTTCTACAATTGTTGCCCCTTTCTTAAGAATTCCTTTCTTTTCTGCATCATTAATAATATGCAACGCAATCCGATCTTTTGAAGAGTGACCTGGATTAAAAGCCTCTACTTTGGCAAAATAAGAACCTCTTAAATTCTTAGTTATTTCATGAAGTTTAATAAGTGGTGTTTCTCCGACTAAATCTAAAATACTATTGGCAATTCCGTTATTTTTTGTCATTCTTCATTCATATATAAAACGTCATTACATGAGACATGACGAGTTAATCTTGTTTAAAAAAAAGATTGCTTCGTTACCTTTGTAATGACGCTTAATAGTCTTTTTATCGACTGCAAAAGTACATTTTCGTTTTGAATTATAAAATTGATTCTAAACCTTAATTCATTCTTTCTCTAATTTATTTTCTAAAGCGAATAAAAACGTATAGTCTTTTGCTGTTTCTTTTAAAGCATCAAAACGTCCAGAAGCACCACCGTGGCCAGCTTCCATATTTGTTCTTAACAATAATAAATTATTATCTGTTTTCAATTCACGTAGTTTAGCTACCCATTTTGCAGGTTCCCAATATTGTACTTGAGAATCGTGAAAACCAGTAGTTACTAATATATTTGGATACGCTTTAGGTACTACTTGATCATATGGTGAATATGACTTTATGTAGTCGTAATATTCTTTATCATTCGGATTTCCCCATTCGTCATATTCTCCTGTTGTTAAAGGAATAGAATCGTCTAACATGGTAGAAATTACGTCTACAAAAGGTACAGCTGCTATAATTCCGTTATATAATTCAGGATTCATATTTACAATTGCCCCCATTAATAAGCCTCCTGCAGAACCTCCCATTGCATACAAATGTTTAGAAGAAGTATAATTGTTTTCAATTAAGTATTTAGAACAATCTATAAAATCTGTAAACGTGTTCTTTTTATGTAACATTTTACCATCTTCATACCAATCTCTTCCTAAATATTCACTTCCACGAATGTGTGCCAAAGCATACACAAAACCTCTATCTAATAGACTTAGACGTGTTGTAGAGAAACCGTCTGGAATTGTATACCCATAAGAACCATACGCATATTGCAATAAAGGTGTGTTTTTATCTAACTTTGTATCTTTATGATACACCAAAGAAATAGCTACTTTTTTACCATCTCTTGCAGTTGCCCATACACGTTTACTTTTGTAGTTTTCTTTCTTGAACTTTCCGCCTTGAACTTCCTGTTCTTTTTTAACTTCTTTTGATTGATCACCCATGTTAAAATCTACCACAGAAGCAGGAGTTGTCATCGAATTATAGGCGTAACGAATTACATGTGTATCAAAATCGGGATTAGAATATACGCCAACAGAATACGTTTCTTCATCAAAAGGCAAGTAATAATCCGCAGAATTATCCCAACGTTTTATTCTAACTTTATTTAAGCCCTCTGTTCGTTCTTCTAAAACTAAATACTCTTTAAATATTGAAAAATCTTCTAATAAAGTGTCTTCTCTATGCGGAATTACATCTACCCAGTTTTCTTTTTCAGTATTAGAGATAGGTGTTTTCATCAATTTAAAATTGATGGCATTGTCTTTATTTGTAAGTATATAGAAATGATCTCCAAAATGAGAAACACTATATTCTAAATCTCTTTCTCGAGCTTGAAGCATTGTAAATTCGCCAGTAGGGTTGTCTGCATCTAAATACTGAGCTTCCGTAGAAACCGTACTATGAGAACCAATAAGAATGTATTTATCTGACTTTGATTTTGTAACGTAGGTTCCGAAAGTTTCATCTGTTTCATGAAAAACTTCAACATCTTCAGAAGTTGGTGTTCCTAAAACGTGTCTAAAAATCTTCTCACTTCTTAAAGTGTTTGGGTCTTTCTTCGTGTAAAAAATAGTCTTATTATCATTTGCCCAAACAGAACCACCTGTGGTATTTTCTATAATATCTTTATAAATTTCACCAGTTTCTAGGTTCTTAATTCTTAAAAAGTATTGTCTTCTACTTACTGTATCTGTTGCAAAAACAGCTAATTTATTATCATTAGAAATATTTAAACCTCCTAATTGAAAATAATCGAAATCTTTAGCCAATTCATTTACATTAAACATTATTTGTTCTTCTGCTTCTAAATTGTCCTTTTTTCTACTATAAATAGGGTATTGCATTCCTTTCTCAAAACGCGTAATATAAAAATAACCATTGTCTTTATAAGGTACAGAAGAATCATCCTCTTTAATTCTACCTTTCATTTCTTCGAATAAATTCTCTTCAAAATTCTTAGAAAATTCAGTTACTTTATCATGATACGTATTTTCTTCCTCTAAATAATTAATTACTTTCTGAGTTTGATCATCTCTTACATCCCCTAATTTTTGTTCATCAGTCAAACGCATCCAAAAATAGTTATCTATTCTTACATCTCCGTGTTTTTCTAATTTAGTGGGTTGTTTCTCTGCTGTAGGTGCTTTTGCATCTATATTTTTCATGGGTTCATTTTTACAAGCGGTTGCAAAAATAAGACTTAAAACAATGGTTGTAACAAATAATTTTCTCATTTTTAGTTGATTTATATATCCTTACAATTTACTAAATTTGCAGCTAACTTAATTTTAAAAAGAAATAGACATGTTTGGAGACTTATCTGGAATGATGAATAAATTAAAAGATGCGCAGCAAGAAGTTGAAAAAACAAAAACTAGATTAAATTCTGTTTTAATTGATGAAGCTTCTGCAGACAATAAAATTAAAATTACACTAACCGCAAATAGAGAAATTAAAAACATATCTATTCACGAATCTTTACTCTCTGATGCAGAAGAGTTAGAAGATTTTTTAATTCTTACCTTAAACAAAGCAATCGCTAAGGCATCTAAAATTAATGAAGATGAAATGGCAGCTGCAGCCAAAACGAATATGCCAAATATACCAGGAATGGACATGTTTAAGTAACATTATCTCTTTTTAAGAGATTTAAAAAAACTCATTTGAGTTATTTTTAACAGTATTTAAACTAAGATGCCTCTTGTAAAAGAGGTATTTTTGCATCATAAATATAATATTGATTATGATGGAAGAAAAAAAGAAGTCATCTTTAGGAAAGAAAATACTTAAGTGGTCTGTTTCTATTTTTTTAGTTTTATTAATTGCATTAATCTCCATTCCTTTTTTGTTTAAAGACAAAATTGTAGCAATGGTTTCTAAAACTATTAATAATAACATAAATGCAACCGTTACTTTTAAAGAGACAGATTTAAGTTTGTTAAGAAATTTTCCTTTAGCAAGTTTAAAAGTAAAGGATATTCTTGTTATAAATAAAGCACCTTTTTTAGGTGATACTTTATTCAAATCTAAAGAACTAAACTTAAATTTAAAAATTACAGAACTCTTTAAAAGCACTACAGAAACTTTAGAAATTAACAGTGTTTCCTTACAAAACGGAGCGCTACATATTCTTTTCAATAAAGAAAATATTGGCAATTATTATATTGCTAAAAAGAGTAATACTTCTACTGAAGGCTCAGAAAGTTCGTTATCTCTAGCAATAAAAGAGTACGAATTGGAAAACATTAATTTTAGCTATTTTGATGAAAACTCTCAAATAAAATTAGCTGTAGACAGCATTTATCATATAGGAAAAGGAAATTTCGCAAAAGACATTTTAGATCTAGATACAAAAACCGATGCTAAAATTTCTTTAGATATGGAAAACGTAAATTATCTAAATAATGTATCTATAAAGTTAGATGCTGTTTTAGGAATCGATTTAAAAAACTTAAAATATACATTTAAAGAAAACACTGGTTACATCAATCAATTGCCTTTAGAATTTAATGGGTTTATTCAGTTGGTAGAAGAAAATCAGTTGTACGATATGACGTTTAAAACGCCAACCTCAGACTTTAAAAATTTACTAGCGTTACTACCTAAACAATATTCAGGTAATTTAAATACCATTAAAACCGAAGGGAATTTCGATTTAAAAGGTGTGGTAAAAGGAACCTATTCTAAAACTACAATTCCAACTTTAGACATTTCTTTTATTTCTAAAAATGCGATGTTTAAATATGCCGATTTACCAAAAGCTGTTCATAACATAAATATAGATGCTAATATTATTAATAAAACAGGTTTTGCAAAAGATACATATGTTGCAATTAATAAGTCTTCATTTAAAATAGATCAAGATGTTTTTAGCGCAAACGGCAACATTTCAAACTTAACAAAAAACGCGACTGTAAACTTAGAAGCTAAGGGAAATATTAACTTAGCGAATATTAGAAAAGTGTATCCTATATCGCTAGAAAATGAGTTAGAAGGAATTTTAAAAGCAGACATTATTACAAATTTTGATATGAATTCTATTGAAAAAGGAAACTATCAAAACATAAAAAACAAGGGTAATATTACCATTTCTAACTTCAAATACAAAGGTGAAGATGTCGCTAATCCGTTTTTTATCGATAAGGCTTCGGTTACATTTAATACAAATACAATAAAACTAGAAGAATTTAATGCAAAAACGGGTGCTTCCGATTTGGCTATTCAAGGAAACTTAGAAAACTTTTATGGATTCCTATTTAAAGATCAGAAATTAAAAGGGAACTTCAATCTAAACTCTAGTAACTTTAAGGTGGATGATTTTTTAGCGAAAAGTGAAACCACCATAAAAACCCAAGAAACTTCTAGTTTAAAAATCCCTGCTTTTTTAGACATTACTTTAAACACAAAAGCAAAGAAAGTAATTTACGACAATATTAACCTGATCAATGTTTCTGGAAACATTTTAATTAAAGATGAAACAGTAACCTTAAAGGATCTAAAATCAGATGTTTTTGGAGGTAATATTGGTTTCAACGGAGTTGTTTCTACGAAAGGAAAAAAATCTAAATTTACGATGGATTTAAATTTAAAAGAATTAAATATTTCAGATTCTTTTAGCAGTTTAGAAATGTTAAAGTCGATTGCTCCTATTGCAAAAACTATTGAAGGTAAAATAAATTCGACCGTAAAAGTTTCTGGAGATTTGGATGCGAATATGACGCCTAATTTAAAATCTATTACAGGTGAGTTATTCGGAAAACTATTAGACCCGAAGTTAAATGGAAGTAATTCTAAAGTACTAACGTTGTTAGAAAAAAATGTTGATTTTATAAGTCTAGACAAATTAAATTTAGACGGCATAAATGCACTACTAACCTTTAATAATGGTGAAGTAAGTGTAAAGCCTATCAACCTAAATTATAAAGACGTTGGTATTGTAATTGATGGTAAACATGGTTTCGACAACACTATGAATTATAATGTTACGTTTGATGTGCCTGTAAAATATTTAGGAACTACTGTTACAAACGCTTTGGCTAAACTAACTCCAAAAGATGCCGAAGAAGTTAAAAGCATCCCTGTAAAAGCAATTTTAACAGGTAGTTTTTCGAGTCCTAATTTTTCTTCAAACATTAAAAATGCAACGGCAGATTTAATGAAGAATATTATCGAAAAGCAAAAACAAAGCTTACTAAATCAAGGAAAAGATAAATTGAAAGATTTGCTTTCTGGCGGAATCAAAAAAGATTCAACAAAATCTACAGATAAGACAAAAGATAAAATAAAAGATGTTCTTGGTGGACTCTTCGGAAAGAAAAAAGATACTGTTAAGAAAAATTAATCATAAAAAAACGGAAGCAAATTGCTTCCGTTTTTTTATATACAATACTTTTAAAGTTCTAGAAAGCCGCAGCCGCACCTATAACACCAATAATTGCTGCTAAAACATAAATTGACAGAATTATAATTGTAAAAACTCCAATAAACTTATAGTGAGATTTTAGCATTTCAAAAGCACTTGCTAATACTTCATCATCTTTAGAAATGAGTGCTTTTTTCATTTTTACAGAAAATTGATACAAATAGTATATTGGAAAAATGTAAATAAGTCCAAATATAACATATAACCCAGTCATCATACTTCCAACATCAAAAGGCATTGCTTGCGTTTGTGGCATATTATTATAAATAGCTCCTATAAAAAAGCTGCCTATAAGCATTAAGCCTAATCCTATAAAACCTAATATAGATAAGAATTTACACCACTTTGCTGTTTCTTTCAAAAATCCTTTAGCAGCACTTGTTAAGGTTAGTTCTTCTAATTCTGTAATCGCATTTTGCATCATTTTTTTATTTTGTTAGTTATGTCCAACAAAAATAGTCAAATTAAGATATTGACAAATAAAAAGCCACAAATAAAAAATTTGTGGCTTTTAGACATCTAAATTTAAAAAGTACTATTTCTAAAACTCAGAAATTGTATTCTTAATAATGGCAATACAATCCATTAATTGCTCTTCAGTCATTACCAAAGGTGGTGCAAAACGAATAATATTTCCGTGTGTAGGTTTAGCTAATAAACCATTATCTCTTAATTTCATACAAATATCCCAAGCAGTAGAACTATCTTCAGAATCGTTAATTAAAATTGCATTCAACAAGCCTCTTCCTCTAACAGATTCAACCAAATGATTGTTTTTACAAAACTCCGTTAATTCGTCTCTAAATATTTTCCCTAATTTATCTGCGTTTATTGCTAATTTCTCATCAGCAACAACTTCTAAAGCAGCCATTGCAACAGCAGCAGCAACAGGATTTCCGCCAAATGTAGAACCATGGTTTCCAGGGCCAATTACATTCATAACAGCATCATTTGCTAAAACAGCAGAAACAGGATATACTCCTCCACTTAACGCTTTACCAAGAATTAAAACATCTGGTTTAACTTCTGGTGTACCAGAGCAATTTTTCTCTGGACACGCACAATTTCCACAAGTAGCCAATAAACGCCCCGTTCTAGCAATACCTGTTTGTACTTCATCTGCAATAAATAATACATTATGATCTGCACACAATTTTTTTGCAGCTGCTAAATAACCATCAGAAGGCACAAAAACACCCGCTTCACCTTGTATTGGTTCTACTAAAAATGCAGCAATATTATTACTACTTTCTAACGTTTCTTGTAATTGCTGTAAATTGTCATATTCAATTTTAATAAATCCTTTTGTATAAGGACCAAAATTCTTTCTAGCCACAGGATCATTAGAAAACGAAATAATAGTAGTTGTTCTACCGTGAAAATTATTTTCACATACAATTATTTCTGCCTTATTTTCATTAATTCCTTTAACTTCATACGCCCATTTTCTAGCAATTTTTAAAGCCGTTTCTACAGCCTCTGCACCAGTGTTCATTGGCAAAAGTTTGTCAAAACCAAAAAGCTCTGTAGCATATTTCTCATACTGCCCTAACATGTCATTATAAAATGCACGTGAAGTAAGTGTTAAAGTTTTTGCTTGATTTACCATTGCATCTACAATTCTAGGATGACAATGCCCTTGATTTACTGCGGAATAAGCAGACAAGAAATCGTAATATTTTTTTCCTTCAACATCCCAAACATATACACCATCACCTTTACTCAAAACCACAGGAAGTGGATGATAGTTGTGTGCACCATGTTTACTCTCTAATTCTATCGCTTGTTGCGATGTAAGTTTGTCTAAAACAGCCATTTTATTTATTCGTTTTAAATGTTTATAATTAAATAACCATTCCTGTTCTACCTTTATCCTTTCAGTAAAAACTGAAAATTCAGCGTGGGAAAGAAATCATCCCCGAAGTTTCACAAAAGTAAATAAAATAATTAACTATTTGAACACAGAGTTTGTAGAAGTGTGGGCGTTCCCTAAAGGTCGCGCTTTCCGCTATATCTTTTTGTAAAAAAACAAAAAGGATGCCGCTACAATCGCTAACGCAAATAGCAAACTAGAAAGACTGTAAACTTAAATTGAATATCAGCAAATCTATCAATATCTTTTTCCTAATTTTGCAAATCAAAATCATAAGAAATGCCACGTAGAGAACGCAACAAATTTGTAAAGAAGAATCAAGTTTTAGAATTAAAAATTGAAGATTACGCTTTTGGAGGAAAAGGGATTGCAAGAATTCATTCGGAAGAAGGAAGCTTTGTTGTTTTTATACCTAATACGTTGCCTGGTCAATTGGTAAAAGCACAAATTAGCAAATCTAGTAAGAACTATGCAGAAGCAAAGTTAATCGATGTTTTAGAACCCTCTGAAGATGAAATTGAAGTTCCGTATCAAGACATCCCTGGTGCACCTTACATTCAATTACCAATAGAATTACAACACAAATATAAAAAAGAAAGTACCCTTTCATTATTCAAAAAAATAGGAAAGGTAGAAAATATAGTAGACTTATTTGATGAATTTGTAACCTCGCCAAACGTATTTCATTATCGTAATAAAATGGAATATGGTTTTTCTGCCATTGGGTATGACAGAGTTACAAAAAGAGATAAAGACGAATTTACCTTAGGTTTTAAAAGACGTGGCGTTTGGTGGATGGGAGATAATTTAGAAAAAGATTCTGGTTTGTTTGACAAACAAATGGAAGACAATCTAAAAAACATTCGTCAATATTGTATCGAAACAGGCTTAGCACCTTGGCACGGACCAAAAAGAGAAGGTTTCTTCAGGTATTTTGTGGTGAGAAAATCTTTTAAGACAGACGAGTTATTATGTAATTTAGTAACCACATCCCCAGAATTAGATAAGTTCGATTTAAATAAATTCGCAAACTTTCTAAAAGATATTTTCGGAGATCGTTTAGCTGGTTTATTACACACTATTAACGATGAAACTGGAGACAGAACCATTGCAACTTCAGGAAGTGTAGATTTAGTCTACGGAAAAGATAAAATTGTAGAAGAATTATTAGGTTTAGATTTTGAAATCAGCATGAAAAGCTTTTTTCAAACAAACCCAAAATGTGCGGAAAAATTATACGATAAAGTTGTAGCATACGTTTTAGAAGATAAGTCTAAAGTAGACAATACGGTTGTAATGGATTTATTCTGTGGAACAGGAACCATCGGACAAATTGTAGCTTCTAAAAGTGAGAACGCAAAAATTGTAGGTGTAGACATCGTTGCATCTGCAATTGAAGATGCAGAAAAAAATGCCAAAAGAAATAAGATCGATGGTTTACAGTTTTATGCAGCAGATGTTGGTAAGTTTTTAACGGCACATCCTGAATATGAAAACAAAATTAAAACCATTATTTTAGATCCTGCAAGAGCAGGAATTGCACCTAAAACATTACAAAAGATAATTAATCTTAAAGCAGATAGAATGGTGTATGTTTCTTGTAACCCTGCAACACAAGCTAGAGATACAGAACTGTTAGCTGAAGCTGGGTATCAAATTAAGAAAATTAGTTTGGTAGATCAATTTCCGCATACAAGTCATATTGAGACGGTTGTTTTGTTTGAAAAGTGTTAAAACAACTCATAATTTCTAAATAATTGGGTTTTATTTCTGAAAATGAAACTATTTTAGCAAGACAGAAAATATAAAAAATTACAAATAAGTTCAATTATTTACGAAAACATCCGTTAAACTCGTAAAAAAATAGCAATAAGCGATTCAATAAATAAACTCTAAAAGTAAATACCATGAATAAGATAAAACTATCAGAATCAGCAATAGAAAAAAAATTAGAAAACCTTGTAGATTGGGAATATTACGACAACGCATTACATACCGATTTCGAATTCGATAATTTTAAAGATTGTATGTCTGCAATGAATAGAATTGCCTTCGAATGTGAAGCCTTAAATCATCACCCAGAATGGACAAATGTATACAATACATTAGATATTACATTAACAACGCATGATGCTGATGGTGTTACAGAATTAGATTTTAAATTAGCGGCTGCAATCAATAAAATTGTAGAAGTTGAAGAAGAAGAAGAAGAATAGTTCTATAAAAACAATCTAATTATTATTTAACTTGTGAAAAAAATCATTCTCTTTTTATTACTATTCCTAGTCCTCTTTTCTGCTTGTGAAAAAGATGATTTCTGTGTACAGAATCCTGTAACATCAAAATTAATAATAGATTTTTATGATGCTACCAATAGAGAAACGCCTAAAAAAGTACAGCTATTATCAGTTTGGTCTGGTACAAAAGATACTATTTCGCAATATACAAGTGTAAGTGAAAATAGTATTTCAATTCCTTTGAATTCTTTAACCTCTGAGACGGTATACTCATTTAAGAAAAACACTTCAGGTGGCGCAACTTCAAAAAATGAAATTACTACATTTACCATAAAGTATGATACAGAAGAGGAATTTGTTTCTCGTTCTTGTGGTTACAAGGTCGTTTTTAATAATGTAGCATTTTCTGCAGATACGGGTTCAACTTCTTGGATAAAAGATTTTACACCAACAACTATTATTAATCTTGACAATCAAACTACAGCACATGTACAAATATTTCATTAGCATTTGTTTGTTATTTGTTTTTGCAGAAGGTTTTTCTCAGGAACAGAAAAAAGACACACTTCTTAGCAAAGAAATAGATACAGTTATCTATAAGACAAACTATGGTTTTCGTTTAGGAATAGATATTAGTAAACCAATAAAAGCTATTGTTGATGGCGCATATAGTGGTTTTGAGATTGTAGGAGACTATAGAATTAAAAAGAATTTATATATTGCTGCAGAAATTGGTTATGAAGAAGAAACAAGTGCAGAAGATTTTTCTAATTCTACTTCTAAAGGAAATTACATTCGTTTAGGTGTTAATTATAATGCTTACAAAAACTGGTTAGACATGAATAATGAGATTTTTGTTGGATACAGATACGGTTTCAGTTTATTTGATCAAACATTAAATAGTTATACACCAAATGTGTCAGATGCAGAAAATGGCAATTATTTTCCAGCAAACCTTAATACCGCAGCAAGATCTGCTACAAATTTAAATGCACATTGGTCTGAATTAATGTTAGGTATAAAAGCTGAATCCTTTAAAAATTTCTATGTTAGTTTTAGTGTTTCTTACAAAGTTTTAATGAGTGTAAAAGATCCAAAGGATTTTAAATCTTTGTTTGCCCCAGGATTTAATAGAATTTTTGAAAGTAATACCGGTTTTGGCTTCAATTATACATTAAGTTACTTAATTCCGTTTTCAAAAAAATAAAACCACGCTATTAATTACTGATTTTTCAGTAACTTTATAGGCTGTTTTTAATAAAAAACTACAAAAATGAATAAAATACCAAGTGTAAACTTAGCAGATTTTTTATCTGATGATAAAAATAGAAAGCAAAAATTTATAAATGAAATTGGTCACGCTTATGAAAACATAGGTTTTGTGGCTTTAAAAGGTCATTTTTTAGACGATACATTAGTCTCTGACTTATATAGCGAAATAAAAAACTTTTTTGATTTACCTATTGAAACAAAAGAAAAGTATGAAATACCTGGAATTGGAGGACAAAGAGGCTATGTTTCTTTCGGAAAAGAATCTGCTAAAGGTAAAAAGGAAGGTGATTTAAAAGAATTTTGGCATTTTGGGCAATATGTAGAAGACGATGTAGAAAGAGCCAAAGAATATCCAGAAAATGTACTGGTAGACGAACTTCCGAAGTTTAACAAAGTTGGAAAAGAAACCTACAAAATGTTAGAAAAAACAGCCAAATATGTGTTGCGTTCTTTAGCATTGCATTTAGATTTAGAAGAAACATATTTCGATCATTATATTAAAAACGGAAATAGCATTCTACGTCCTATCCATTATCCGCCAATTAAAACAGAACCAAAAGGAGCTGAAAGAGCTGCCGCTCATGGAGATATTAATTTAATTACTTTATTAATGGGGGCGCAAGGAAAAGGTTTGCAAGTTCAAAACCATAATGGAGATTGGATTGATGCAATGGCAGAACCAGATGAAATTATGATAAATGTTGGTGATATGTTGTCTAGACATAGCAATAACAAATTAAAATCTACTATTCATAGAGTTGTGAATCCGCCAAAAGAAATGTGGGGAACTTCTCGTTATTCAATTCCGTTTTTTATGCACCCAATATCAGAAATGAAGTTAGATGTTTTAGAAGATTGTATTGATGCTGAAAACCCAAAACAGTTTGAAGATATTACAGCTGGTGAGTTTTTAGACCAACGTTTAAAAGAATTAGGTTTAAAAAAATAACACGATTATCTATAAATGGATTTTAAAGATCAATTAAAAAACTTATTTCCAGAACATGAGGAAAAAATTGAACCTAAAAAAGAGAAATCTAATATTTGGTTACAAGAAGATCCTATTATCTGTAAATACGAAAAACGCAAAGGAAAGCCAATTACTATTTTAGAAGGGTATACTGGTGCAACTTCCGATTTTAAAATTTTAGCTAAAGAAATTAAAACCAAACTTTCTGTTGGTGGCAGTTTTAAAGATGATAAAATTATTATTCAAGGAGATTACAGAGACACTATAATGACAATGCTTAAAGACAAAGGTTTTAAAGTAAAAAGAGTTGGAGGTTAAAAAATAAGTATGAACATACAACAATCTGAATTAATTTTAAATCCTGATGGTAGCATTTACCATCTGAATTTAAAACCAGAAAATATAGCAAACGATATTATTTTTGTTGGCGACCAAGATCGAGTTGATAAAATTACGAATCTTTTTGATTCTATTGAATTTACAACTCAAAAAAGAGAGTTTAAAACATCTACCGGTGTTTATAAAGGCAAAAGATTGTCTGTAGTTTCTACAGGTATTGGCCCAGATAATATAGATATTGTTTTAAATGAATTAGATGCACTTGTTAATATAAATTTAGAAACAAGACAGCCAAAAGCTAAACTTACAGCTTTAAATATTGTAAGAATTGGTACATCTGGTTCTTTACAAAAAGACATTCCTGTAGATTCTTTTTTAATGAGTTCTCATGCCCTAGACTTAAATGGCATGCTTCACTCCTATCAAATTGAAGAAATTTCAAATAAAGAAATTGAAGATGCATTTGTAAAACAAACCAATTGGAGCGCTAAAAAATCACATCCTATTTTAATTAAAAATAGTAGTGAATTGGCACAAAAATTAGATTCAGATAAAATTTTTAAAGGAATTACAGCAACTGCCGGTGGTTTTTACGGACCACAAGGTAGAGTTTTACGTTTGCCTTTACAAGATGCTGATATTAATAAAAAGATAGATTCTTTTAATTACAACGGAAATAGAATTACCAATTTAGAAATGGAAACTTCTGCTATTTATGGTTTATCTAAGCTGTTAGGCCACAATGCCGTTTCTATGAATGCAATTATTGCAAATAGAGCAAATGGTACTTTTAGTAAAAACTACAAAAAGGTTGTAGAAGATTTAATTGAGTATTCGTTGAACAAATTAGTAGAATAGATGACGAGTTTAAAAGTTGGTGGTGTGCCAGAGCATTTTAATTATCCTTGGTATTTAACACTAAAAAACAAAGATTACACCAAAGAAAACATCAATCTTAGATGGCAAGATTACCCTGGTGGAACTGGTGAAATGTGCAGGTCTTTACGTTCTGGTGAAGTAGATATTGCAATTGTTCTAACAGAAGGAATCATTAAAGATATTTCTAATGGAAATCCATCTAAAATTGTACAAACCTTTGTAGAAACACCTTTAATTTGGGGAATTCATGTGGCTGCAAAATCCGAATTTAAAACTATTGCAGATTTAGAACATGCTACCATCGCGATTAGTAGATTTGGTTCTGGTTCTCATTTAATGGCAATTGTAAATGCTTTTAACCAAGGTTGGAATGTAGAAAACCTAAAGTTTAAAGTAATTGGTAATTTACAAGGTGGTATTGATGCTTTAACAGATGGAGAAGCAGACTACTTTATGTGGGAACATTTTACAACAAAACCTTTAGTAGATAATGGTACTTTTAGAAGAGTAGACAATTGCCCAACACCTTGGCCTTGTTTTGTTGTTGCTGTTAGAAATGAAGTTTTAGAAAATAACTTTAGTGAAGTTAAGAAGGTTTTAGATATTATAAATGCCCAAACAAAAGACTTCAAAAACATTCATAATATTGATGAAATTCTAGCAAAAAGATACGAACAAAAGTTAGAAGATATTCAAAAATGGTTAAAAATTACAGAATGGAATGATGGTAAACCCATCACTAAAAACTTAATTTCACGAATTCAAAATAAAATGGTTCGCTTTAACGTTATAGAAGAGAAGAAAAAATCAGGTGAGTTCATAAAAAATATGTACATTTAGCCTTTAAAAATTATTAAAAATGAAAAAAGTAGTATTTATTGCAATTTGTATTCTAGGAATCATTTGTTCTTCTTCTTGTAGAAGCACTTCTAATGCTTGTGGTTTAGCAGATGTTTCAACAACCAACCAAACAACATTAAAGCAGATAGATTTATCATAATTTATCTGTTTCTTAATTTCAAATTCAATGAATCCGCTTTTTAGCGGATTTTTTTATGCCTTCTAACCTATTATTATTCATAACATTAAGATTACTTTAACTAAACTTTTTCATAAGAATTTACTTACCTTTTTTTCATTATTACTTTACTCTAATAATACATTAAGGACGTAAGTTTGAGAAACTATATGATAAATGCTTTTGTTTATGCTCTTATTTAAAACAACTATTCTTAAACCATTTAAAAAGAATACCGCTGTTTATAATAATAACTTCTCAACTTTTTACTTTATAAAATGAAAAAACACGAAAAACGCAAGTTAGATTATGTTGTAATTTCAGATGTACATTTAGGTACTTATGGTTGTAAAGCAACAGAACTTTTAAATTATTTAAAAACGATTGAACCAAAAGTATTAATTTTAAACGGTGATATTATTGATATCTGGCAATTTAACAAACGTTATTTTCCAAAAGCTCACATGAATGTAATTAAACACATAACTTCTCTTCTATCTAAAGGAACAGAAGTCTATTATATTACAGGAAATCACGATGAAATGTTACGTAAATTTAAAGGGTTTCAATTGGGAAGTTTTAAGATTCTAAACAAATTAGTTTTAAATATTGATGATAAAAAAGCGTGGGTTTTTCATGGAGATGTATTTGATGTTACAATGAAACACTCTAAATGGTTGGCTAAATTAGGAGGAAAAGGGTATGATATTTTAATAATAATAAACACATTTATAAATTGGATTAGTAAGCTTTTTGGTTACGGAAAATTATCACTTTCTAAAAAAATTAAGAACAGCGTTAAAGGTGCTGTAAAATTCATCAATCATTTTGAAGAAACAGCGTCTGACATTGCGATCGATAATAATTACGATTATGTTATTTGCGGGCACATTCATCAACCAGAAATAAGAGAAATAACAAATCAGCATGGGAAAACAATGTATTTAAACTCTGGTGATTGGATAGAAAATTTAACAGCTTTAGAATATAACAATAAACAATGGAGTTTATACGAATATGCGAAAGATGAAATTGCTAGAACTAAGGAACAAAAATTAAGCAAAAAAGAATTGAAGGCCTTAAAAAAAGAAGATTCTAATAACTTTATTTTTGATGAATTTTTAAAAGAATTCGAAATTCAAAAACCTTTAAAATAATATATATGAGAATACTGTATGCTATTCAAGGTACCGGAAATGGTCATTTAACAAGAGCTAAAGAGATTATCCCTATTCTACAGCAAAAAGGAGAATTAGATATTTTAGTTAGCGGAAATGAAACTAATTTAGAATTAGGTTTCGATATAAAATACAACTTAAAAGGCTTAAATTTTACATTTGGTAAAAATGGCGGTATCGATTTTATTACGAGCTATAAAAAGATGAAGTTAGCACGTTTTTATAGAGAAATTAAAAACCTTCCTGTAAAGGATTACGATTTAATTATTAATGATTTTGAACCCGTTTCTGCTTGGGCAGCAAAGCTACATAATGTAAATATTATTTCTCTAAGTCATCAAAATGCAGTGTTGGATAATGCGTCTCCAAAAGCAGGGAAATTTAATCTAGAAAAACTTATTTTAAAATATTACGCACCAGCAAAAGTACGTTTTGGTTTTCATTTTAATAGTTATAGTTCTGCCATATTTACACCTATAATCAGACAAAAAATAAGAAATAAAGGTGTTAAAAACAAAGGACATTTTACGGTTTATCTACCTGCATATCATCACGAAAAAATAATTAAAATTTTATCTAAAATCCCCATTGTAAAATGGCATATTTTTTCAAAAGACACTAACAAGTTAATTTTTCAGAAAAATATCACTATTTTTCCTGTAAATGAGTTCGACTTTATAAAAAGTATGGCCACTTCAAGTGGTGTTCTTTGTGGAGCGGGGTTTGAAACACCAGCTGAAGCCTTATTTTTGAAGAAAAGACTGATGGTGGTTCCTATGAAAAACCAATATGAACAACAGTGTAATGCATTAGCTTTAAAAGAAATGGGTGTTCATACAATTAAAAAACTGACTAAAAGACAAGTTCCCAAAATAGCAGAATGGATTCATTCTAGTAATACTATTGAAGTAAATTATCCTGATACTACAGAAGATCTTTTAGAAGCTCTTTTAATACCTTATTGTAACATGCAAATATTACCTACCATTTTATCGTGATTTTTTGCAAATTTTGTAAAATATTATTTGTTTTAGAAAAATGACGACTACCAAACCAACCTCTCCAAGCTCCTAAAGGTGAAGGATGTGGAGCTGTAAAAATAGTGTGTTTATCAATATTTATAAGTTTTATTTTGCTCTCAGCAAATTTACCCCAAAGTAAAAAGACAACATTTTCTTTTTCTTCTGAAACCTTTTTAATGACTTCATCGGTAAAAATTTCCCATCCTTTTTTTTGGTGACTTCCAGCCTCATGTGCTCTTACGGTTAAAGTTGCGTTCAATAATAAAACACCTTGTTTTGCCCATTTTTCTAAATTTCCGCTTTTAGGAATTTCTTGATTTAAATCTGCAGAAATTTCTTTGAAAATATTTTTCAAAGACGGCGGATGTTTCATTCCTTCTTTAACAGAGAAACACAAACCGTTTGCTTGGTTTTCATCATGGTAAGGATCTTGACCAATAATTACCACCTTTAAGTCTTCTAAAGAACAAAAATTAAATGCCGCAAAAACAGCTTCTTGTTTTGGGAAACATTCATAATTTTCATATTCAGAATCCACAAAACTAACTAAATCTTTAAAATATGGTTTTTCAAATTCTGGTTGCAAGATATATTGCCAACTATCGTTTATGGCCGTTATCATAATTTTATTTTTTGGCAAAAATACCTTTAATAATAGACAGAATTAAATTACAATGATTAAACCTGAGCTTCCTCTTTAAAAACAGAACTTTTAATTTACCTAAACATAATATAAAACAGGGTTTTACCTCTTTTATAATTTAAATAATCAATTTAAATTTGAAAAAAATATAAAACCACACGTATGAAACTAAAATTACTTTCAATTGTACTTTTCTTTATGTCAAATACAATTTTATCCCAAATTGTAAATATTCCTGATGCAGAATTTAAACAAGCATTATTAAATTATTCTCCTAGCATAGATACGAATAATGACAATGAAATTCAAGTAACAGAAGCTGCTTTAATTACTGTTTTAAATATTTCCGGACATCAGGGGTGGGAAGATATGGTGGGGCCTTGTCCCGATCCTTCAGACCCTACATGTATAGGTGGAGGTGGTCCTGGTATGATTTTTCCGGGTATTTCAGATTTTACGGGTATAGAGGCGTTTATCAATTTAACTTCTTTAACATGTAGTCAAAATGATTTAACTAGTTTAGATGTGTCTGCTTTAACTCAACTAGCCTATTTAGATTGTTCTAATAATATAAATTATAATATTTTCAGCAATCCTTACTTAGGTATCGCTTCACTTAACCTTTCAAATTCGGGGTCATTAACTACACTAATTACAAGTAGTAATAATCTAAATTCATTAGACTTATCCAATCAAACGTCGTTAACATCTGCTATTGTAAATAATAATGTTTTAACAAATTTAATATTAGCAAATACACCTGTATTACAAAGTTTAAAATGTGAATATAATCAATTACCTTCTTTAGATATTTCAACTTCTACAGCATTAACAAGTTTAGAGTGTTATAACAATCAAATTACTAATTTAAACGCAACGAACAATACTTCTTTAATTACTTTAAAAAGTTATAACAATAACATAAGTAGTTTAAACTTACCTACTTCTAATACTTTAACACATGCATATTCTTGGGGTAACAATATTACTAGTTTAGACGCTTCTATGGCAACTGGTTTAGTAGAGTTAGCTGTTTATACGAATTCTTTAACTAGCTTAATATTACCAACAACGAGTACTTTAAAGAAACTTTTGTCTTATCAAAATAACTTAACAATTTTAGATACATCCGTTGCTTCTGGGTTAGTTACTTTAAATACATCTAATAATTCTTTAACTAGTTTAACACTACCTAGTTCTTCTTCTTTAAAAACCTTAGTTACTAACGAAAATCAATTATCTATGTTAGACACATCTATGTCCACAGGATTAATTACAATAAATGCGACAAGTAATTTATTAACTAGTTTGCTGCTCCCCTCTTCAACTACCTTAGAATTATTATTTTGTAACAACAATCAACTATCATCTCTTAATGTAAATTCAAATACAGGCTTAAAAGTATTGTCTTGTAGTAACAATTCTTTAAACTCTCTTAATGTAAGTCAAAATACAAATTTAACAAACTTAATTTGTAGCAACAATAACTTAACCACCCTAAATACACTTTCAAATAATTTATTATCTAACCTTGGTTGCTCTGGAAATCAGATAACCAGCTTAGACGCTACAACTATTACAACATTAAATTATCTTTATTGTTCAAACAACCTTTTAACAACTCTTGATTTATCTACTTTTAGTAATTTAACAGTGCTTGAGTGTAGTTCTAATCCATCTTTAAGTTCTTTAAATTTAAAGAATGGAAACACTTCTAATATTTCAAATAGTAATTTAGTTGTAAATAATAACCCTAATTTATTATCAATTTGTGTTGATGATGCTACGGCTGCTGCTGGTATCTATTTAAATATAGATTCGCAAACAAATTTTACAGAATATTGCTCTTTTGTTCCTGTAAATTCAAATACAATAACGGGTACAATTTCTTATGATTTTAATAATGATGGTTGTGATGCAGCAGATACAAAATCTGTGAATACAAGAATTAATAGTGTAAGTAGCAATGTAAGTGCTTCTTCTTTTAGTGCTACAGATGGTTCTTATACCATTTATATTAATGACACAGATATAGATACTGAGATAATTCCTAACTTCCCTTCTTTCTTTTCTGTAACACCAACAATGCAAACAACCAATTTTACAGGTTCTGGAAATACAGAAATTATCGATTTTTGTATCACTGCAAACGCTCAAGTAAATGATGTTGAAGTATATTCTTTTACAACATCTGAATCTAGACCTGGTTTTGATACACAATTAAGAATCTTTTATAAAAATAATGGTTCTACAATTATACCTTCTGGAACTGTAACCTTAAATTTTAATGAGAACCAAGAAGTATTTAACAACGCAAGTATAACACCAGACACACAAACAAGTAATTCATTATCTTGGAATTATACAAACTTGCTCCCTTTTCAAGAAAGTTATATCGATGTATATTTTACAATTAATACACCTATAAACCCAGTAAACCCTGTAAATGGAGGAGATACCATAAGTTATACTTCTTCAATTACACCTTTAACTGGCGATGCAACACCAACAGACAACACACATCTTTTTTCTGATGTTGTTGTAAATGCTTACGACCCTAATGATGTTGTTTGTTTTGAGGGGAATAAAATTAGTACAACGCAAGTACCAAATGATTTAACTTATAGAATTCGTTTTCAAAATACAGGTACAGCATCTGCAATAAATATTGTTGTAAAAGATATTTTAGATACCGATTTAGATGTTACAACCTTTCAACCAATATCAGCAAGTCATAATTATAGGGTAGCAATTAAGAATACAAACGAAATTGAGTTTATTTTTGAAAACATTCAGTTAGCAGATAGTACGTCTAATGAACCAGCAAGTCATGGTTGGATTTTTTATAAAATAAAACCAAAAAGTACAGCAGTAATTGGTGATGCATTTGATACTACAGCAAACATTTATTTCGATTATAATGCACCTGTAATTACTAATACCTATAATACAACTGTTTCAATTGAGACAACGATTCCGGATGCTAATTTTGAATTGGCTTTGATAAATTTAGGCTTAGACTCTGGTACACCAGATAATAAAGTTTTTACAGCTAATATTAATACAATTACAAATTTAGAAGTTGCCAATAATAATATTGCAGATTTTACGGGTATTGCAAATTTTACAGCTTTAACAACGTTAAATGCTAGTAATAATCAATTAACAAGTTTAGATCTAAGTACACTTAGTGCGTTAACTTCTATAAATTTAACATCCAATACATTAACATCTTTAAATGTGAAAAATGGAAATAACACAAATTTTATACAATTTGATACGACCAATAATCCTAATTTAACTTGTATTGAAGTGGATAATGCAATATATTCTACTACAAACTGGCCCAACAAAGACATAACTACAACCTTTGTAAATAACCAAGCAGAATGCACAGCTTTAAGCACACAAAAATTTGATTCATTATCGTTTTCAATGTATCCAAACCCATCAAACGGAAAAATGAATATTGATCTTTTAGAAAAAGCAACATTAAAAATTTACGCGATAACAGGTAAAGAAATTAATACAAGAAAATTGAATATTGGTAAAAATGAAATTACAACTTTAAATTTAGCTAAAGGAATCTATCTATTTAAGCTATCAAACAAAGAAAAATCATCAACAAGAAAAGTTATTATAAATAGAAATTAATCCCCCATTTTGAAACACCATATCCCTTTTATTAAAGGTGATATGGTGTTTTTTTTTTATAAAAAGGTATAAACATCCTTGTTACAATAGACGTCTACTATCAATCAGGTATCAAATACCTTCAGTTTATAAAAAATCTAATTAAGTAAAGTTTAAAATAGCTTTACATAGAACAACACTTATATAGATAATTTTTACAATTTATTTCGAGAAATATTTTTCTATCGATTCTCTATTTTTAGCTCTATTGTTTCTTATTTTTGTAACACATCAAAATTAAAAAATTGAGCACAAATATTTCAGAAAAAACATTACAAGATTTAGAATTTGCTACCGTTTTACAACATGTTTCAGAACATTGTATTTCTGGCTTAGGTAAAGTAGGCGTTCGAGAAATTCAGCCAATACCTAGCAGAAAACAACTATTTATAGAGCTGCATTTGGTGAATGAATACCTGTCTTCTTTTCAAAGCGAAAACAGAGTTCCAAATCATGGGTTCGACAATGTAACAGAAAGTGTAAAGCGTTTGGCTATAGAAAATAGTTTTATAGAAACAGATGCTTTTCTAAAAATTGCGACTACTTCTTTAACGGTAAACGAGCTTATTAAGTTTTTCAAGAAATTTAAAGTGCAGTTTCCTACGTTTTTCGAACTTTCTCAAGAAATTGAATTCACCACTTTTGTAGATGATGAAATTAAAAAAATTATCGATATTTCTGGTGAAGTAAAAAACAACGCTTCTACTACTTTAAAGCAAATTAGAAGAGATATTAATAACATTCGTGGTAAAATTGGTGCAAGTTTTTCTAGTGCACTTTCCTCTTCTATTGGTGCTGGTTATTTAGATGATATTAAAGAAACGGTTGTAGACAATCAGCGTGTATTAGCAGTTTCTGCAATGCACAGAAGAAAAGTTGCGGGTAGCTTGTTAGGTGCTTCCAAATCTGGAAACATCGTTTATATTGCACCACAGGCAACGTTGGCGTATAGTAGAGAATTTCAAAATTTAGTATACGAGGAAAAGCAAGAGGTTATAAAAATATTACGAACTTTAGCCGAAAAGATTCGTCCTTTTACGCCACTTTTAGAAGAATATCTTGCCTTTTTAGTACATACAGATGTTGTGGGTGCAAAAGCAAAATATGCGAGAGAAATGAACGCTATTTTACCAAAAATAACCAAAGAAAAAAGAATTTATTTTAAGAATGCTGTACATCCTATTTTATGGCGAAAAAATAATGCTCAGCAAGTAAAAACCATTTCTCAATCTATAGAATTAAATGAGAAACAACAAATAATTGTTATTTCTGGCCCTAATGCAGGTGGAAAAAGTATCACCTTAAAAACCATTGGTTTATTGCAATTAATGTTGCAGAGTGGTGTTTTAATTCCTGTGGATGAACGCAGTCAAACCTATATTTTTGATGCAATTTTAACAGATATTGGAGACAATCAATCTATAGAAAATCAATTAAGTACGTATAGCTATCGTTTAAAAAACATGCGTAATTTTTTACGAAGATGTAATGAAAAAACATTGTTTTTAATTGATGAATTTGGTACCGGTTCAGATCCAGAATTAGGTGGTGCTTTGGCAGAAATTTTCTTAGAAGAGTTTTATGAGAAAAAAGCCTTCGGAATTATTACAACCCACTACTCTAACTTAAAAGTACTGGCAAACGAATTAGAAAATGTAACCAATGCAAATATGCAGTTCGATGAGCGTTCTTTAGAACCTTTGTACAAATTATTTATTGGGCAAGCAGGTAGTTCTTTTACGTTTGAAGTAGCGCAAAAAAACGGAATTCCGTTTAGTCTTATTAACAAAGCAAAAAAGCGTGTTGATACAGAAAAAGTTCGTTTAGATAAAACCATTTCTAAGCTGCAAAAAGAAAGAACCAAACTGCAAAGAAATTCTGATAATCTTGAAAAACAAAAATCTAAGGGACTAGAACATTTAGAAAGTTTACAAGAAAAGGAAGATAAAATTCAGTCTAAATTGGCGGGATTTCAAGAATTGTATGACAACAACCAACGAATGCTTTCTTTAGGAAGAAAAATTAACGAATTTCTAAACAAGTATTTTCAGAACAATAATAAGAAAGAGTTAAATACCAATTTTAACAAATGGGTGGTCGATGAAAAAGTAAAGTATGCCAAGAAAAATCCTATAAGCCCAAAAACAAAATCTCAGAAACTGAAAGCAAAAGTTGTTGAAAAACAAATGCAAGACGTCATTCAAAAAGTAGAAAAAGAGGTTTTACAAAAAGTGGTAGAAGTTCGAAAAGAAAAAAAGATTGAAGAAGTAAAAATTGCCCAAGAAAAAGCAGCGTACGATTACCAAATTAACGACAGAGTGCGTATTAAAGATTCTAATTCTGTGGGTACTATTGATAAAATTGACAAGAAAACTGTAACTATTAATTATGGTATTTTTACTACGAAAACAGCAGTTACAAATTTAGAACTGGTAGAAAAAGTTAAAAAGTAAGTTTTTTTATTTGTTGGTTTTTGGTGAAAATAATTCCCGAGGCTTTCCCTCGGTTTCGTTAAAACTGTCATCGCTGTGCAAACAGGAATCTAAATAAAGAATTTTGGTTTTTAAGTTCATAAGGTTCATTTTAAAACCAACAAAATGCTTAGCGTAAAAGTTTATTTGAAAGAATTTTTATTTGAAAAAATGATATTAGTATATCGTTCTAAAAAAGCTAAAAAGAAATGAAAATACTTCACACTGCAGATTGGCACTTAGGCCATCGATTGCATGAAAACTCTCAATTTGAAGAACAAAACTTGTTTTTAAGTTGGGTAGAGAATTATATTATTACCGAAAAAATTGATGTATTATTAATTTCTGGCGATGTATTTGACACCGGTTCTCCGTCTAACCAAAGCTTGGAAATGTACTATAGCTTTTTAGTCAAATTAAAAGGCACTTCTTGTAAATCGATTATTATTACTGGAGGAAATCACGATTCTGCTGGCACTCTAAATGCGCCAAAACATATTTTAAATGCACTTTCTATTAAGGTTGTTGGTAAAGCAACCGAAAAAATGGAAGACGAAGTTTTTAAAATCGAAATAAATAACGAAAAAGTAATTATTGCTGCAGTACCCTATTTGCGTGACGGCGATATTAGACGTGCAGTTGCAGGAGAATCTTTTGATGAACTAACAGACAAATATAAAACAGCATTAATAAACCATTACGACGCTGCCGCAGCACAATCTGAACTTATTAATACTACAGATGCACCGGTAATTGCTATGGGACATTTATTTGCAACAGGTGGTTCGGTTTCAGATAGTGAGCAAAATATTTACGTAGGAACTTTAGGGCATATTGGTGCGAATGATTTTCCTGCTTATTTCGATTATATTGCTTTAGGACATTTACACAGACCTCAAATAATTGGCAGAAACGAACGTGTAAAATATGCTGGTTCTCC
This sequence comes from Polaribacter sp. ALD11, assembly GCF_002831685.1. Classification (NCBI taxonomy): domain Bacteria; kingdom Pseudomonadati; phylum Bacteroidota; class Flavobacteriia; order Flavobacteriales; family Flavobacteriaceae; genus Polaribacter; species Polaribacter sp. ALD11. The sequence goes on along the minus strand of NZ_CP025119.1, from coordinate 531,811 downwards.
TCATATTTTAAGTTTTAGTGAAATTAACTACGATAAGAAAATTGTTGTTTTAACATTAGAAAATAATATAATTAGTAAAATTGATGATGTTGTTGTTCCTAGATTTAGAGAATTTCACAAGCTTACAGGTACAATGTCTGAATGCATGCAGCAATTTCCAAATATCGTTTCTAACTCTTTTCAATTAACACCTTGGGTAGAAATTGTCTTAAACGAAAATAACACGATTAATACCGATGAACTAAAAAAAGAAGCCGAAAAATATTCCTTTGAAATCTTAAAAACAGCCTTAAAAAATCAACGTAAAAATAAAGGAATTGAAGAATTATTAGAAAACACAAAATCAATAAAAGAACTATTACCTACGGAAGTTTTTCAACTAAAATGTGAAGAAATGGGATACGATTTAAAAAAGAGTCCAAAAGTGTGGGATGCTTTTAATGAAATTTTACAATCCGTTAAAAATCAATAAAAGTAGGTCGCTATGAAAATTTTAAAGATAGAACTCCAAAATATAAATTCATTAAAATCTGATTTCCCTATTGTAATCGATTTTGAAAATGAACAGTTTAAAGATGTTGGTTTGTATGCTATTACAGGTGCAACTGGCGCAGGAAAAACTACTATTTTAGATGCTATAACCGTTGCGTTGTATCATAATGTGCCTCGCTTTAACAATACAAAAGGAACTTTATTAGACGTTGTAAGTCACGGTGCAAATGAAGCTTTTAGTCGCGTTACCTTCGAAAATAACAACCTTTTGTATGAAACTTTTTGGGGAATAAGAGTTGCAGATAAATCAGGAAAAAAATATAAGAATTCGAAAGAAGAAGTCAGTTTAAAAAACCTGACGACAAATACTATTTTAGCGACTCAAAAAAGGCTTTTAATTAATGAAATTATTAGTGTTACACAGTTAGATTACAATCAGTTTTTAAGATCTGTAATGCTTGCACAAGGTGAATTTGCGTCCTTTTTAACTGCCAAAGGACCAGAAAAAGGAAAATTATTAGAACAAATTACGGGCGAACAGATTTATAAAAAAATCGGACAAGGAATATTAGATAGAAAATCTGAGGAAGAAAAAAAGCTAAAAGAAATTCAGGCAAGAATTAATTCTGATGATGTTTTAACCGAAGAAAATAAAATAGAATTGTCTCAAAAAGACAAAATTTTAAATGCAGATATCGTCACAACTGAAAAAGATATCAAATCGATTCAGTTTGTGGTAGATTGGTATTTGAAATTTCAAGATTTGAATACGAAATCAGAAATTTTAGATCAGAACGCGAAATCTTTAAGTACTTATATTGAGAATCATAAAGAAGAATTAGACCTGTTAGCTGCAAATGAAAAAGCGGCTCCGTTTAAAGAATGTATTCAGAATTTAAATAAAACAAAAAAAGAGGCTACTGCAAAAGCTTTACAATTAAAAGCCTTAGATGAAGAATTAACACAACTTAAACCTGCAATTGAGCGTTTAGAAATTACCAACAAACAAGAAAAAACGGCAGTAGAAAATGCTGATAAAGAGTTTTCTTCTTGGTTGCCTAAATTTGATTTGGTAACCAACTTAGATGGCGAATTAAAAAATGAAATCGATAAAAAACAAAAAGCAGTCCAAAATTTAGAAACGTTAACGCGTGAAATTTCCTTGTTAAAAGTTGAAGAAAAAAACTTAGCAAAAGAACTTACAGAAACCACTTCAAAAATTAAAAACGAAGAAATTTTTATTGCAAAAAATAGTTTCTTAAAAGAAGTTGCAACAGAAATATCTAATTGGGCAAGTGCTTTAACTTCTTTAAAAGCGAATAAAGAAACACTAAAAATAGCGTCAGAATTTAGCTTTCAAAAAAAGAAAGAAGTTCTTAATACTACTGCCACTTTACAAGAAAATAAGAAGATTTTAGATCATAAAATCGCTGAAATAAAAATAATTGAGAAAGAAATTTCAGCAATTGCCGTACAACTAACAGAACATACATTAACCACAATTTTAGCGGAAGAAAAGAAACTTTCTGTAACAGAAGCAAACTGGAAACAATTTAAAAACTTTTCTGAGCTCATTATTAAAGAAGAGAAAGAACTTCAAAAAATAGCAGCACAAAAGAAGTTGTTTTCTACGGATTTAGAAACGACTACAAAACAAATTGAAGTATTAAAAAAAGAAATAGCAACACAAGAGAAATCGGTTTTAGATGCAGATAAAATTCTAACTTTAGAAAGAAGTATTTCTAAATATGAAGACGATCGGAAGCATTTAATAGAAGGAGAAGCGTGTAGTTTGTGTGGTTCTGAAGAACATCCGTTTGCAGAACATTTAGACGTCATTGGTGTTTCTAAATCTGAATTAGAACTACAAACACGAAAAAACACCTTAAAAAAACTGACCGATTCAAAAGCTGAATTGGAGAAAACGGAAGTCAAATTAACCACAAGCATTCAAAGTTTTACACAACAAACTACTGCTATTTCCGAGGAATTAAAAGCCATTCAACAAAAAGCAACGCAACTACCTATAGATTGCAAACTAAGAAACACCACTAAGATAGTTCTTGAATTACAAACCGTTTCTGAGCAATTAAAATTGATCGCTGAAAAGATAAAGGTGACTCAAAATTTACTCGCTAAAAAAGATGCTTTAGCTGCTACTTTTAAAGAACAGAATCAGTCTGTTGGCAAACTACAAAATACGGTTGCTACACTTCAAGAAAAGATTAAAAACACGACTACTGAAATTGAAGTGAATCAAAAATCGATGGTTGATGTAACCAAAAAATGTACAGATTTAGAAAGCGATTTAAAAACAAAATTATCGAAATTCAATTATGAAGTACCAGCAATTGACAACACCAATATATTCATAAAAGAAATAGAAAACCTAATTGCTAATTTTCATAAAAAACAGCAAGATGTAAATGCATTAAAAGCAACGTTGACGGTTATTCATACAAAATCTGGTAATACTACCAAACAACTTGCAACACACGCTAAAACGGAAACTGAATACCGTAAAACCATCACCGATGCGAATCTAAAATCTATTGCGTTAAAAACAAAACGAATTGCTATTTTGCCTATTGATATTTCGGTAACAGAAAAAAGAGAGCAGTTACAAAAGGTAAGTAAACAAGCAACTGAAAAACTAGAAGCAAGTAAAATTGCCTTTCAGAAACTACTCGATTCTAAAAAAGAAAAAGAGGTTTTAAAAATCAAACATAACGAAGATCATCTTCTTTTAGTTCAAGAAATAGCAGCTATAAAATTGGCATTATTTTCTGAAATGAAAAATAGCGATTTTGAAACTATAGAAAGCATTGAAAAAGCTTTGTTACCCAAAGAGCTTGCAGTAAAGTATACAGAAAATAAAGAACGTATCAAAGAGAATCAACTCAAATTAAAAACCTTAAGAGAGGAGAACTTAAAGGCAAAATCAGCCTTAAACAAAGCTAAAAACTTTGAAACCTCAGAAGTCGAAAGTAAATTAGCTTCAAAAGATTTAAAACTAAAAAGAGATCAATTATCTACTGAAAAAGGAAAAATAGCCGAAGCTTTTAGAAAAGATCAAGAAATTAAAGACAGAAATTTAGAAGTTTATAAAAAAATTGAAGCACAAGAGCAAGTTTGTACCATTTGGCGAGAATTATTCAAAATTATTGGAAACTCAAAAGATGCCTTTAATGTCTACGTACAGCGTTTAACCTTAACACAATTGCTAGATTTAGCAAATGTGCATTTGTACAAGTTGAATAAGCGCTATTCTTTAAAAATGGAAGATGAATACAAGCCAAAAGAAGAGCTTAATTTTAATTTAATTGATCATTATCAAACCGATCAAGCAAGATTGGTAGACACGTCTAGCGGTGGCGAAAAGTTTATTATTAGTTTGGCTTTGGCTTTAGGGCTTTCTGATTTGGCGAGTAAAAATGTAAAAATTGACTCTTTATTTATTGATGAAGGTTTTGGTACTTTAGATAAAAACACGCTAGAAACGGTAATTTCTACTTTAGAAACCTTGCAATCTCAGGGTAAAATGATTGGTATTATCTCTCACGTAGAAAACTTAAAAGAACGCATTCCTACGCAAATACAAATTACTAAAAAAAGCAATGGCGTTAGTGTGGTGGATATTGTTTAAGGATTCAATCAAGAAAGAACGATATAAGAAAGTGAACACATATAATTAATTCCCCTTTAATTACTCACAAAAAAATAGGGAAGTTTCCACTTCCCTATTTTTTATTCTATATATTAAAATCTATACCTTAGTCAAAACCCAAAGTTGCACTTCTTCGGCTGCACGCCAAGTTTGATTTCGTTTTGTTTTATCAGAAGCCGTTTTTACTGTTTTCTTCAAACACTTTTCTAATTTAAAACGGACACCTTTTGCCAATTCCTTTTCTATTGGATGTTCCTTAGAAACGTTGGTTATTTCAGCCAAATTAGAGAATAATACTACTAATTTTCCGTCTTTCGATAATCTGTTATTTGCTTCAGCAAAAAACTTTGGAAACAAGTTTTTATTGTAATAAATAGCTTCGTCTATATTTTCTATAGGAGACGCTGCTGGCAGCCAAGGCGGATTAAAAACAATTAATTCTGCTTCTTTTTCTATCGTAGCAAAAAGGTTTCCGTAAAATAATTCGATTTTACGAGACAATTTGGTATCGCCCATAAACTCTTGTAAACCAACAATTGCATTCGGGTTGGTATCTGTACCAAATACTTTCTGAAAACCATGTTGTACCATCTGAAAAGAAAGTACACCACTACCAATACCAACATCTATGGCAGATTTTTTAGGTCCTTCATAACGCTTTAACCAATTGTCAAACAAGATTAAATGATCGAAACGCGTTGGAAAATACGTACCATAAAAAGGATGAATTTTATTTCTTAAAACAGGTACTTTAATTCCGTTTGTAAACCATTGCCACGCACTATTTAGTCCTTGAACTTGTGGAAACGTTAAGAAAAAACTATTATTATCTGGATACAATTTTTCTAACCAACCAATGCTAGGTGCTTTTTTTAAAACAACTTCGTGTTTTTTAATTTTCACTAAAACCTGATTCGAAAGTTGGTGATATGCTGCGCGATAGGCACGTTGTTCTGAAAACGTCTTATTTGGCAACCTATTTTTTAAATGTTTGTGCAACTCTTTTAAAAGTAACATTCCGTTGCTATAAAATTCAGTAATCAAAACCGACTTCCCATCTTTCATTGCGTAAATGGTTTCTCTTACGTCTGTTGTACTTTCAAATTTTATTAAATCGTCTCCAGGAACAATTGGTGTTGGTTTGTTTATTTGTATATTAGAATTCATGTATGGTTGCATTATAACGAATTGCAGACAAATAAAATTTGCAAATCGTGCGTTTAAAAAATTGACTTATAAGAGGTATTTAGAGCCTCTTAATTATTTTGCAAAGATACTTTTTAAAACCTAGGAAAAGGGATAATAATATAAATAGCATCGATTAATAGCTATCATTTTTTACACCTCACAAATCAACAGTTTTTGAAAGCATTTTTTAAAGAATCAATAAAAATAACGAAAGAAGTTTATTAAGGGTTTAATTTTATTATATTATTCAGATATTTGTGTGCAGAATTTTTATTTACACAACTCAAATGATTCAAAATACAGTTTTAGAACAACTTCATCAATCACTTTCTGGTGATGTACTTTTCGATAGTTTACACAAAACTTTATACGCTACAGACGCTTCTGTATATCGAAAAATTCCGTTGGCTGTTGCGTTTCCAAAAGATGTAAAAGACCTTAAATACTTAATTGCTTTTGCTACAAAAAATAAGATTACGCTTATACCAAGAACTGCAGGAACTTCTTTGGCTGGCCAATGTGTTGGAGACGGAATTGTGGTAGATGTTTCTAAACATTTTACAAATATTATCTCTTTTGATGAAGCTGCAAAAACTATAAAATTAGAACCAGGAATTGTAAGAGATTCTTTAAATGCGTACTTAAAACCTTTCGGCTTATTTTTTGGCCCGAATACTTCTACATCTAATCGTTGTATGATGGGCGGAATGGTTGGTAATAATTCTTCTGGAAGTACGTCTATAAAGTATGGCGTTACCCGTGATAAAGTGTTAGAAATTGAAGCTATTTTAAGTGACGGAAGTTCTGTTGTTTTTAACAAAATTACATCAGCTGCATTCATCAATAAAACAAAAGAAAATACCCGAGAGGGACAAATTTATAAAAGCCTTTTTGACGAGCTCTCTAACGAAGAGAATCAGCAAGAAATTAAAAATGAGTTTCCGAAAGCAACCATTCATAGAAGATGTACAGGTTATGCGGTAGACGAATTACTAACTTCCGATTTATTCGGTGGAACATCTCCAACCATAAATGTTGCAAAATTATTAGCTGGTAGTGAAGGAACTTTGGCTTTTTCAACGTCAATTACATTACAATTAGACGCTTTGCCTCCTGCTGAAAGTATTATGGTCTGTACACATTTTACAAGTATTAATGAAAGTTTATTGGCTACGGTAACTGCCATGAATCATAATTTGTACAATTGCGAATTAATGGATAAAACCATTTTAGATTGTACAAAGAACAACAGAGATTTGGCTAAAAATCGCTTCTTTTTACAAGGAGATCCGGAAGCTATTTTAATGTTAGAAGTTTCTGCAAACACACTTCCAGAAGCAGAAATTTTAGCAAATAATTTAATTGCAGATTTAGAAAAAAATAACTTCGGGTATTACCATCCAAAAATATATGGAGAAGACATTGCAAAGGTTCATTATTTAAGAAAGGCAGGTTTAGGTGCTTTGGGAAATATGATTGGTGATAAAAAAGCGGTGGCGTGTATTGAAGATACGGCTGTGGCTTTAGAAGATTTGCCAAATTATATTGCAGAGTTTACTCAAATAATGTCTAATTACAAGCAAAATGCGGTGTATTATGCACATGCAGGCGCTGGAGAATTGCATTTACGTCCGATTTTAAACCTGAAAAAGAAGGAAGATGTTGTCTTATTTCGAAAAATTACGACTGAGACTGCGCAGTTAGTAAAAAAATACAAAGGTTCTTTTTCTGGGGAACATGGAGACGGAATTGTGCGTGCAGAATTTATACCTTTAATGATTGGGGAACAAAATTATCAATTATTAAGACGTATTAAAAAAGCCTTTGATCCAAACAATGTGTTCAATCAAGGCAAAATTACAGATGCTTTTGCGATGGATGAAAGTCTGCGTTATGAAATTGATAGAGTTGAACCAAAAATAGCAACCATTCAAGATTTTTCTGACAGCGAAGGAATTTTAAAATTAGCAGAAAAATGCAACGGTTCTGGCGATTGTAGAAAACCTGTAGAAGCCGGCGGAACAATGTGCCCAAGTTACAGAGCTACCAAAAACGAGAAAGATACCACAAGAGCAAGAGCAAATACCTTACGTGAATTTTTAACAAATTCAGAAGAAGCAAATAAATTTAATCACAAAGAATTAAAAGACGTTTTCGATTTGTGTTTAAGTTGTAAAGCCTGTGCATCCGAATGCCCAAGTAACGTAGATATTGCTACTATGAAGGCAGAGTTTTTATATCAATATCAAGAAACAAATGGGTATTCTTTTAGAAGCAAATTGTTTGCAAATAATGTAAAATATAACAAATTAGGTAGCATAGCTCCTGCCCTAACAAATGCTATTTTAAATACTCCTTTTGCAAAAGCAGCCATGGGCGTTGCACAGAAAAGAAGTGTGCCTAAGTTGGCTCCGAAAACTTTAAAAAACTGGTATAAAAAACAGCAAAAATCAACCCATAAAAAAATTGTTTATTTATTTTGTGATGAATTTACCAACTTTTACGATGTAGAAATTGGAAAAGATGCCTTTTCTCTTTTTGAAAAATTAGGGTATAACTTACAAATTGTACCTCATGAAGAATCTGGAAGAAGCTTTATTTCTAAAGGATTTTTAAAACAAGCAAAAGTAGTTTGTAACTTAAATGTGGCTGTTTTTAAAGATATAATTACAGCAGAAACGCCTTTAATAGGAATAGAACCTTCTGCTATTTTAACCTTTAGAGACGAATATATTCGGTTAGCAGACGATAAAACATCCGCAGAAAAAATAGCTGAAAATGTTTTTACTTTTGAAGAGTTTCTGGCGAAAGAAGTTGAAAAAGGAGATATAGATACGTCGTTGTTTACTTCAGAAACGAAGACACTTAAAATACACGGACATTGTCATCAAAAAGCATTGTCTGGAACGCATGCAAGTTTTCAAATTTTAAATATTCCAACAAATTATAGAGTAACAATCATTAATTCTGGTTGTTGCGGAATGGCAGGTTCTTTCGGGTATGAAAAAGAACATTACGATCTTTCGATGCAAGTTGGTGAAGATACCTTGTTCCCGAAGGTAAGGAATACACCAATGGAGACAGAAATTGTTGCTGCTGGAACGAGTTGCAGACATCAAATTTTTGATGGAACAAAACGTGTTGCAAAACACCCAATAACTATTTTAAAAGAAGCATTAGCCTAGTACATTCGTTATAGTTAATAAAGGAATGTTATAATTGTAAAATCATTACTTTTTTGTTTCTTTTAATTTTAAAGATTCAACACTATTACTAGCTTAGCATAACAGTAACTAATTTAAAAAAGAAATAATTCCATAATTATGGCGAAATACAAAGCAGATTCAGAAAGATATACCAAAATGAACTACAGAAGAACAGGAAATAGTGGTTTGCTTTTACCGGAACTTTCTTTAGGTTTATGGCATAATTTCGGTAAAAATGATGATTTTGAAAATGCTAGAAATCTCTTAAAATGTGCTTTCGATAACGGAATTACACATTTTGACTTGGCAAATAACTATGGTCCGCCTTATGGTTCTGCTGAAAAAACATTTGGACAAATCTTAAAGAAAGACTTCAAAAAATATAGAGATCAATTAATTATTTCCTCGAAAGCGGGGTATGATATGTGGGAAGGTCCTTATGGAGATTTGGGTTCTAAAAAATACTTAGTTGCTAGTTTAGATCAAAGTTTAAAAAGAATGGGCTTAGATTATGTAGATATATTTTACCATCACAGACCAGACTATGATACGCCTTTAGAAGAAACCATGGGTACTTTAGATTTAATGGTAAGACAAGGAAAAGCATTGTATATTGGTTTGTCTAATTATCAACCAGAAGAAGCGGAAAAAGCATTTAAAATTCTGAAAGATTTAGGAACTCCTTGTTTAATTCACCAACCAAGATATAACTTGTTTGATCGTTGGATAGAGGACGGCTTATTAGATTTATTAGGAAACTCTGGCATTGGTGCTATTTGTTTTTCGCCTTTGGCACAAGGAATGTTAACCGATAAATATATTAAAGGATTACCAAAAGATTCTAGAGCGGTAAAAGATGGTCGTTACTTAAAAACAGATAAGGTAATGGAAATGCTTCCTAAAATTAAGGCATTGAACGAAATTGCAGAAAGCAGAAATCAGAAATTAGCACAAATGGCAATTTCTTGGATTTTAAAAGATGACAGAATTACATCTGTTTTAATTGGTGCAAGTAAAACCGAACAAATTATAGATAGTGTAAAGGCAATTGAAAATACTGTTTTTTCTAAAAATGAAATACTTGCTATTGATACCATTTTAAAAGAATAATAGATTATATGCTAAAAAAATAAAGACTACCTTTAAATAATTGCTATGCTTAATAAATTGCTTAAAATGTTCGAAAAGAAAAACGCTCCCCTCTTTTTCATACTACTTTTAATGAGTAGTATTTTTACATGTGCTCAAAATTCTATAAATGTTTCTTTGCATCAAGATTTTAAATTATTAGTTTTTGGAGATCAATTAGGAAATAGAGCAGGAACTTTAGATCTTATTGCACGAGTTAAATACGAAGGAAAAGATCATAAATTAGGTTATATTGTTTATGGTTTGGAATACGAAAAAGCATTGTTAGCAGATGAATATTCAAGAGTTGGTGGTTTTGCAGGTTTTACTTTTATGGATATTTTTAACGATTACAATCTCCACGTAACTCCTTCTTTGGGTGCTGGGTATATTAATAGAAAACAGCAAAACCTTTTTAGTTGGTCTGCTGCTCTTCAGTTAGATTATTATATAAGTAATAACATAAAATTAAGTGTTTTAAATCAAATTACCGAAAGAACAGATCTAGAAATGCTCTACGATGATTTAAAATATAGATACAGTTTATTTATTGGAATAGAAATTAAAATTTTTGAATTTAAGAAACGTTAAGAACTCCAAAACTCCCTTTTTTTATTCAATTCTTCTTCTTCTTTTGTAAGTTCTTCTAACTCCTTAACAGATAAAACTTTCAAAAATGAAGGATGTTGTTCTATTGCAAATTCAATTTTAGTAACAATATCTGCAATACTTTCATTCTCATAATCTATTTCTAATGGCTCTTTAATAACCATAGATTGTAGTACATTTCGTTTTTTTATGCTCAACCCTTTTTTATCAAAAGAACGTCTAAAACCATCGATTACAATTGGGACAACAACTGGCTTACAGGTTTTTATAATATGAGCAGTTCCTCTTCTAATTGGCTTAAAAGGCGTTGTGGTTCCTTGAGGGAATGTAATAACCCAACCGTCTTTTATGGCTTTTTGAATGTTAGAAATATCAGAATTTTTTACTTGTCTGTTTACATTTTTCCCTGCATTTCGCCAAGTTCTATCAATAGAAACAGAACCTGCATACGCAAATATTTTTGGTAACAAACCCGATTTCATTGTTTCACCAGCAGCAACAAAATAAATATTTAATTTCGGATGCCAGATGTACCCAACATTTTTAATAGAATCATCTCTACCACTTAAGGCAGCATTAAATACATGAAACATCGCTGCTACATCTGCAAAGTAAGTTTGATGATTTGAAATGAATAAAACATTATTATCTGGTAAATTTCTTAAAATTTCTGAACCTTCTATCTGTAAATTATTGAATTTACGATATCTACCGTGAGAAATCAAGCCGAAAAGTCTAATGATCATCTTTTTTAAAAATAAGATATGACCAAAAGGATTTCTTTTAAATAAGGGCATTTTTAGTTCTTTTTAAATACTTGGTTAAAAGCAAATTTACGAAACAAATCACAAAATTTAATGTTTTAAAAGTTCTTTAATTTCTGAAAGCATCATTGCTGTAGCACCCCAAACCACGTAACCATTTAACTTAAAGCAGGGTACGTCAATATTATCCATATAAGAAGTAGATAGATTTACAGTAGATAAAGAGGTTTCATTTAATAAATCTTCTAACAAAACTTCAATCGTATTTTCAACTTCATAATTGGTGACAAAAAAAGGCTTTTCAGCGGAAAAACCAATAAAAGGAGTTGCTAAAAAATTACTTGGCGGAATATAAACATCCGTCAGTTCTCTAATAATTTCTACAGATTTTGGCAATACCCCTATTTCTTCAAAAGCTTCTCTTAAAGCTGTTTCTTGTAAATTAATATCAGTTTTATCAATTTTGCCTCCAGGAAAACTTATTTGTGCAGAATGTGTGCCTTTATAACTGGCTCTTTCTGTTAAAATAAAGGTCGTTTCTTCTTTTCCGTTCGGATAAAACAATGCCAAAACTGCCGCTTTTCTTGGATTGCTTGCTTTAATTGTATCGGCATCATATCTTAAACGAAGTTCTGGTGCTAGTTTAAATTGTGCATCTAAACCGCCTAAACCTTTAGCTTTAAGTGATGCTATTTTATTTTTGAATTGATTAAATTTCACTTTACAAAGAATCTTTTTAGCTAAATTATTGAATTCTATACAAAATAAATATTTTTTGGCAAGAGTTTTGAATAAGATATTATATGAATAATAAATACAAAAAATTGGCAGCAAGCCTTGTGTTAGACGCCATTGGTTTTATACCAATTCCTTTTATAGATTTTCTTTGGGCTCCATTATCTGGTTATATCATGACTAAAATGTATAAAGGCAAAGAAGGTAAAGTTGCTGGTATTATTTCTTTTTTCGAAGAAATTCTTCCTTTAGATATTATACCTACATTTACAATTATGTGGGTTTATAGCTACGTAATAAATAAAAGAAAAAATGAAGAATTAATAGAAAATTAACCCTTCGCTTTAAATAAAAAGCCCAAACCTAATCTGCTTAAAAATTTCTTTTCAAAAGCCCAGAAAAATTTGAATTGACCAAAAAACCAACCTACAATTGGTAAGGTTAGTTGATAAATAGGAAATATAAGTAAGATTCTTAAAGGCCAATAAATAAAACCCGAAATAGTTTCAGGATTTAAACCCAAAAAATTAGTAATGGGTTTTGCTACCCAGGTGGCAAAAGATCCATTAATTGCGAAAACAATAAATATGGCCAAAATAGACCAATTACTTTCTATTCCCCAACGTTGTTTTAATTTTTCCATAAAAATCTAAGCTACTTTTTTTGATTTTCTAACCATTAACCAAACTCCAATTAAAACTAAAGGAATACTTAAAACTTGCCCTGTATTTAACGGACTAAAAACCCATTCTTGTCCTCTTTCTTGCACTTGTGGTTCTTTTAAAAACTCTATTATAAAACGTAATGACCATAAAACTACCATAAATACTCCAAAAAGGAAACCTGTTTGTTCTTTTTTATTTGTTTTCCAATATAAATGCCATAATACAAAGAACAATGCTAAATAACTAAAAGCTTCATATAATTGTGTTGGATGTCTTGCAACTGTTTCTCCTGCTGCTTTAAAAATAACTCCAAAACTAGATCCTGTTTCTTTCCCGTAAATTTCTGAATTGAAAAAATTACCAAAACGAATGAAAAACCCTGCCAAAGCAACCATAATAGCCAATCTATCTAAAATAAATAACCAAGGTTTGTTTAAATGTTTTTTAGCGTAGAAATACATCGCAATAGGAATACCTATTGCTGCACCATGACTGGCGAAACCTGTATACCCTGTAAATTTCCAACCTTCTGCAGAATTTTTAAATGGCAAAAATATTTCTAATAAATTGTTCTGATAATAATCCCAACTATAAAAGAAAACATCTCCTAAACGCATTCCTATTAACATAGAAAGAAAAACATACATAAATAATGGATCCATCTTTTCTACAGGAATTTTATCTTCTACGTAGATTTTTTTCATGAAACGCAATCCTAATAAGAAAGCAGTTACAAACATTAAGCTGTACCAACGAATTACAAAAAAACCTAAATCTATTCCTATCGAAGGATTCCACTCTATTGCTAAAAAATTCATATATTTTTCTATATCTGGTCAAGCGCAGTCGAGACCTATTTTATATTAATGTACTTTTAATAAACCTCTCGACTACGCTCGAGGATACAAAACTATTTATTCTTTCTTTTCTGGTACAGGATCATAACCACTTCCGCCCCATGGATGACAACTAAATATCCTTTTCAAAGCCAACCAACCACCAGAAAAAAGACCGTGTTTTTGCAATGCTTCTATTGTATAATGCGAGCAGGTAGGACTATATCTACAAGTTGCTGGTGTAAATGGTGAAATTGCGCTTTGGTAAAAACGAACAAGTAAAATAAAAGGATATGAAAGTATTTTCTTCAAAAATTATAGATTTAAGAATTGTAAAAAGAAATTTCTCAACCGCTCCTCTTTTGAAATGACATTCCTACTTAAAAATTTGAAACTCATAATTTACAATTCGTAATTATCTATTTAATTTACTAAAAACGTTGTGCCTTCTTTACCATCTTTTAATTGAATTCCTAGCTCAATTAATTCATCTCTAATTTGATCTGATAATGCCCAATCTTTATTTTCTCTTGCTTCTTTTCTTAATTTAATTAATAATGCTACTACTCCATTTATTTTTTCTGAATTGTCTTGTGAATTTTCATTCATCAAACCTAAAACATCAAAAACAAATCCGTTTAGAGTTTCTTTAAATTCAAGTAAATCTTCTGCAGTTAAACTTGCTTTTTGGTCTTTTATTTGATTGATTACTTTTACAGCATCAAATAAATTAGCAATTAAAATTGGCGTATTAAAATCGTCATTCATTGCGGAATAACAAGCTTTACTCCAATCTTGAATGTTAAAAGTAGATGTTTTGCCAGCTTCAACATTCTCTAAAAAATTAACAGCTTCCATCAACTTTCCGTGTCCTTTTTCCGAAGCTTCTAAAGCTTCACCAGAAAAATCTAAAATACTTCTATAGTTTGCCTGCATATTAAAGAAACGAACAACACTTGCTGAAAATGCTTTTGGTAAAATGTCATTTTCTCCAGATAAAATTTCATTAGGTAAAATAAAGTTTCCTGTAGATTTTGCCATTCTTTGGCCATTTAAAGAAAGCATATTTGTATGCATCCAATAGTTAACAGGCGTTTTACCACTACATGTTTTAGATTGTGCAATTTCACATTCGTGATGCGGGAATTTTAAATCCATTCCACCTCCATGAATATCGAACTGCTCACCTAAATATTTTGTACTCATTACAGAACATTCTAAATGCCAACCAGGAAAACCATCACTCCAAGGAGATGGCCAACGCATAATATGGCGTTCATCTGCTTTTTTCCAAAGTGCAAAATCTTGAGGATTTTTCTTATCTGATTGTCCGTCTAAAGTTCTAGTATTATGTAATAAATCTTCCACTTTTCTTCCAGAGAGAATTCCGTAATTTTCTTTTTTATTGTATTCTAAAACATCAAAATACACAGAACCATTTACTTCATAAGCAAAACCTTTTTCTATGATCTCTTTAATCATTTCTATTTGTTCTACAATATGACCTGTTGCGGTTGGTTCTATACTTGGTGGTAAAAAATTGTAATTTTTAAGCACATTATGAAAATCTACAGTATAGCGCTGTACAACTTCCATAGGTTCAATTTCTTCTAAACGTGCTTTTTTAGCAATTTTATCTTCACCTTCTTCGGCATCATTTTCTAAGTGACCTGCATCAGTAATATTACGTACATAACGTACTTTGTAACCTAAATGCAATAAATAACGATACACAACATCAAAAAACATAAAAGTTCTTACGTTTCCTAAATGGGCATTACTATAAACTGTTGGGCCGCAAACATACATGCCTACGTAACCTTCTGTTATGGGTTTGAAATTCTCTTTCTTTTTAGATAGAGAATTGTATACTTTTAATTGATTTTCTTTGTAGCGTTCCATTAAAAAAAGTGACTAATTACAGGGGATAAAGATAGGTACTTTTAAAAGAATAGAGAAATGGAATTTGTTAGAAGTTTGCCTAAAAAAGAGTTGACAAAATTAATATTCCATTTCCTTGTATTTAATGGTAAAGAATTGGTTATGATTGGGTTTATTACTTCTCTCTCATCTTAAAGGCAATATATTTATAATATATTCTAAAATTGATAAAAAAAATTATAGTGAATAGTAGAGAATTTCTGCAGAAACTTACAAAGGTTAATCTTCATATGTATTCAGTTCAATTACCAAAAATTTAACCTGTCTATAAATTAGAGAAGCTTTAGTTAAATCTAATAAAGTGATAACACATAAAATATCATTATTTATTTATAAATTTACATATTAACTTTTACAATGGATATAAAATCTTCTGCATTACACGAAAATGAAGGCGTTTCACCACCAGAAACGACCAGTAAATCTTCTGCGGAAAAAATAAAATTAAACAGAGCCAAACAAAACTCTGTAGATGAATTTGTTGCTAAAATTTTAGAAGGAAATATTACTTTTCTAAGCAGAGCAATTACGTTAGTAGAAAGTACAAATGCGAAACACCAACAAAAAGCAAATGAAATTTTAGAACGTTGTTTGCCTTATGCTAATAATTCTGTTAGAATTGGAATTACAGGTGTTCCTGGAGTGGGAAAAAGTACGTTTATTGAAACGTTCGGAAAACACTTAACTGCGCAAGGAAAAAAAGTAGCTGTTTTAGCAGTTGACCCAAGTAGCTCTGTAAATAAGGGCTCTATTTTAGGTGATAAAACTAGAATGGAAGAATTGGTTACCGATAAAAATGCATTTATAAGACCTTCTCCTTCTGGAACTTCTTTAGGTGGTGTTGCACAAAAAACACGTGAAAGTATTATTCTTTGTGAAGCTGCTGGTTTCGATACTATTATTATTGAAACGGTTGGTGTTGGTCAATCAGAAACGGTGGTGCATTCTATGGTAGATTTCTTTTTATTATTAAAACTATCTGGTGCTGGTGATGAATTGCAAGGAATAAAGCGCGGAATTATAGAAATGGCAGATGCAATTGTTATTAATAAAGCCGATGGTGAAAATAAACAAAATGCAAAAATTGCCAAAGTTGAATTTAATAGAGCACTGCATTTATACCCGCTAAAAGAAAGTAAATGGCAACCAAAAGTTTTAACTGCAAGCGCTTTGCATAATTCTGGAATTGAGAAGATTGATACGATGATTTCTAACTATATTACACTAACAAAAGAAAATAAATATTTCGATAAAAAAAGAAATGACCAAAATAAATTCTGGCTGCTATCTACCATTGAACAGCAACTAAAGGCTAATTTTTATCAGAATATAAAAATTAAAAGTGCTTTAGAAAATGAAATTATAAACTTAGAAAGTGGTAAAACAACTCCTTTTAATGCGGCTAAAAGGTTGTTAGATTTATAATCATTTAACTTCTTGCTAAATCTTTAAAGATATTATTTTGCTAAAAACTATTACAAATACTATAATCCTATTATTTACATAAAAAAATCTCTTCAAAATGAAACTAAAACATATAGGTATTGCTCTTCTTTTTTTACTTTTCAGCTGTAATAAAAAGAAAGAAATTAGTTCTATAAACACTGAAAACTGGACAAAAAGGGCTATAAATATCAGCAAGAAAGATTCTCTTAAATATGGTAAATCTTATCTTTCTATTTACTCTCAAGTTTACAGCATGTCTGAACACAGAAAGCATAATTTAACAGCAATGATTAGCCTAAGAAACACTAGTGATATTGATTCAATTTACATTCTAAAAGCAGAATACTACGATACACATGGCAATTCAATTCGAAAATATTTTGATTTCCCAATTTTTTTAGCACCAATGGAAACTACAGAAATAATTATAGATGAGATTGATGTTTCTGGCGGAACGGGTTCTAATTTTATTTTTGAATGGAAAACTCCTAAAAACACCCCAGAACCTATATTTGAAAGTGTAATGACATCTACAATTGGCCAACAAGGCTTATCTTTTATAACTCAAGCAAAAAGAATTAAATAGTATCATATAAATTTTCCTATTCTTTTTTAATAGTACGCTTTCCTCACTATTTAAGATTAAAAAATGGTGAAAAAGTTAAAAAAAATACCTGCTACAAATTGTAACAGGCATTTCATCCAACTAAAATCAACCAAAACAAACATGGTTAAAATATTTATATTATTCTAAAACGTATATGTAATGCTCGCTTTCGCAAAAAACGGTGTTCCTGGTATAAAATGAATTTCTTCTACTGAATTTGCTTCATTTTGTAATCTCGATTCTGTTGCAAACTGAGTTTCATTCCAAGCAACATCAAAAATATTTTCTACAGCCACCCCTAAAGTAATATCGTTCATTTTATAATTTACATTAAAATCTGCTATAAAATAACCGTCTGCAACGATAGAATTGTCTTCGTTTGCAGGTCTATCATCAATATATCGATATTGTAAACCTCCAGAAAAGTTTCCTAAGTTAGCAACAGACAAACCACCAACCATTGTAAAATCTGGCGCTAAAGGTATGTAATCTTGTCCGCTTACATTTTCTAAACTTCTTGCTTTTGTGTAGGTTAAATCGGTATTAAAAAACAACCAATCTGTAAATTGATATGTTATACCAAGATCGAAACCGAAACGTTCAGACTCTCCAGATGGCTCTACAATACCAGCGTCACCAACATAAACAAATTCTTCTTCAGACAATAAATACCAAACAGCTGTATTTAAAACCATATTTTTTGTAGGCTTCCAAATATTCCCAAAATCTAAACCGTATGCTTTTGGTAAAATTTTATCTGCATTTTGTTGTAAAACTACTCTTGTATCATTAGAGTGAAAACCAATTCCTGATTTTAAAAACCATTGTAAGTTATTATTCTGAGCATACAAAAAGTTTAATTTAGGCGTAACAATTGCCTTATTTTTAGTTAAGGTTTCATAATTCGTTTTTAAAGCATCGTTGTAAATAAATTTAAAATAATCTAAACGAACCGCTGGTGAAACTTTAAATTTTCCTAACTCAAATTCAGAATTAAAAAACGCATACATATTGGTTTGTTTTACATCTCCTAATTGAATTCTGTCTATAACTTCTTTTCTGTTTTTTGTATGAGAAAGCTCTACATCATTAATTAAATCGTAACGTAAACCAGCACCTTTTGTAAATTTAGCTTCTATATCTCCAAATTCTTTATTCGAAATTATTTTAGCATTTGCTCCAAAAATATCTCTGTTTTCAAATTGTCTTATTTGATCTCCGTTTATAGGGTCTTCTAAAAAGAAAGTAAAATTAGAAAACAATTCAAAATTGTATTTAGAATAAAAAACATTGGTTTTTAGAATAGACTCCTCAGACAATGTTTTCTGCAATTGAACATTAAAATTAGTTCTAGAAGTCGTTCCTCCTTCGGTGTCATCTATTGCGCCAAAACGAGTTATATTTCCGTTTTTAACTTCTCTTTCTGGTATCTGACCAGAAGCGTCCCAACTACTTGTAAAGTGAGAAGCTGTTAATGTAACTTTGTCTTTTCCATTTAAAAAGGTATTGTATTTTCCGAATACATTTAACCTGTTAAAGTTTTGTGGTGACTCGAAAGGACCATCATTTGAAATATATTCTATAGCTACATATGCATCTTCGTTTTTTTTGTTTTCTAAAAGATTGAACATACCTAAAGTTCTTAAAGAATTAAATTGACCTACTTCTAAAGAAACTGTGCTTTTCTGAATGCTGTTTTTTGTTGAAAAATTGACATAACCAGCAGTATTAAAATCACCTTGATTTGCATAATAAGGTCCTTTACCAAAATCTATTTTTTGAATAGTTTCAGGAATCATAAAGTGTAAATCGCTATACCCTTGACCATGAGCATGAGAAACCATATTAATTGGCATTCCGTCTACAGAAAGTGCAATATCGGTACCATGATCGATGTCGAAACCACGTAAAAAAATCTGTTCTGCTTTTCCACCACCAGCATGCTGCCCAATAATTAAGCCAGGTACTTTTCTTAGAATTTCTTGAGAACTATTTACAGGGTTTACTTGTAAATCTATCTTAGAAATAGTTTGTAAAGCATTAATTTCTTTACGTAAAACCAATTCTTCTAATTGAAAAATCTTTGTTTCTAAAAGAACAATAAAGTTATTAAAGTTCTTTTTAGAAAGTATAATTTCTTGCTTTTGAAAACCTAAAATTCCAACTTGAATCGTATCTCCAATTTTAGAACTCATTATTTTAAAATTCCCATTTAAATTCGAATGTGTGTGAGAATTTGATGTAACGTTAAAAACATACGCATTTTCTATTGGTGTATTAAAAACATCTAAAACACGTCCTTTTAATTCTTGCCCAAATATGTGTATACAATTTGTCAAAAGAATAAATACAATCAGTTTACTTTTCATTATTTTATATTTTTATTTGACCTGCGAATTTAGATATTTTTAATGTCATTTTCAAATAAAGGACCTAATTCGTATATACTTTCTAATAATTCTTTTTTCAGTAAAATTGCGGCGTCTAATTTACCATTTGCTTTTAAAATATAGGCTGTATGTAATAATGCTTCTGGCTCAAAAGTTTTGTTAATTACATGATTCTCTGTAATTAATAAAGCTTTTTCTTTTTGTCCGTTTTTAAAGTAAGACCAAGCTAATAAATCATACGATTGAGCTGTAGGTCTTTCTGAAACTTCTTGTGTAGCAATTTCTAATGCTTTTGCTTTTTTAGAAGCATCATCTGCATATAGTAAAACATCATATTTATGATACATTACTCCGTAATTTGTATTTGAAACTTGTGCTAAATATTTATCGACCTGCCTATCTTTTTCTTCTGATTTCCCCATAAAATCTAATATTTCAGCTTTTAATAGGTGATAATCTGGTGCTTTATTTTCTTCTGTTACGGTTTCTAGAATTCTTAATGCTTCTGCTGGGTTTCTTTCATAAGAATACACAACCCAAGCAATACCTTTTTTAGCATAACTATCATTAGGGTTTAATTCTAATGCTTTTAAATAACCACTGTAAGAATCTTTAATTCTACCTGCATGCCCATAATAATCTGCAAGATTTGTATAGTTCCACTGCACTAATGATTTGTTATTTGAAGATTTTACGATTTCTAAAGATGCTTCTAAATATTCAATAGCTTTGTCTAAATTACCAATATGATCATTGTATTTAGAAATTCTAATTAAGTAATCGAAGCTTTTAAAGTTTTTTACTTTTGATAAGTACTTGTCTGTTTCTTCTAAATTTCCTAATTCTAAATTTACATCAATCAACATAAATTGAGTTTGTTGTAAATTTTCACCATTTACTTCAGCTTTTTTAAGTAATTCTAAAGCCTCTTTAAACCTGTGTTGCGAAATGTAATTTCTAGATAAACTTCTTAAATAACCAGCGTTATTATAATTTGTTCTCTCATTTACTAAAACTAAGTTTTCTTCCGCTTGTTTTAGTGACTCAATTTCTCCTGTTAATTTAAAAACAGCATTGTTTGCAGCTGCTAATTTTGCGTAATACGGATATTGACCGGGTGTTTTTTCTAACTTTTGTTTCCAAAAATTAAAATCTGTCTGTATGTTTTCTAAAGATGTGCTTTCTGAACCTAATAAAAATTGTTCATAATCTTTAGTATTTGTTATTTGTTTGTTTGTTGATGTATTGCAACTTGTTGCGATAGAAAAAGTTACAAATAATAAAATTAGTTGGAAATATTTCATTTTTTGTATTTTAAAAGTGATTAAATAACTGACGTACTTTACGAGGGAAAACACGTCAGAAAAATTAAAAATATGAGATGGTATTCTTTAAGTTTATTACTGGCACAAGTTCCCCCAAACCTGTGCCAGATCTAAACAGCTTCTACCAAGGTGAAGCTAAATAAGGAAAACTTGTTAAAAATTCTTTATCATTTGCATCTACGTTGTCATTAGATAATGTAGGGTTCTCAGAATCAGTTAATCCTGTTTCACCACCAAAAATCAATATCAGCTCTACAGTAATTACATCATCTGCCAACGCTCTTCCTGTTAAAAGGTTTGTACCGTCGTAAAAAGTTGTAATGCCATCTAAAGAAACATTTAAAACATCTGTAGCTAATAAACTTGTAAAAGCTGCAGCATCTTGTCCTAAAGCATTTTTATCTCCCATGTTTGCAAAAGCAGGACTTAACCCTTTTAAATTTGTTTCAAACATTGCTTGAAACTTTGCATTTTGTTCAGACGGAACTGTTACATTAAATTCATCTTTACTTGCTGAAGAAGTAAATACCGTATTTACTGCTGGCCTACCCATTTGATCTTTCTGGACAAAAGTTCCAGAAAAATCTGTTTTTATGATTACTGGCTCGTCATCATTGTTGTTACAACTTACGAATACTATTGAAGACATTAATAAAGCTGCCGTATATTTTATAAAATTAATTTTCATGATATTATGTTTTAAGTTTGTTAATTATTGTTTTACTTTAGCTTCTACCCAAGTATTAATTTTACCTGATGTACCAATCATACTTTTTGGTACTTCAACAACTATAGATAATACGTTGGTACCTGCAAATGTATCTGACCCTGGAGTATTAAAAGCACTTGCTGTTCCTCCTATGATTTCACTATATCTAGCAAAGTCAAAGAAAAAAGGGTCATCTCTTGGTCCTGCAAACATTTTCATTCCAGAAGCATTCGTTCCTATTACTGCACTAGAACCTTTTTTTGAAATAGCTACTTCTCCCTTTACAGATGACATTTCAGAAATTGTACTATTCAATCCTGTAACAGATGGTGCAACTGGGCCGAAGAAATACATTTTACCGTCTCTTGGAATTGCTTGAATAACTAAATCTTCTACATTGTCTCCGTCTGTATCAATATTAATTTCAACCAACACATTCTCGTCAAAATTGGTCGTTTCCGTTGCAGAAGGACTTAATAACCCTTGTACATTCGCTACAAAAACCAAATTACTTGTGTTTTCTGCTTGAAAAGCGTAGAAATCTGTAATATCTGCAGATGTTCCTTTTGCTGCTGGCGCATCAATATGATCTGCCGCTACTGTAACTAAACCTATAATTGCAACAATTACGGTTCCTAATAAAATTTTACTTTTTTTCATTGTGTGAGTTTTTAGTTTATATTTAATTGAATCTCACTCATACTTACGAGATGATTTGAAGTACGGTTTTTAAAAAGAGTGTTTTTTTTTAATATTTTTTCAAAACCCTTGTAAATACTGATAAAATTAATAGTAAAAATTTTTAAACTCAGTAAAAATTTGTAGTATTGTAACAGAAAATAAGCTAAATTTTGAGTGATTCTATAAAAAAACCTTCTTGGAAAGAAAGACTTCATGAAATTATCTATGAAGCAGATACTAAAGAGGGAAAATTATTTGACGTAATATTATTAATTGCAATTCTGGCAAGTATCTTGCTGGTCATGCTAGAAAGTGTAAAAAGTTTTGATAATGCACATCATTCTCTATTAAATATTGGAGAATGGATTATTACTATCCTTTTTTCAATAGAATATATTCTGCGTGTTATATCTATTAAAAAACCATCTAAATATATTTTCAGCTTTTACGGAATTATAGATTTCCTTTCTACAGTGCCTATGTATTTATCTTTATTTTTTATTGGCTCCCAAGGCTTAGTTGCTTTAAGAGCACTGCGTTTGTTACGTGTATTTAGAATTTTAAAATTAGCTAGATATATTGGTGCTTCTAATAAACTAATGTTGGCACTAAAAGCAAGTAGAGCAAAAATTGCTGTATTTTTATTTTTTGTGGTAATTGTATGTATTATTTTAGGGACTATTATGTATATGATAGAAGGTGAAGAAAATGGTTTCACAAACATTCCTGTTAGTATTTATTGGGCAATTGTAACCCTAACAACTGTTGGTTTTGGAGACATTGCACCTCAAACCCCATTAGGTCAATTAATTGCAAGCGCTATTATGATTTTGGGTTATTCTATTATAGCCATTCCTACGGGTATTGTAAGCTCAGAAATGACAAAAACAGATGTAGATACAAATACACAATCATGCCCAAGTTGTCTAAAGGAAACTCACAAGACAAATGCAACCTTTTGTTATAACTGCGGAAGCATATTAAATTAAAATGAACAACTCTAAGAACACCTTAATTAGCATTGTTGGTCCTACAGCAATTGGTAAAACTGCCTTAAGTATTCAACTTGCTAACACTTTTAACGCAAGTATTATTTCTTGCGATTCTAGACAGTTTTTTAAAGAAATGACCATTGGTACAGCTGTTCCTGAACCAGAAGAATTAAAAGCGGCAAAACATTACTTTATACAAAATAGAAGTATTTTTGATGCCTACAATGTAGGAGAATTTGAAAGAGATGCTTTAGAAAAACTAGATGATCTCTTTAAAGAAAACCCTGTTCAAATAATGGTTGGTGGAAGTGGTTTGTATATAGATGCCGTTTTAAAAGGGTTGGATTATTTTCCTGAAGTGGATGTTAAAATACGAGAAGAGCTAACATTAAAACTAGAAAAAGACGGAATTGAAGCACTACAACAACAGTTAAAAGAATTAGACATAGAGACTTATAATACAATTGCAATAGACAATCCGCATAGAATTATGAGGGCTTTAGAAATTTGTATTGGTTCTGGCACTCCATATTCAACCTTTAAAAACAAACCTAAAAAAACTAGAGATTTTAATGTTATAAAAATAGGTTTAAATGCAGATAGAGAAATAATTTACAACCGAATTAACCAACGTGTAGATATAATGATGGCGAATGGTTTGTTAGAGGAAGCAGAAAAGCTATACCCGAATAAAACCTTAAATGCATTGCAAACGGTTGGTTACAGAGAGTTATTTTCTTTTCTTGACGGAACATTTACAAAAGATTTTGCTATTTCTGAAATTAAAAAAAACACCAGACGTTTTGCTAAAAGACAATTAACTTGGTTTAAAAGAGATGAAAATACTTTATGGTTTGATTATTTAACTAATATTGAAACGATTAAAAATAAGATTAGTAAAACAATAACCGAAAATGAAAGATAAGTTTTCAACATTACTAAGTAAAATTTATAATTTAAAAAATAAGATTGCCTTCTTCCCTTCTATTATCGCTTTGGCTGGAGTTCTTTTTGCTTATGTAATGATGTACTTAGAAAATCTTGGTATTTCTGCTTATTTACAAAGTTTTTTACCAGAGCTTGTTATTAATGACAAAGAAACTGCAAGAACTATCTTGTCTACTTTTATTGCAGGTTTAACGTCTATAATGGTTTTTAGTTTTTCTATGGTTATGATTTTACTAAACCAAGCTTCTAGTAACTTCTCACCTAGATTATTACCAGGCTTAGTTTCAAATAGAAGACATCAAGTAGTCTTAGGAGTTTATTTATTCACTATAATCTATTGTATTTTAATTTTAGTTTCTATAGAGCCAAGTGGAGATAAATATCAACTTCCAGGATTTTCTATATTGCTTTCTATTGTGTTTATGATTCACTCATTAGCAGCATTTATTTACTTTATCCACTCCATCTCTCAAGAAATTCAAATAAATAATATTTTATTAAAGATATATGAATCTGCAGAAAAGAAATTACTTCATTTAATTGACGATGAAAAAAGCCTAATAAATAAAACAATAGATACTCAAAATTGGATTCTTCATAAAACAAAATGTACTGGTTATTTTAAAATATTGTCTTTAGACATTTTATTAGATTTAGCATTTGAGAATAACTTTCAATTAGAAATATTAGCTAATAAAGGTTCTTACTGCAGTGAAGATGCTGTTTTATTTAAAACTAATATTGCGATTAACGAAGAAATTTCAGAAAGAATACATGCTAATTTCACTTTTTCTAAAGGAGAATTAATTGACGATAATTATTTATTAGCTTTTAAACAAATTACAGAAGTCGCTGTAAAATCTATGTCACCAGGCATTAATGATCCAGGAACGGCTATGAATGCAATAGATTATCTTTCTGAATTGCTAATTTTAAGAGTTCAGAAGAAAAACATAGATATTAAGCAAAAAAATAATAAACCTTTTGTTCTTGTAAATTCTTTAGAATTCGAAGATTTATTATACAATATTATGGCTTCTTTAAGAACATATTGCACTCATGATATTATTATTGTTACAAAACTACTAACTTCTTTAAATAATGTAAAAAAGAAATCTAAATTTGAAGAGTATACTGCTATTATAGCCAAAGAAACAGACTATTTATTAACAGATGCAAATACTAATATTTCTAATAAAGAAGATTTAAAAAAACTAGAAAACTATGCTTCAACTTTATAAAATAAAAATTTAACTTTTTTTATAAGTAAGAAACTTGGCTAAATAATTCACTTTTATATCTTTGTCATACAAAAATTAAACCATGAAACTAAAAATTACAGTATTATTTATTGCTTTTATAAGTACATTTTCTAGTGCACAAACTAAAGTTGGCACTGTAGATAGTGACTATATCGTTAATTTTATGCCAGAAGCAAAAACCGTTATAGAAATGACGCAAGTTTATGGCGCAAAATTAGATTCTTCTTTCAGTATAAAAGTTGAAGACTTTAAAGTAAGGTTAGAAGATTACAAAGCTAAAGAAAAAGATATGGGTGTTTTAGAAAAAAAAACAATTCAACAAGAGTTAAGTGCTTTGGAACAAGATATTAATAAATATCAAAAAAATGGAAACACTTTAATGGGCTTAAAAAGAGATGAACTGATGCGTCCTTTATACAAAAAATTAAGTGATGCTATTGCCGTAGTTTCTAAAGCAGGAGGTTACACTCAAATTTTAACTACAACAGGTAATCAGTTTGCTTACATAGATGAAAGATTTGACATCACGGACCTAGTCATTAAAAAATTAGGAATTACAATTCCTGAAGCTAAGCAATAAGTTAGAAATAATTATATATTTAAAAACCTCCTATTATAAATATAATAGGAGGTTTCTTTATAGTTTAAAATAGAAGTACCTACTCAAATTCTTTCATCTCCTCATCATAAAAAACGCCTGCTTTATCCATTAAGTCGGCTAATTCCGTAGCAATATCTTCTTCATTTTCTCCTGTTAGATCTTCAAACCATTCTATTTCATCGTCTTTTAAATTAATCATAAAGCGAGGGAATTCTGTATGCAATACAAAAATATCTTCTGGAGAATTACTGTTATCTGCTATTAAAAATTTTGGTAAATTCATTGTAATTATATTATTTGTGTCTGTTCGAACGCAGTCGATAACTAATTTAATTTTTCACCTAAAGACCACTCGCCTGCGCTCGAGGGGTCGTTTATTCTTCTTTATCTTTTATCAACTTTAAAGTTAAGGAATTAAATCGAATGTATAATAAAACGGAAGCTGTTGTTAAACCTGCTAGCAAACCAAGCCAAATACCAAAACTTCCATACATTTCCTCTTTCCCTAAATAATAAGAAACAGGAAAACCAATAATCCAATAAGAAACAAAAGTTAAAATAGTAGGTACTTTTACATCTTGTAACCCTCTTAAGGCTCCTAAAAAAACTACTTGAATACTGTCTGAAATTTGAAAGAAAGCTGCAACTAACAATAAATTTCCTGCAATTGTTATCACTTCCATATTATCTTTATAGTTTGTTATATCACCTAAATCCACATATAAATTTGGTAAACTTTTATGAAATATAAAAAATAATAATGCAAAGAAAACAGCTAATAAAACGCCCAATAGAAAGATAGAAAATGCTATTCTACGCAACTCTTTAAAATTTCGTAATCCTTTTTGGTTTCCAACTCTAATCATAGCAGCCACACTTAAACCAGTGGCAACCATAAACGTCATCGAAGATAAATTTAAAGCTATTTGATTTGCTGCTTGCGGGTTTTTACCTAACAAACCACTTAACCATACAGCAGCTGTAAAAATGGCAACTTCAAAAAACATTTGCATAGCACTTAAAGAACCTAAATTAACAATTCTTCTAATCATTACTATATCTAAAACAAATAATTTTATATTTCTTACAATTGCACTAGAGCGTTCTTTATACCTTAATAATACCCAAAGATAGATTACCATAATAACTCTAGAAATTAATGTACCAAGGGCAGCACCAACCATTCCCATTTCTGGGAAACCAAACTTACCAAAAATTAAAAGGTAATTTAAAATTACATTTATAATGTTTGCAATTAGGGTAGCATACATTGGGTATTTAGTCATCGATAATCCGTCGCTAAACTGCTTAATTGCCTGAAAAATTATTAACGGTATTAATGAAAAAGCAACGATATCTAAATATGGAATTGCCAATTCTACAACTTCTTCTGGTTGTTGCATTAAATACATTAATGGTTTAGAAAAGAAAACAAGTAAGAATAGTAAAATTCCTAAAGTTGAACACAAAAATAAACCATGTTTATATGTAGATTTTGCTTGCTCGAAGTTATTAGAAGAATCTGCCTCTGCAATTAACGGTGTTATTGCTGTAGAAAAACCGATACCAATAGACATTGCAATAAACATAAAACTGTTTCCTAAAGAAACTGCTGCCAATTCTGCTGTTCCTAATTGGCCAACCATAATGTTATCTATAAAACTCACAAAAGTGTGTCCTAACATTCCTAGCATTACAGGTGCTGCTAATTTCCAGTTGTATTTAAATTCTGAGGTGTATTGAGAAATATTCAAAGTATTGTTCTTTTTAAAGACCGCAAAAATACAACTTGTTATTAGAATACTTTACAGCTATTAGCTAAAAATACAAAAAAAGTCACTTTTAAAAAAGTGACTTTTTTTGTGAATAAATATAATTTTCTACATTGCTAGTTTTGGTAATAAAACAGCGTTTACTACATGGATAACTCCGTTAGATTGATTCACATCTGCAATTATAACTTTAGCTTCGCCTCCATTTTCATCAGAAATATAAACCTCTTTTCCTTTCATCCATGCAGTAATTTTACCACCACTTACCGTTTTAATTTCTACTTTTCCGTTTTCTTTTTTAATCAATTTAATAATCTCTTTTGCGCTCCATTTACCAGCAACAACGTGATATTTTAAAATTGACTGCAACTTCATTTTATTTTCGTCCATTAATAAAGTTTTTACAGTACCCATTGGTAACATGTCAAAAGCTTTATTTGTTGGTGCAAAAACAGTAAAAGGCCCTTCACTTGATAGCACATCTACTAAACCAGCTGCTTTTACTGCTGCTACTAATATTGTGTGATCTTTAGAGTTTACTGCATTTTCTACAATGTTTTTAGAAGGATACATTTCTGCACCACCAACCATTTTTATTTTTTGAGCCACAAAAGACTGTCCTAAAAATAATGCAAAAACAAGAACCGAAGTCTTAATAAAATTTATTTTTTTCATAATACGTAAATTAAATAATTAATAATTTTGTTACAATCACACTTACGAAATTATACAAGTCTTGGTTTTATTTTTATTCCAAAAAAAAATATTTCTAAAATGCAATAATTATTTATTAGGTTTAAGAGTTTATATCTTCTCAAATAATTTAATTATTCTTACTTTTGGCTTTTAAATAAAACTTAATAAAATGGCAAATATAACTTTAAAAGGAAACGCAATAAATACAATAGGAAATCTACCAAAAATTGGCTCTAAAGCTTCTAATTTCTCTCTAAAAACCGTAGAGTTAGGAGAAAAAAAATTGTCTGATTTTGCTGGTAAAAAAGTAGTTTTAAATATTTTTCCTTCTGTAGATACAGGTACTTGTGCAACCTCTGTAAGAGAATTTAATAAAAAAGCATCTGAATTAGAAAATACAGTTGTTTTATGTGTTTCTAAAGATCTACCTTTTGCACAAGCACGTTTTTGTGGAGCTGAAGGCATAGAGAATGTAATGATGTTATCTGATTTTGCTACTGGTAGTTTTGGAAAAGATTATGAATTAGAAATTACAAACGGACCACTAGCCCACTTACATTCTAGAGCTGTTATTGTTTTAGATGAAAACGGTAACGTAGTTTATACAGAACAAGTTTCTGATATTGTTGATGAACCTAATTATGAAGCTGCATTAAAAGCTATTTAGTTTCATGAAAAACCCAAATGATAGTTTTATTAGAGGAAGAATACGCAGTTTAAAATTTGCTTTTAGGGGTACCTGGTTGCTAATAACTACAGAAGACAGTATAAAGGTACAAGTCTGTGTTGCAATTATTGCAACAATTTTGGGCTTCTATTTTAATATTTCTAATGTAGAATGGATGCTTCAGTTTTTAGCAATAGGAATGGTTCTTGTCGCAGAATCTTTAAACACTGCTGTAGAAAAAGTGGCTGATTTTGTGCATCCAGATTTTCATGTGAAAATAGGTTTTATAAAAGATATTGCAGCGGGTGCACCAACATTTGCAGGAATCATCTCTTTAATTATTGCAGGGTTTATTTATATACCAAAAATTAGTTTATTATTTTAGCTTAACTTGCTTCAAAAACACGATATACATTAATGGCTAAAAGAAAACCTAGCACAAAAAAGACCACAGAAACATCTAAAAAAAAACCAACTATTTTTGCTTTTTTAAAAACAAAACAAGCACAAACAATTTTTGGCATTTTTCTAATGTTGTTCTCTCTTTTTTTATGCATCGCTTTCATTTCTTTCTTTTTTAATTGGCAAGAAGACCAAAGTACTCTTCATCAATTGACCAATAGAGCTGTAAAAAGCAATAACTTATTAGGAAAAATTGGAGCAAACTTAAGCCACTTTTTTATCTATAAAGGTTTTGGTATTGCAGCATTTACAATATCATTTCAACTATTTTTAACAGGATTAAATGTTTTATTTCAAAGTAAATTATCTAAAATAATAATTTCTTGGAACTGGGGTTTAGTTGCCATGGTTTTAATTTCTGTAACCTTAGGTTTTTTACATGAAGAATTCGCACTTTTATCTGGTATTGTTGGTTTTGAAATTAATGCATATCTTCAAGATTTTATAGGTAAAACAGGTTTAGCAATTATTTTAATATTTTTCTTTTTAGCCTACATCATTTTGCGTTACAAGGTTAATTTCGATCATTTTATAAATCAAGTAAAACAGAAAAGAATAGAAAGAGCCGAAAAACAGGCAGCTGATATTCTATTGAAGCCAGAAGAAAAAACAGAAGAAAAAGCAGTTTCTATAAAGACGGATTCAGAAAAAATATCTGAAACTATTTCTTTAACTTCGGATAAAAAAGAGAAATCAGAATTTGAAAAATCTGTTATCGATTTAAAACCTACTATTTCTAAGCATTCTGATGTTCCCACTAAGAAAGAAGCCCTTAAATTAACTGTAGAAGACAACACAGCACCTATTTCAGATACTGAAATTTTAAAAGAAGAAGAAGAACCTATTGTAGAGATTGATGTTGCTATTAGCAGAGAAGAAAAAAGTGTAGCCGAAAATTTGTCAGATAAATTGGTAAAAGATTTTGGTGAATTTGACCCAACTTTAGAATTGGCTAATTTTAAGTTTCCTACCTTTAATTTATTAAAACAATATAATGAAACAATTTCTATAGATCCTGAAGAATTAGAAGCTAATAAGGATAGAATTGTAGAGACTTTAAAAAACTACAAGATTGGTATTGCAGAAATTAAAGCAACTGTGGGCCCAACAATTACGTTGTATGAAATTGTACCAGAAGCAGGAATTAGAATTTCAAAAATTAAGAACTTAGAAGATGATATTGCATTGTCTTTATCTGCATTAGGAATAAGAATTATCGCACCAATTCCTGGAAAAGGAACTATTGGTATCGAAGTACCCAATAAAAAATCGACCATTGTATCTATGCATTCTGTTATTTCTTCAAAGAAATTTCAAGAATCTACTATGGAATTACCCATTGCTTTAGGAAAAACAATTTCTAACGAAACATTTGTAGTTGATCTTGCAAAAATGCCGCATTTATTAATGGCGGGTGCAACAGGACAAGGTAAATCTGTTGGTTTAAATGCCGTTTTAACGTCACTTTTGTATAAAAAACACCCTGCAGAAGTCAAGTTTATCTTAGTCGACCCAAAGAAGGTAGAGCTTACATTGTTCAATAAAATTGAACGTCATTATTTAGCAAAATTACCAGACGTAGAAGAAGCAATTATTACAGATACCACTAAGGTTGTACATACATTAAATTCTCTTTGTATTGAAATGGACAACCGTTATGATTTGCTAAAAGCAGCAATGGTTCGTAATATAAAAGAGTACAATACAAAGTTTAAGGCACGTAAATTAAATCCGAATGACGGCCATCAATTTTTACCATACATTGTTTTGGTTATTGATGAGTTTGCAGATTTAATTATGACTGCTGGTAAGGAGGTAGAAACACCAATTGCACGTTTAGCACAACTTGCCAGAGCAATTGGTATTCATTTAATTGTAGCAACCCAAAGACCTTCTGTAAATGTAATTACAGGTATTATTAAAGCAAATTTTCCTGCAAGAATTGCATTTAGAGTAACATCTAAAATAGACTCTAGAACCATTTTAGATGCTGGCGGCGCAGATCAATTAATTGGTAGAGGAGATTTATTATATACAGCAGGTAACAGTTTAAATAGAATACAGTGTGCTTTTGTAGATACGCCAGAAGTTGAGAAAATTACCGATTTTATTGGTTCTCAAAAAGCATACGCAGATGCTTATTTATTACCAGAATACGTAGATGATGAAAGTGGCACAAGTATTGATATAGATATTGCAGATAGAGACAAACTATTTAGAGATGCTTGTGAAATTATAGTAACAGCACAACAAGGTTCTGCCTCTCTTTTACAAAGAAAATTAAAATTAGGCTACAATAGAGCTGGTAGGTTAATCGACCAGTTAGAAGCTGCCGGTATTGTTGGTGGTTTTGAAGGTAGTAAAGCAAGACAGGTTTTAGTACCAGATTTTGTAGCCTTAGACGCATTATTAGAAAACGAAAAAAAAATATAACTTCTTTTAAGTAAGAGTTGATACGTATTAAATTATGAAAAAAACAGGAATCTTATTTTTAAGTCTTTTTATAACAACCATTACATTTTCACAAAATGATGTGAAAGCAAAATCTTTATTAGATGATGTTTCTACTAAAATGGGCGCTTACAAAAATATGTATATTGGTTTTAGCCAAACCTTAAGTAATGAAGATGCAGGCATAAAAGAAGGTGATGAACCACCAATTAGAGGAGAAATTAATTTAAAAGGAGAAAAATATAGCTTAAATTATTTAGGTAATCAGTTTATTTATGATGGTAAAAAACTATATGTAATTAACCATGATGAAAAGGAGATTTCTATTTCAGATAGCGATTTAAGTGGAGATGATGGTTTTATTTATCCTTCTAAATTATTAACCTTTTACAAAGAAGGCTACAACTTAGAAATGGGAGAATTAAAAAATATTAAGGGCAGAGACATTCAGTTTGTAACTCTAAATCCTATCGATAGTAATTCAGAAATTGTAAAAGTAGAATTAGGTATCGATGCAAAGACAAAGCACATCTATAAATTAATTCAAACAGGTGCAAATGCATCAAAAACTACGTTTACTATTACCAAATTTAAAAAGAATGAGGACTTATCTCAGAACTTTTTCTCTTTTAACAAAGCAAAATATCTAAATCAAAATTACACAATAGATTAATTCTTTCAATTAACAGAAAATTAGTAGCATATTTATATTTAAGAAACTACTTTTGCTACAATGAAAATTTTAGATAAATACATCTTAAAAACATTCTTAGTACCTTTTGCTGCTACATTCTTAATTGTTTTATTTGTCTTAGTAATGCAATTACTTTGGCAAACTTTCGAAAACATAGCTGGTAAAGGTATTAGTATAGGTTTTATTTTTAAATTTTTATACTATACATCGCTTAGTATTGTGCCGCAAGCACTACCAATTGCAGTATTACTCTCTTCTATTATGGCTTTAGGTAGTTTAGGAGAAAACTATGAGTTTGCTGCAGCAAAATCTGCAGGAATTTCATTGCAACGTTTAGTTAGACCACTTATCTTTCTTACACTTATTTTAAGCGGAATCAATTTTTTATTTTTGAATAACATTTTTCCGTATGCAATACTAAAGCAACAAAATTTATACTATAATATTAAAAAGAAAAAGCCAGCTTTAGCATTGGTTCCTGGTAGTTTTAATAGCGATTTACCTAATTATCAAATTAAATTTGATGAGAAATATGGGAAGGAAAAAAACTTACTAAAGAATGTTTTAATCTACGATTTAAGTTCTAGAAAAGGAAATCAGAAAGTAATTACTGCAGAAAGAGGCAAAATAATTTCTGAAGAAGGTAGTAGATATATGACTTTTATCTTATATGATGGTTATTATTACGAAGACCACACAAAATCTTCAAAATCTAACGCTAAGAAACAAAAAATGCCTGCCTCACAAGCAACATTTAAAGAATATGAATTTAATATAGATATTTCTGATTTAGTTGGTGATGGTGCTTTAGACGAAGAACGTTTTAAGAACAGTTATAAGATGCTTAAGCTAGAGCAACTTAATGACACCATTCCTGTTCTGAAGACTTCTTATAACGATTTGTTACTATCTAGAGCTAATAGTATTTCATCGATATCTAAATCAAACCAATTATATAAATATTCAGATTCTTTAAAAACAAAAAATATAGATACAATTAGTACCCTTGATAACTTTGACCTAAAAAATAAAATTAGTATTTTAAATGGATCAAAAACAAAGATGAATAGTGCACTTACAAACGTAAAAAATAATATAGATAATATTAAAAGGAAAAGAAAAACATTAAACTATTTCGATTCTGAATATTATGGTAGAATCGCCTTGTCTTTCTCTTGCTTAATCCTATTTTTTATTGGTGCTCCTCTAGGGTCTATTATTAGAAAAGGTGGTTTTGGCCTACCAATGATCTTAGCAATAGGTATTTACGTTATTTACTTCTTTGGAAACACCATGGGAAAAAACTTAGCAGAAGAAAGCTCAATTTCTTCTTTATTAGGATCTTGGATTTCTGCAATGGTTATGATTCCTTTCGGAATTTTCTTAACAAGAAGAGCTACTAAAGACAAAGGATTATTTAATATTGATACAATTCTAAACCCAATTAAAAATTTATTTCTAAAATTTAAGTCTAAAAAAGACATATAAAAGTATGACCTCTTTATCAAACGAAAAAAATACACAGCTTAACAATATTGCAGAAGCAATTGAAGATGTTAGAAACGGAAAAGTTATTATTGTTGTTGACGATGAAAACAGAGAAAATGAAGGCGATTTTTTAGCTGCTGCTGAAAAAGCAACTCCAGAAATGATTAATTTTATGGCAACTCACGGTCGTGGATTAATTTGTGCACCATTAACAGAAAAACGTTGCAAAGAGCTAGAATTAGGAATGATGGTTGAAAACAACACAGATCCTATGGAAACTGGTTTTACCGTTTCAGTAGATTTACGTGGAAAAGGTGTAACAACAGGTATTTCTGCTGCCGATAGAGCGCTTACCATGCAAGCTTTAGTAGATAAAGAAACAAAACCTTTCGATTTAGCAAGACCTGGACATATTTTTCCTTTAAGAGCTAAAGAAGGTGGTGTTTTAAGAAGAACTGGGCATACAGAAGCTGCCATAGATTTTGCTCGTTTGGCTGGTTTAGAACCTGCAGGAGTTATTGTAGAAATAATGAATGAAGATGGTACAATGGCACGTTTACCAGAACTTTTAAAAGTTGCCAAAAAATTTGATATTAAGATCGTTTCTATTGAAGATTTAGTTGCTTATAGAATGGAGCATGACTCTTTAATTGAAAAGAAAGAAGATTTTGATATTACGACTCGTTTTGGCGAATTTCGAATGCGAGCGTATGAACAAACTACCAATAATCAAATTCATATTGCGTTAACCAAAGGTTCTTGGTCTAAAGAAGAAGGCGTTTTAACACGCGTAAATTCTACTTCTGTAAATAATGACATCTTAGGAACTTTAACAAATAACGCAGATAAGAAATTAGACCAAATGTTTCAGGTGATTAATGATGAAGGAAAAGGAGCCATCCTTTTTGTAAATCAGCAAAATCAATCTCAAAATTTATTGTCTAGATTAAATATTTTAAAAGAAAATCAACTAAACGGAGAAATAAAGGCACCCGAAATTAAGTTAGATAATAGAGATTTTGGTATTGGAGCTCAAATTTTACACGACTTAAACATTAGTAAATTAAAATTAATTACAAACTCTAAACAGACAAAAAGAGTTGGTATGATTGGTTATGGTTTAGAAATTGTAGACTATGTAACTTATTAAGTATAATTTATATTGGTCTATTAGTAGCGCTCTTTTTCTTTGTTCTGTTTTTTAACGGAACAAAGAAAAGAAGCTCTAGACAACATACTCTAATTACTTTAAACGCAAGTTTTAAAATTTCTGAAAATACATTTCTAAGATTTTATAAAATTAGACTTTTTTGAATAAATAAATCTCGAGACCTTTTTCTTCCTTCTCTAGAAAAGTAATAAACTAAACGCACACCACTACTCCACTTTCTAACTCAACGGGTTTTTCATTTTGTTGAAACAATCTTGCAGAATGTTTTCCTTGAAGTGTAATTTTTTCACCTTCAACAGAAAGCCAACTTCCTTCTCGTAAACCTAAAACGGCCGTTTCATTAAAAACATGAAACTCTTTTATTCTAGTTTCTCTAGTTTCTCCCATATGCTTAGAATCTGCTATTGGGTCTAAATAATGTGCATTTATATTAAAAGGAATACACCCTAAAGTTTTAAAACTTGGCGGATACACAATTGGCATGTCATTCGTATTCCTCATATTTACGCCACAAATATTACTTCCTGCACTTGTACCTAAATAAGGTGTTCCACTCTCCAATGCTTTTTTTAAAACACCTAAAACGTCCTTTTTATATAATTGATTAACCAACTCAAACGTATTACCGCCGCCAGTAAAAATTGCTTCCGCATTTGAAAGAGCTTCTTTTGTGTTTTCAAACTCATGAATTCCTTTTACATCTATCTTAATTTTAGAAAATGCTTTTTTAACAATGGTTGTATAATCGTCATAAGAAATTCCACCTGGTCTTGCATACGGAATAAAAGTAAGCGTTTTTACTGCCTTAAAATGCAATTGTAAAGTTGGTAATAAATAATCTAAATAACCAGTTCCATAAACGGTAGAAGTACTTGCTATAATTAATTTTTTCATAACTCAAAAATAGTGAAATTGTTTTATAATTTTCACTTTAACAAAAATTTACATATCTGTTAATACATTTTTAAGAGTCTCTTTATATTTCTTTGTAACATGAGATATTTAATACTCTTAATATTACTTTTCTTCTTTTTCAAACCAATACAATCTCAAGACAAGAGAAAATTAATAAATGGTGAAGTAAGGTTAGATAGCATACCTATTCATGATGTGCATATTGTGAATTTAAAATCGAATATAGGAACCGTAACAAATGATACTGGCTCATTTAATTTACCTGTAAGATTAGGCGACAGTATCTCTATTTCTCATATAAATCTTAAAAATTTAATAGTTACTATAACAAAAAAGAACATGAGTTCTTTAAAGTTAACTATTAATTTAACAGAACAAGTAACAGCATTACAAGAATTTACACTAGAAAAACCAAGAAGTATATTTGAACAAGACAAAGATATTATGATCTACAAAGGACCAACTATAAATGCGCAAACGTTAAACCTTCCTTATGCAAATACGAAACCTAAAATAGATAACACTACTTTTAAAATTCGTTCTGGCGCAGTTGTAAATTTAGATAATTTATTAAATGCATTTAATGGAAACAATAAAAGAGCTAAAGTTCTTAAAAAAATAACTTTGGAAGATGAGCGCCTTTTAAATATAAGAAAATATTTTACAGATGATTTTTTTATTACTGATTTACAAATTAAACAAGAGCTTATAAATTCATTTTTAAATTTCTGTCTAAAGCAAAACATTATTTACCTTTTTAACAAAAAAGATCATTTAAGACTTACCCAAATATTACTAAAAGAAAGTAAGTCTTTTCAGCAGAAAGAAAATTTTGAAGTAAAATTAGCCTTAAAAAAGAACTGATTTAACAACAATTTACAATTCTATTAATAGAGTTTTAAGTGATGGTTCTATTTTCTTTGTAAAAAATTAACCATATGAAAAAAACACTACTTTTTATTATTTTTATAATTTCTGTTTCATCATATTCTCAAAAAAACAAAAGTTTTTTCTTCGGAAAAATTATCGATTCTACTTTAGCAGTAAAGGATGCACATGTTATTAATTTAAAGACAAGACAAGGTACTTTTTCTAACGAGTATGGTATTTTTAGAATTTCAGCAAAAGAAAACGATAGTTTACAAATAACTTCTATAGGTTATAAAACAACTCTTATACAGGTAAAAGCGTTCCATTTAAGAGAAAAAAAGAATCTCATTTTTCTAAAAAGAGAAACCTATAATTTAGATGAAATTGTACTAAAAAGAACAGATTTAACGGGTTCTCTATCTTTAGATGTAAAAAAAACACCAAAAAATTACAAAGCAGATGCCGTAGAAAAATTATTGCATGAAATTAAAAGCATGGATATATACGCTATCTCTAATATGCCAATGGGCGCAAATGAAATTCATTTAGCCAAACCTAAAGCTATTAAACTTACTGGTACTTTTCAAGGTGTTGGTATTTCATCTGGTGGAAAAACTGCTATAAGTAAAGAAAAATATCTGTTAGACAAATTAGAAGAAGAACAACAAGTTTCAATTAAAATTTTCAAATTACTAGGCGAAGATTTCTTTTTAAAGGAATTAAAGATCCCGAAAGAAAAATACAATCACTTTTTTACGTATTGTTCTTACAAAGGTGTTGTTGAACTTTATAAAAAAAACAAAATCTTAAAGTTGATAAAAGTATTAAAAGAAGAAAGTATTGGCTATTTAAAATTATAAAAATCTTTTAACAGAAGTTTACCAAAAAATTATATGTCTTTAAAAAATCTAATTCCGAAATTTGTAGCTACCCAACTTAACTGCATGATCAAAAAAATACTTCTAGTGTTCCTTTTTAGTTTTGTTGTGTTTTCTACTTTTTCCCAACAAAGAAAAACCTTAATAAATGGTAAAGTTACAGACTCTTTAAGCACGGTTAAAAATGCGAATATCATTAACGTAAAAACGAATCAAGGTACTTTTTCTTCAGACAACGGTGTTTTTAGAATTTTTGTAACAGAAGGAGATTCCTTAAGAATATCTTCAATACAGCACATTACCAAATTTGTAATCATCAATAAAAACAACATTCATAATAAATCTATAAACGTAAAATTAGCTTATAATACAGTTGTTTTAGATACTTTCGAATTAAAAAAACACAACTTATCTGGTAGTTTGGGTATCGATTCTAAAAGTGTACCTAACAACAAAAAAGATTCTTTATTAAGAAACCTTATGGATTTTTCTGAAATAGAATTTGGTAAATTAAGATTTTCTATTGACGAGATAGACAGAAGTAAACCACCTATAGTTAACACAGTGCCTAATTCATTTTCTGGCGCAGGGGCCGGTGGAACAATTCCTTTTAAAGATTCTGAACGTTTGTGGGCTTTAAGAAAAAAATTGGCTAGAAAAAAAGCTTTTCCTTATAAAATAATGTCTGAGCTAGGTGAAAAATTCTTTTTTGATGAACTGAAAATCCCTATGGATAAGTACTTTCATTTCTTAGAATACTGCAATCCTTTAGGAATTGAAACACTTCATAAAGACAAAAAGGTTTTAGATATTATTAAAATTTTTCAAACAGAAAGTAAAACGTACCTACAAATTATAAAAAATGAGTAATTTGGCTCAGTAATTGTTTTCAAATTTATATGAAATTTAAAAAATCCTTTTTATTACTTTTAGTAATTCCGTTGCTCTCCTTCTCTGCACATAAATATTATTTAAGCTTAACACAGATAAAATTTAAAGAAGAATCTAAATCTGTACAAATTATTATTAATGTCTTTATGGATGATATTGAGACTGCTTTAAATAAAGACTATAAGATCGATTTGCAACTCACAACAAAAAAAGAACTTCAAAATAATGATGTTTATTTTGAAAAATACTTAAAAACTAAACTTCAATTTAAAATTGATAATGTTGCTAAAGAGTTTACATATATTGGAAAAGAATATGACGGAGATTTGGTCTATTTTTACTTAGAAATTGAAAATATACCTACCATTTCTACGATAGAAATTACCAATAAAATATTAATGAAACATTTTCCAGAACAACAAAACTTAATAAAATCTAAAGTAGGTAAGAAAAATAAAAGTGTTTTACTTTCTAAAGATGATTATAATAAAATATTAACCTATTAAAATGAATACTAATCAATACAAATTTCAAATTATGAGAAAAATAGGGCTACTAATCCTTTCAATTGTGTTTCTAACCAGTGCTACTTTTGGGCAAGATTCTAAAGCAAAAGAAGGGCACACCAATCAAAATAAATTTAAGCAACTAAAAGAGCTTTTACCAACACCTAATTTGCAAAGAACTGCTTCTGGTGCACCAGGTTTAAAATATACGCAGCAAAAGGTAGACTATAATATAGACATTGTTTTAGACGACGATAATACAAGAATTTACGGGAATGAAACCATAACATATCATAATAATTCAGATGATACTTTACAGTATTTATGGGTTCAATTAGATCAAAATATGAGAGCTGCAGATTCTAAATCTCCAGACATTCAATCTAGTACAATTCCTAACAAAACCTCTAAAACAAGATTTAATAAATCTTATGTAGATACTCCTTTTGATGGTGGTTTTAAAATAGAAAGTGTAACAAATACAGATGATAGCAATTTATCTTATATCATAAACCAAACAATGATGCGTATTGATTTAGCACAACCTTTGGCTTCTGGTGAGCAGTTTCAATTCAAAATAAAATGGTGGTACAATATTAACAATCACAGAACACAAGGTGGTAGATCTGGTTATGAGCACTTTCCTAAAGATGGAAATAACAACTATGTTATTGCTCAATTTTACCCAAGATTATGTGTGTATGATAATGTAGAAGGTTGGCAAAATGACCAATTCTGGGGACGAAGTGAATTCGCTTTAGAATTTGGAGATTTTACGGTAAATATTACAACACCAGAAGATCATATGTTAGGGGCAACAGGTATTTTACAAAACCCTAAAGATGTTTTTTCTAATAAAGAATTAAAAAGAATAGAAGAAGCTAGAAAAACTTTTGACAACCCTGTAATTATTAGAACTCAGGAAGAAGCAGAAAAAATAGAAAAAAGTAAATCTAAAAAGACTAAAACTTGGAAGTTTTATGCTGAAAATGTGAGAGATTATGCATTTGCTAGTTCAAGAAAATTTATTTTCGATGCAATGGCAGTAGACATCAATGGAAAAACGGTGATGGCAGAATCTTTATATTCTAAAGAAGCGAATCCTTTATATGGTGACCACTCTACAAGAGCAGTTGCACAAACGTTAAAAACATATTCTAGATATACATTTGATTACCCGTATCACAAAGCAATTTCTGTAGACGGACAAATGGGAATGGAATATCCGCAGATTTGTTTCAATCCAGGAAGACCAGATGCTGATGGTACGTATTCAGACAGAACAAAATATAGAATGATTGGTGTAACAGTGCATGAAGTTGGTCATAACTTTTTTCCTATGATTGTAAACTCTGATGAAAGACAATGGACTTGGATGGATGAAGGTTTAAACTCTTATGTACAAATGTTAGCTATGATGGATTATGAAGAGGGATATCCTTTAGGTAGAGGATTACCTAAAAACATTGTACGTTATATGGCTGGAGATCAATCTAAGATTTCTCCAATTATGTCGAAAGGAGATAATGTACATAGCTTTGGTAACAATGCGTACGGAAAACCTGCAACTGCTTTATGGATTTTGAGAGAAACAATTATGGGTAAAGAATTATTTGACCATGCTTTTAGAACCTATTCTCAAAGATGGATGTTTAAACACCCTACTCCTGCAGATTTTTTTAGAACAATGGAAGATGCTTCTGGTGTAGATTTAGATTGGTTTTGGAGAGGTTGGTTTTACACAACTGATGTTACAGATATTGGTATCGAAAATGTAAAAAAGTTTTATGCGACAGATGACAATAAAGAAACCATCAATTTTATTGAAGATAAAAGCGCTGGTTTAAAAATAACGAAACCTAAAAAAGCGAATTCTAACTATTTCTATGAAATTACATTTAATAAACCAGGTGGTTTGGTTATGCCAATTATTGTAGAATACACTTATGATGATGGTACCACAGAGAAAAAGACATATCCTGCTCAAATTTGGAGATATAATGACAAACAAGTTACAAAAGCGATTCATTCAGACAAGCAAATAACTAAAATTATGATAGATCCAGATTTAGAAACTGCAGATGTAGATGTATCTAATAACAGTTTTCCTAGAGAGAAAAAAGATAAATTTAGCAAGTTTAAAACAAAGATGAAAAATTAAGAAAATGAAGCATATCTGTTCGAGCGCAATCGAGAACTCAGAAATACCCTGATAACAGATAAACCTTCCGGCATATTTTATTTTTTAGTTTCAATAATTTTAAAAAGCGGTGTGAATTCATTTTCACATCGCTTTTTTTTATAAAGATTTGTTAAAATTTTAACAATATTTAACGGAGTTGCTCTTATATGCTTACTTTAGACGGCATATTTTAATTCAAATCAAACAAAAATGAAAAAACTTTCTTTACTAGTATTTTCACTTTTCTTTATCAGTTTTGCAACCATAGCGCAAGAAGGAACGAAAGAAAAGAAGAAAACACAACAAGGGCACACAGATCAAAACAAATTCCGACAATTGAAAGATGTTTTGGCAACTCCAAATGACCAACATGCAGCCTCGGGTGCTCCTGGTCACCAATACACACAACAAAAAGTAGATTATGTGATGGACATTCGTTTAGACGAAAGTGCTAACAAAATTTATGGTGATGAAGAAATTACGTATCACAACAATTCTAAAGATCATTTAGAATACTTATGGGTACAGTTAGATCAAAATATGAGAGCGGATGATTCAAAAACTCCGTTAGCAAAATCTAATAGTGCTGCTGCATTTGTTACGCCAGATAATTTTAAAAGTTCTTATATGAACGAAAAAAAAGGTTTTGGTTATGACATTACAAAAGTAGAAAGTAATGGTAAACCATTATCGCACACAATTAATAGAACCATGATGCGTATTAATTTACCTGAAGCATTGGCTCCTGGTAAAACTTTTGAATTTAGAATTCAGTGGAACTATTTAATCAATGATATTAATAAAGATGGTGGTCGTTCTGGATTAGAAAATTTCAAAGACGGAAACAACAACTATACAATTGCACAATTCTTTCCAAGATTAGCTGTGTATAATAATGTTGAAGGATGGCAAAACATGCAGTTTTGGGGGCGTTCTGAATTTGCATTAGAATTTGGAGATTATGAAGTAAACTTAACGGTACCTTCAGATCATATTGTAGAAGCTACTGGTTCTTTACAGAATGAAAAAGACGTTTTAACAAAAACACAACGCAAGCGTTTCGAAAAAGCTAGAAAAACGTTTGACAACCCTGTAATTATTGTGACGCAGGAGGAAGCTGAAAAAGCTGAAAAAGGACGTGCAACAGGAACAAAAACTTGGAAATTTAAAGCAAACAGAGTCCGTGATTTTGCATTTGCAAGTTCAAGAAAATATATTTGGGATGCAATGGCAGTAAATATAAACGGTAAAACGGTTATGGCTACTTCTTTATATCCTAAAGAAGGAAACCCGTTATGGGAAGAGCATTCTACAAGAGCCGTTGCAACAACGCTTATCGAATATTCTAAATTAACATTTGATTATCCATATTCTAAGGCTGTCTCTGTGCATTCAGAAAGACAAGGAATGGAGTACCCAATGATTTGTTTCAACTTTGGAAGACCAAATGAAGATGGAACATATTCTGATAGAACTAAAAAAGGAATGATTGGTGTAATTGTACACGAAGTTGGACACAACTTTTTTCCTATGATTGTAAATTCTGATGAAAGACAATGGACTTGGATGGATGAAGGTTTAAACTCATTTGTTGAAATTTTAGCTGAAGATGTGTATGATGCAGAATTATTTGCTTCAAACCCAGCAAAAGAAATTACAAGATATATGGGCGGAGATCAATCTAACATCTCTCCTATTATGTCTCAAGGAGATTATGTAAAGCAATTTGGACCTAACGCATATTCTAAACCAGCTGCTGGTTTATATATGTTAAGAAAAACAATTATGGGACCAGAATTATTTGACCACGCTTTTAGAACCTATTCTAAACGTTGGATGTTTAAACACCCAACACCAGAAGATTTCTTTAGAACCATGGAAGATGCTTCTGGAATGGATTTAGATTGGTTCTGGAGAGGTTGGTTTTATACAACTGATGTAACTGATATTGGTATTAAAGAAGTGAAGTCTTTA
Organism: Polaribacter sp. ALD11; assembly: GCF_002831685.1. Classification (NCBI taxonomy): domain Bacteria; kingdom Pseudomonadati; phylum Bacteroidota; class Flavobacteriia; order Flavobacteriales; family Flavobacteriaceae; genus Polaribacter; species Polaribacter sp. ALD11. The sequence continues at coordinate 488,002 of NZ_CP025119.1, read as the reverse complement.
TATTTAACTGATAAACCAGGTGAAAGAGTCGTAAAATTAAAAGAACAATACAAACAATATTTTGACAACTTAGGTGAATTAGTTTATATTACTGATAAGAAAGAAGACGCAAATGCTAATGCAATGAATAAATATGCTGAAGGAAAAGAAATACCTTCATTTATTTATGCTGTAGAATTTGAAAAACCGGGAGGTTTGGTTATGCCAATTATTGTGGAGTTGACGTATGCTGACGGAACAACAAAAAGAGAAACGTACCCTGCTCAAATTTGGATGAGTAATGATACAACTGCTAAAAGAGTATTTGCGTCATCTAAAGAAATTAAGAGTATTGTAGTAGATCCAGATTTTGAAACTGCAGATGTAGATACTTCTAATAACAGCTGGCCTAAGAAAGAAGGTAGTAAGTTTGAAGAATTTAAAAACAAAAAAAAGAACTAAAACCTTTTCTTTTTAAATCATAAAAAAAGCCTCGTTTACGAATTGTAAACGAGGCTTTTAATTTATGTGCTAGTTTTAAATATTCTCTTCTAAAAGTTTCCTGAATTTATATTTTATTAAAGCAGAGAGAACAGTGTTCTATATAAACTAATTAGATATTAGATACTATAACTAAGCAAGGTTTTACTCACCTGAGTAACTCACAAAATTTCTAGGAGTTTCATACAACGTAACTTCCAAATCTAAGTTTTCTGGCAATAATTTTCTTAGTTTATTATAGGTAACTACAGAAATATTTTCTGCTGTCGGATTCAAATCTTTAAATTCTGGAACTTCTAAATTGAGGTTCTTATGATCGAAACAATCTTCAATTTCTGTTTTTATATGATTTCGTAAAATACCCAAATCATATACGTATCCCGTTTCTTCATCAATTTCTCCTGTTAAAGAAACGATCAGTTCATAGTTATGACCGTGAAAATTAGGGTTGCTACATTTGCTAAAAACTTCAAAGTTTTTTTCATCGCTCCACTCTTTTCTATACAATCTATGTGCAGCATTAAAATGTGCTTTTCTATGAACAGTAACTTTAGGCATATGTTAGTTTTTCGTAAGATTTATCAAAAATTATTTTAAACCACTCTGTATAACTTTCAGGGTTTTCTTCAATGTCTTTCTTTACATCTTCTAAAGTCATCCATTTATAAGCTTCAGCTTCCTTTCTATTCAATTCGGGTGCGTCTTCATATCTACCAACCATAACATGGTCAAATTCATGCTCTGTCAAACCATTGTCAAAAGGTGCTTTGTAAATAAAAGAAAAAACTTCTTTTATTTCAGTTACAAATCCCATTTCTTCTTGCAATCTTCTTCTCCCCGCTTCCACATTACTTTCTCCTTCTCTTTGATGAGAACAACAAGTATTAGTCCATAATAAAGGTGAATGATATTTAGAAGCAGCTCTTTGTTGCAGCATTAACTCCCCTTTTTCGTTAAAAATAAAAACTGAAAAAGCTCTGTGCAATAATGCTTTTTCATGTGCTTCAATTTTCTCCATCAAACCAATTGGCTGATCATTTACGTCTACTAAAATAACTAGTTCTTCCATTATTACAAAAATAAGAAATGAAGTAGCAATAAATCATAAAAATCAATTAAAAACAATCAAATTTTTCTATTCTTTTATTTTGATGATTTATCTTTGAAGCATAAAATCTGCTTTTTATTTATGAAAATTTTAATAAAACTTGCTTTAATTCTATTCATTCTCTCTTTTTATCAATGTAAAGAAGGAACATCTGCAAAGGAAGAAACAAAAGGAACTTCAATAAAAAAGACAAAAAATACATTAAAAAAAAACTTAGAAAAAACAGTTTTAAAACCTTGGGATAGTTTAAATAAAGATAACGTCTCCTCATTTTTTACTGAATATGGAAAACAGAATAAGGAAACTAAAGTGATTATTAAAACAAAATTTGGAGCCATTAAACTGCGTTTATATGATGATGTTCCTATTCATAGAGCTAATTTTATTTTCTTAACCAAACTAAAATATTTTAATACTACAGTTATTTATAGAGTTGCCAAAAACTTTGTTATTCAAGGAGGAAATTCTGATGAGACTTACACCAGAAAACAACGAAGATTGTATGGTAATTATTTATTAGAACCAGAGTTTAGAAGCCATAGAAAGCATAAATATGGTGCTTTAGCAGCAGCGAGACAATGGGAGAAAAATCCTAATAAATTATCGAATCCGTTTGAGTTTTACATGGTTCATAGTAGAAGCGGCGCGTATCATTTAGACAACCAACACACCGTCTTTGGTGAAGTAATATCTGGTTTTGACACGATGGACAAAATATCTAAAGTAAAAGTTGGTGTAGACGAATGGCCCGTAGATGATATAAAAATGACTATTGAAATTCTAGAATAGTCATCATTTTTCATAAAAATAGGTTCCTAATAAGTGTTGTAAAATCATCCCTAGAAAACTATAAACATAAAGTCTAAAAATTTTGACTGATTTGATACGTAAATCCCTATATATATTCATAAATTATAGAATAAAACCTATCTTTGCACCTCAATTTTTGTAGATGAACTTTTTAAAGGAAATTAAACGTAGAAGAACTTTCGGAATTATCTCGCACCCGGATGCTGGTAAAACAACACTAACAGAAAAGTTATTGCTTTTTGGGGGTGCAATTCAAGAAGCTGGTGCGGTAAAAAACAATAAAATAAAGAAAGGGGCAACTTCCGATTTTATGGAAATTGAACGTCAGCGTGGAATTTCTGTAGCCACTTCTGTTTTAGCCTTTATTTATAAAGATAAAAAAATTAACATTCTAGATACTCCTGGTCACAAAGATTTTGCAGAAGATACCTTTAGAACTTTAACCGCTGTAGATAGTGTTATTGTTGTAATTGATGTTGCAAAAGGTGTAGAACCACAAACTGAAAAGTTGGTAGAAGTTTGTAGAATGAGAAGCATACCAATGCTAGTTTTCATTAATAAATTAGATAGAGAAGGAAAAGATGCGTTTGATTTATTAGACGAAGTTGAACAAAAATTAGGATTGAGAGTAACTCCGATGAGTTTTCCTATTGGAATGGGATATGATTTCAAAGGAATTTATAATATATGGGAAAAAAAATTAAACCTTTTTTCTGGTGATAATAAAACAACAATTTCAGACGGAATTGAGTTTTACGATTTATCAAACCCAGAACTAGACAAGATTGTTGGAGAAAAAGCTGCGAAAACTTTACGTGAAGAAATAGAATTGATCGACGAAGTATATCCTCCTTTTAATCAACAAGAATATTTAGAAGGAAATCTTCAACCCGTATTTTTTGGTTCTGCTTTAAATAATTTTGGAGTAAAAGAATTATTAGAAGCGTTTATAGAAATTGCACCTTCACCACAACCGAAAAAAGCAGAAGAGCGTTTAGTAGACTCTAAAGAAGAAAAACTAACCGGTTTTGTATTTAAGATTCATGCAAACATGGATCCTAAACACAGAGATAGGTTGGCTTTTATAAAAATAGTTTCAGGAACTTTTAAAAGAAATTCGCCTTATTTACACGTTAGAACAGGTAAAAAAGTAAAATTTTCTAGTCCGAATGCATTTTTTGCAGAAAAGAAAGAAATTGTAGACGAATCTTTTCCTGGAGATATTGTTGGTATTCATGATACCGGAAACTTTAAGATTGGAGATACCTTAACAGAAGGAGAAATACTTAATTTTAAAGGAATTCCTAGTTTCTCACCAGAACACTTCCGTTATGTTAATAACGCAGATCCAATGAAGTCTAAACAATTATACAAAGGTTTAGACCAATTAATGGACGAAGGAGTTGCTCAATTATTTACTATAGAAATGAATGGAAGACGTGTTGTTGGTACTGTTGGTGCTTTACAATACGAAGTAATTCAATATCGATTAGAACATGAATATGGTGCAAAATGTACGTATGAAAATCTAAATGTTCATAAAGCATGTTGGGTAGAACCTGAGAACCCTAAAAGTGACGAATTTAAAGAGTTTAAACGTGTAAAACAACGTTATCTAGCAAAAGACAAACAAGGGCAATTGGTGTTTTTAGCAGATTCTGAATTTACAATTCAAATGACCCAAAATAAATATCCATCAGTAAAATTACATTTTACGAGTGAGTTTAAAAAATAAACTATGAAAAAATCACTTTTAATTTTAGCAACCCTTTTAAGTTTGCAGACTTTTTCTCAATCTTATGATTTATCAGATTTTAAGGGCAAAGAAATGCACAATAGTATCCGATTAAATTATATTTTAGTAAATCAACCTACTGAACAAGTTAGTTATGGCTTAGACCCAACCATGGGGTTTGTTGGTTTAAATTATAATATTCCTTTAAATGACTGGTTGTATACAGGTGTAGGTTTTCATACAGCGATTACAGGAGATCAAGGTGGTTTATTTACGTTAGGTGTAAATTTAGGTGTAAATAAACAAATTTATAAGAATTTATATTTTGATGCTAACGTTCACTTTGGTGGTGGTGGCGGCTATAGAAGTTTAGTTAACGGTGGCGGAATTATATACCCGAACGTTGGTTTACAATATAAAAGTAAAGGTTATTCTTTTGGTGTACAATATGGTTATGTAAACTTTTTTACGGGAATTCAAAAAGATGATAATGTTTCGTTTTTTATTGAAATTCCTACTTCAGTAAGAACAACTTCATATGCAAATGCTCAAAAAACCTTTGCTGTTAACGATGTCTCTAAAGATGAATTCTGGAAGGAACCAGCTGTAAAAAGTGTACAACAAGTAACTTTTGACTACTTTTTTCCTATTGGAGACTCTAGAACAGACGCTAGTACTACGCCTAAATACAAACCTATAAACCATACTTTATCTGTTTTAGGGTTCGAGTACCAACGCTATTTAACAGACAATACGTTTATTTATGCACATGTAGATGCTATGTATAGTGGTTTAACTGCTGGTTTTATGAACTTATTTTTTGGAGTTGGTAAAAATGTAATTGAAACGAAACACGTAAATTTCTTTGGGAAATTTGGTGTTGGTGCTGCTGGAGGTAGAATTTACCCAGAAGGCGGTTTAACAATATACCCAAGTATCGGGGCAGATTTAAAACTTACAGAAAAATTTGGTTTGAGTGCTCATGGTGGTTACCACAGATCTATTGGTGGTACTTTTGAAGCCTATACTGCTGGTTTTAGTTTGAAGTATTATGGTTTAAGTGGCGGAATTTCGCATCCTTTTACTGGTGAAAAATCAACTAAAATTAAAACGCAAGGAATTCAAATAAGTGTTCAAAATCAAACGTATTTTGATGTTGCTAAATTCGGAATTCCTGCAAGTGATTTGCAATTAATTGCTTTGAAAGTAAATTACGACTTAAACCATAGGTTATATTTAGCAGGGGAAGCTTCCTTTGCTTATGAAGGAGAATCGGGTGGTTATGCGCATGGTATTTTTGGTTTGGGTGTGAAATCGAATAAATTTGTAAACGACAAATTTTCTTTATTTGCTGAACTTGCTGCAGGTGTTGCAGGTGGCGGACGTGTAGATTCTGGTGAAGGTGTTTTAATAAGACCAACTGCAGGAATTAATTATCATGTAAGTGATGATTTTTCTTTCAATATTTCTGGCGGACAGATGTGGTCTCCTTTCGGTGATGTAAACTCAGCAAATATTAATATTGGCCTTTCTTATGGAATTTCCATATTAAATTCAAAAAAATAAATAATTTCTTATTTTAGAAATTATGATAATCAATGTCAGTTCGAGCGCAGTCGAGAACTAATAAATAAGACCTCTCGACTGCGCTCGAGGAAGACAAAATTAAATATTATGAATAACGGTATATACGCCAAATTCACTACTTCAAAAGGTGAAATTTTAGTACAATTAGAACACGAAAAAACTCCTGGAACTGTTGGTAATTTTGTTGCCTTAACAGAAGGAAATTTAGAAAATTCAGTAAAAGAACAAGGAACACCTTACTATGATGGATTAAAATTTCATAGAGTGATTCCAGATTTTATGGTACAAGGTGGTTGTCCACAAGGAACAGGTACAGGAAACCCAGGTTATAAGTTTGATGATGAATTTCATTCAGATTTAAAACATGATGCTCCAGGAAAATTAGCAATGGCTAATTCTGGTCCTGCAACAAACGGTAGTCAGTTTTATATTACTCATGTTCCAACACCATGGTTAGACGGTAAACATACTGTTTTTGGATCTGTAATTGAAGGACAAGATGTTGTAGATGCAATTGCACAAGGAGACGAATTAACTTCTGTAGAAATTGTTAGAGTTGGTGCAGATGCAGAAACTTTTAATGCAGTAGAAGCTTTTAGAACCTTTGAAGGTTCAAGAGAAAAACGTGAAGCAAATGAAATTGCAAAACAAAAAGAATTGTTAGATTCTGTTGCGAATGGTTATGATGAAACTGCAAGTGGTTTACGTTACCAAATCTTACAAAAAGGAACAGGAAAACAAGCAACAAAAGGTGCTGGAGTTTCTGTACATTATAAAGGTCAATTATTAGACGGTACTGTTTTCGATTCTTCTTATAAAAGAAAAGAACCAATCGATTTTAATGTTGGCGTTGGTCAGGTTATTGCTGGTTGGGATGAAGGAATTCAATTATTACAAGTGGGTGACAAAGCTCGTTTTGTAATCCCTTCTAATTTAGCATACGGTTCTGCTGGTGCTGGAGGAGTAATTCCACCAGATGCAACACTTATTTTTGATGTTGAGTTAATGGGTGTAAAATAAAATTATTTACCTATTAAAATATTTTTAAACCCCAAAGCTTTATCAGCTTTGGGGTTTTTTACTAATTAGAATAGGTGTTTTCTTATCATATTTCTCCTAAAAAAATAAATTTAGGAATACTAACATAATTAATTCAAACGATGTAATATTTGTATTATGGTTTCCCATAAGCCCAAAAACTTGTAATAAAAGCACAATATTTATTTTCTACCAGCAAAAAATATCAACACTATAAAATAAAATAGCTATTTTTTGAGAACATTATAAAAAAATTTTGAACACACAAATAATAATCGTAATATTGCAATGAATAAATAAATAAATAAATAAAATGGGATTAGCTAAAACTGAAATGTTTACCGACCAACAAAATAAAATTGCTCTTTTTGCAAAAGTTTTCGGACATCCTGCGAGAGTTTCTATTTTACAACATTTATTTAAAATTGATTCTTGCATTTGTGGAGATTTAGTCAACGAAATTGGATTGGCTCAACCTACGATTTCACAGCATTTAAAAGAACTAAAACATTTAGGATTAATCAAAGGGAACGTAGAGGGAACAAGTGTTTGCTACTGTATTCATAAAGAAAATTGGACAGCAATGAAAACCGTTATGTCAGATTTTCTTAATCAAGATCTAACTCAAAAACAAGATTGCTGTTAAAAAAATTTAAATCCATTCATCGTATAATCGCAATAAACAAATTAAAAAATGAAACTATCAGAAGTAAAATTAGCAATACAAAAATTAGAAACCATAGGTTTTCAATTACCAAACGGAACACTAGTACCTAATCATTTTCACGTTACAGAAATTGGTAAAATAACAAAGCATTTTATTGATTGTGGTGGAACCGTAAGAAAAGAAGAAGTAGTAAACTTTCAACTTTGGAATGCAAACGACTATAACCACAGATTGCACCCAGAAAAACTATTAAGTATTATAGAACTTTCTGAAAAGATTTTAAAAATAGAAAATTTAGAAATTGAAGTAGAATATCAAACGGAAACCATTGGAAAATTTGGACTTGAATTTGATGGAAAAAATTTCTTATTGACCAATAAACTAACGGATTGTTTGGCTCCAGATAAATGTGGTATTCCTGTAGAAAAGACAAAAACTCAAATTTCTCAAATCCAAGCAGGAAATTCTTGCGAACCAGGAAGCGGTTGCTGCTAAAAAAAAACTTATAGAAATGATGAAATCAGATTCAACCCTATTTTCAGAAATAAAAAAATTAATTGAGCAATTAACTCCTCAAACTATTTCAGATGAACGTAAAACAGTTTTACAACCGCTAACAGATTTTATTCAATCAAAAGTTAAAAATCATCAAGAAATTAGGATCAACTTTATTTGCACGCACAATTCACGAAGAAGTCATTTGACCCAAGTTTGGGCACAAACAATGGCTAACTACTTTAATGTTAAAAACGTTTTTTGTTATTCAGGCGGAACAGAAAGTACCTCACTTTTTCCAATGGTTGCTGAAACTTTACAAAATTCAGGTTTTAAAATTAAAACTATTTCTGAAGGTAGTAATCCCATATACAGTATTAAATATGCGGATAATGGGCACCCAATAATCGGATTTTCAAAAACGTTGGATGATGATTTTAATCCAAAATCTGAATTTGCTGCGATTATGACTTGTTCACAAGCTGATGGAGGTTGTCCGTTTATTGCTGGTGCAGAAAAACGCATTCCAATAACTTTTGAAGACCCAAAAATATTTGATAATACACCTCAACAAGCTGAAAAGTATAAAGAAAGAAGTCTACAAATTGTAACAGAATTATTTTACGTTTTTTCTCAAATAAACTCATAAAAAATGGCAACAAAAAAATTAAGCTTTCTTGACAGAAATCTAACTCTTTGGATATTCGTAGCAATGGCTTTGGGAATTGGACTTGGCTATTTTATTCCGACATTTCCTAACATTATAAATTCATTTAATAGCGGAACAACAAACATTCCGATTGCAATTGGTTTGATATTAATGATGTATCCTCCTTTAGCAAAGGTTAATTACTCGCTCTTACCAAAAGTTTTCAGAAATACAAAAATTCTATCTATTTCACTTATTCTAAACTGGGTAATTGGTCCCGTCTTAATGTTTGTTTTAGCAATTACATTTCTACGAGATTATCCCGAATATATGGTTGGACTAATTTTAATTGGTTTGGCACGTTGTATTGCAATGGTTTTAGTATGGAACGACCTCGCAGAAGGAAGTAGCGAATATGGGGCAGGTTTAGTTGCGTTAAATAGTGTTTTTCAAGTATTTGCATACAGTTTTTATGCGTGGCTTTTTATAACGGTTCTTCCTCCCTATTTTGGATTTAAAGGTGCAATTGTAGATATTTCAATCGGAACAATTGCAGAAAGTGTAGCAATATATTTGGGTCTTCCATTTGTAATGGGAATATTAAGCAGATTAATTCTAGTGAAACTAAAAGGTGAAGAATGGTATACAAATAAATTTATTCCAACAATTTCGCCAATAACTTTAGTTGCTCTTTTATTTACCATTGTAGTTATGTTCTCACTAAAAGGAGAATTAATTGTTGAAATTCCAATGGACGTAGTAATTATTGCAATTCCTTTACTTATATATTTTACATTAATGTTTATCATTGGTTTTTTCGTTACTAAGGCAACAGGAGCAGCATATGATAAGACAACTGCAGTAGCTTTTACAGCAGCAGGAAATAATTTTGAATTGGCAATTGCTGTTGCTATTGCTGTTTTCGGATTGAACTCTGGGCAAGCATTTGCAGGAGTAATTGGACCACTGGTTGAAGTTCCTGCATTGATTTTATTGGTTCGAGTTTCCTTTTGGCTACGAAAAAAGTATTACGGAAAAACCAACGCTTAAAGCTGTATACACTTTGTAATTAGCATTATTCAATACTATTCTAAAAATTGCAGAAAACTTATACTTATCATTAACAAAAATTTAAAAAACAAAATAAAAGCTCTCTGAAAAGAGAGCTTTTATAATATATATAAAGTAGTAAATACTAGATATTTGCTGCTAACCAGTCTCCTACTTCTTTTGTACCATAAGATTTTCCTCCATCAGCTAAATCTTCAGTAACAAAACCTGCATCTAATGCTTTATTTACAGCATTTCTAATTGTTTTTCCTTCTTCATGTAACCCAAAATTTTCAAATAGCATTGCTGCAGATAAAACAGTCGCCATAGGATTTGCTATGTTTAACCCTGTTGCTTGTGGATATGAACCGTGTATAGGTTCAAATAAGGCATTCTCTGTTCCTAAAGAAGCTGAAGGCATTAAGCCCATAGAACCAGAAATTACAGAAGCTTCATCCGTTAAAATGTCTCCAAATAAGTTTTCAGTAATTAAAACATCATAACTATTTGGCCATTGTACCAAACGCATAGCAACTGCATCTACAAACTCATAAGAAACGGCAACTTCTGGATAATCTTTTTCCATAGACTGTACTGTTTCTCTCCATAATCTAGATGTTTCTAAAACATTAGCTTTGTCCACACAACATAATTTCTTAGAACGCGTCATTGCTAATTCAAAACCTTTTACAGCCAATCTTTTTACCTCTGCTCTTGTGTATACACAATTATCAAATGCGGTTTCACCACCATCTCTTCTACCCTTTTCACCAAAGTAAATTCCTCCAGTTAATTCACGTAGAAAAACCAAATCTGTTCCTTCTATTCTTTCTCTTTTTAAAGGGGATTTATCTAATAAAGATGGAAACGTAAATGTTGGCCTTACATTTGCAAATAAACCTAATTTCTTACGCATTTTTAACAATCCTTGTTCCGGACGAACGGTTGCCAAAGGATCATTATCATATTTTGGATGTCCTATTGCACCAAATAATACAGCATCTGAAGCCATACAAATAGCATGCGTTTCATCTGGATAAGGCTCACCAACTGCATCAATTGCAGCTGCACCCGTTAAAGCTGGTTTCCATGTGATTTTATGGTTGAATTTCTTAGCAACGGCATCCGATACTTTTACGGCTTGGTCTATTACTTCTGGTCCAATTCCGTCTCCTGCTAATACTGCGATATTTAATTTCATGTATTTTGTTTTTTTGTCATTGCGAGGCACGAAGCAATCTGTTTGTTAGATAACAAAGATTCCTTCAGTCATATTTCCTTCGGAATGACAGCTTGTATTAAATAATATTCAACATTTTCTCTGTGGCTTTAATTGCAGATACTGTTTGATCTGAATCTAACCCACGTGTAATAAATTCTTTTTCTTCTAGTTTCCAAGTAATAATCGTTTCACACAATGCATCTGAATTACTTCCTGGCGGAATTCTTACTGCGTAATCAATTAATACAGGTAAATCTTTTTTACTATGTGTTTTATACAACTTTCTTAATGCGTTTATAAAGGCATCAAATTGCCCATCTCCTTGCGCGTGTTCCTCATAAATAAGACCTTCTACTTTTAATTTTATTGTAGTAGATGGTTTTAATCCTTTAGAGTGTGTTAATACATAATTTTCTACAATAACACGTTTTTCAATAGTATCGCTGTCTAAAACATCAGAAATAATATAAGGTAAATCATCTTGTGAAACAACTTCTTTCTTATCTCCTAACGCTATAATTCTTTGGGTAACTCTCTTTAGTTCATCATCATTTAAGCTAATTCCTAAATCTTGTAAGTTTTTCTGAATATTTGCCTTTCCAGATGTTTTTCCTAAGGCATACTTCCGTTTTCTACCAAAACGTTCTGGCATTAAATCGTTAAAATAGAGGTTATTTTTGTTATCTCCATCGGCATGAATTCCGGCTGTTTGGGTAAACACATTGGCGCCTACAACAGGTTTATTTACAGGAATCCGAAAGCCTGAAAATGTTTCAACCAACTTACTCACTTTATTTAGTGCTTTCTCATTTACAGTGATTTCAACTTCCTTCAGAAAATCATTAATTACCGCAATAACACTTGCCGTTGGCGCATTTCCTGCACGTTCTCCCATTCCGTTAATGGTTAAATGCAATCCGTTTGCTCCTGCTTTAACAGCTTCCATTACATTGGCAACTCCTAAATCGTAATCATTATGACCGTGAAAATCAATATGTGTTGTTGGATATTTCTGACGAACTTCAGTAATAAATTTAAAAGTTTCATCTGGAGTTAAAACTCCTAAAGTATCTGGTAATAAAACGCGTTCTATATTTTGAGCCGTTAAGAAATCTAAATATTCAAAAACGTATGCTTTGGAATTTCGCATTCCATTAGACCAATCTTCTAAATAAACATTGGTTTTAATATCATGTTTTGTAGCTAAATCAATAGTTGTTTTTATATCTGCAAAATGTTGTGTTGGTGTTTTTTTAAGCTGATGTGTTAAGTGATTTAAAGAACCTTTGGTTAGTAAATTCTGGACTTTTGCTCCAGATTCTAACATCCATTCGATAGATTTTCCTTCATCAACAAAAGTTAACACTTCTATTTTGTTTAAACAATTGTTTTCAGAAGCCCAAGAAGTTATTTTTTTAACTGCTTCTAATTCGCCTTCAGAAACTCTGGCAGATGCTATTTCTAGGCGATCTACTTTTAATTCTTCTAACAATAATTTTGCGATTGTTAATTTCTCTGAAACTGAAAACGACACTCCAGATGTTTGTTCTCCATCTCGAAGTGTCGTATCCATAATTTCAATCTTTCTTCTTGCCATACCTTAACCTTAAAAGTTATTTTTAAAATGGTCTTGTTTTAGCAAACTCTGTAATCTCGTTTTCGATGTTTTTTAAGTAATCAATATCATCAAAACCATTTAACATGTTGTCTTTTTTGTAGGTATTAATTACAAAAAATTCAGATTCACCTGTTGCAACTAATGTTACTGTTTGGTTTGGCAAATCAACTTTAATTTCTGTTTTTGGGTCTGCCATAATTGCAGCAAATAGCGTATCTGCGAATTCTGCAGAAACCTGAACCGGTAAAACACCTACATTTAAACAGTTATTTTTAAAAATATCTGCAAATGCTGAAGAAATTACACAACGCAATCCGAAATCGTACACAGACCAAGCTGCGTGCTCTCTAGAAGAACCAGAGCCAAAATTTCTACCTCCTACTAATATTTTAGAACCTGCATGCATTTTTTTGTTTAAAGGAAAATCTGGTTTTGGTGTTCCGTCTTGGTTGTATCTCCAATCACGAAAAAAGTTGACATCAAAATCTACACGCTCTGTTGCTTTTAAGAAACGAGCAGGAATTATTTGATCTGTATCTACATTTTCTATTGGTAATGGATATGCTGTACTTGTTAATACTTCAAATTTATCGTAAGCCATTTTTATTTTGCTTTATGCCTTAAGCGATAAGCTTTAGGCGAATATTTGTTTTTTAGCTTATAGCATAAAGCTTTAAGCATATTGCTTTTTTAATAATGTTCTCGGATCTGTAACCACGCCTTCAACCGCAGATGCTGCAGCAACTAAAGGACTTGCTAATAAAGTTCTAGAACCTGGACCTTGTCTTCCTTCGAAATTTCTGTTTGATGTTGAAACAGATAATTTTCCTGAAGGTACTTTATCATCATTCATTGCCAAACATGCCGAACAACCTGGTTCTCTTAAAACAAAACCTGCGTCTGTAATAATTTTATCTAAACCTTCTGCTTTTATTTGATCTACTACTTTATGCGAACCCGGTACTAACCAAGCAGTAACATTGGGTGCTTTTTGTCTTCCTTTAACTATAGAACAAAATCCTCTAAAGTCCTCTATTCTACCATTTGTACAAGAGCCTAAGAATACAAAGTCAATTTCTTTACCAATCATAGAATCGCCTTCGTTAAAAGACATATATCCTAAAGATTTTCTGTAAGTTTCTACGCCACCTTCTACATTTTCTGCTAATGGAATCGATTTTGTCACGCCCATTCCCATTCCTGGGTTTGTACCATACGTAATCATTGGTTCGATATCGGATGCATCGTACGTAAACTCTACGTCAAATTCTGCATCTTTTGCTGTATATAAAGTATCCCAATATTTCATCGCTTTGTCCCAAGCGGCTCCTTTCGGAGTTTGAGCACGTCCTTTAATATATTCGTACGTTTTTGCATCTGGAGCAATCATACCTCCACGTGCGCCCATCTCAATAGATAAGTTACACACCGTCATACGACCTTCCATAGACATGTCTTCAAAAACATCTCCTGCATATTCAATAAAATAACCCGTTGCACCCGAGGTTGTTTGTTTTGCTATAATATACAAAGCAACATCTTTAGGTGTTACACCCAAACCTAATTTTCCGTTTACGTTAATACGCATCGATTTAGGTTTCGATTGCATAATACATTGTGTAGACAAGACCATCTCTACTTCCGAAGTACCAATACCAAAGGCAATTGCACCAAAAGCACCGTGAGTTGACGTGTGAGAATCTCCACAAACAATCGTTGCACCAGGTAATGTAATCCCGTTTTCTGGCCCTACAACATGTACGATTCCGTTATTTTCATCCCCTAAACCCCAATGCGTAATTCCGTGTTTTTTAGCATTGTTTTCTAGAGCATCTAATTGATTTGCAGACAAAGGATCTGCAACCGGTAAATGCTGATTTATGGTTGGTGTGTTGTGATCTGCTGTTGCGAATGTGCGTGCAGGATATACAACACTGTTTCCTCTACTTTCTAAACCTAAGAAAGCTACGGGACTTGTAACTTCGTGGATAAAATGACGGTCTATAAAAAACACATCTGGTCCGTCTTTAACTTGACGAACAACGTGTGAATCCCATACTTTGTCAAATAATGTATTTGCCATTTGTTTGTTCTTTAATTATTCAAATTAGAATCAGTTACCAAAAATAAGGTTTTTAATGTGTTCTATTCTTATAGATAAATCTAATAGTATTATTTTCAACTGTTAAAGAAAGATATATATCACTCTATATCAAAAACATACCTCATACTAAGATACGATGTCTATCTATTTTATCAGTTCTAAAATTGTTTTATCGAAGACAGTTGATAATTACTATTACAAAGAACTATCATTTTATTATTACTACTTTCACTTCATTTTTATTTACACTTCAGCTTCTCTCAAGATAAATCCCAAGAAACAAAAAAATCACCCTTCACACTCTTGTTGTTTTCCATCTATTGAATTCCTACAGAAATTACGGTTTATCAAAAAAAATAAATCATTCTTGTTTTATTTTTTTTGATAAATTACTATAAACTAAATAAATATGAATTTATTATTTTGTAATTTTATCGTTACAAATTCTTCTAACTTACTATGATAGAATTTCTAAACAAAAAATGACTTATAAAGGACAAAACATGAAATTAGACAGATTTATTAGACACACTTTTATTCTAATATTGTGTATCCCTTTATTTTTAAATTGTTCGAAAGAAGATATTTGCACAAAAAAGGTTAATATCCCATTATGGGACGAAAATAAAAAAGTTTTCGTTGATAATTTTCAAGATTTGCCCTGTGATTTTAATGGCACAGCTAAAAGTTTATCTGAGTTCACTTTTAATGAAAAAAAAGAACTGTTAGTAAATTTTCAAAATAAAGAGACTGTTCGAGTTTTAATACATTAAATCACTTCCCTTAAAAACGTATTAAAGACTCTAAGACAATATCGTTAAAATAACTTCTATTAAAATTTAAAAGGAAAATCAAAGTTTAAAGAAAAAACGGACGATTACATTACTGAACGAAAAAAGTAAAAACAGTGAAAGTAATCTATAAAAACTGATAGAAGAATAGTTTTTTAAAAATAGTAATAAAGCTTCTATTTTATAATTTTTAGAGGCTTAAAACTTAAGCTTTCAAATACTTTTTAATATTAAACAAATCATCTGGCTAAACATAACAAAAACAACTCATAATACTTTAAAAAAATCTAATTAATGTATCTTAGCAGTCTATTTAAAAATGAAATTATGCAAGACAATAAAACGCTAAATTATATAAAAGATGTATTAGAAAATATGCCTACAGGTTGGTTGAATCTAACAACCCATCGATTAGATATTTATGATGAAAAATTAGCTAAAGTTCAGTTTTTAGATCAATTTAAAGACTTGTTTGATAACAACAATTCAGAAGCAACTGCACTAGATAAATTACCAACCGCTTACGATTATATTCGATTAGGGCATCCTTTGTCTTGTATTTTAGAATGGGCAATTGGTAACCTAAATAATGTGAATTCTGAAAATGTAATTACTTTTTCTTCACAGACCATTCCTGTATTAGCTATTCTTAGAAAAAACTTATTAGAGAATAAAAACACTCAAATAAATTACAAAGGTGAATTGCCAGCCTTTTTTGATGCTGATGTTCTTAGAAATATCTATGGTTATAATTTTGAATTACAGAAAGTAGAAAATGCCGAAACTATTTCTACATTTGATGGAAGTACTATTTTTATGGAAGCACAAGAGATGGTTTGTAATTTTAATCTTACCAAAAATATTGACTTCTTTATAAACACACATTCAGAATTAGGTAGTGTTTTAATAGTGAATGGCGCAGAAAACGAAACGTATATTTCAGACATTCAGCATGTAAGAAGAAGAGAGACCATTGCAATGACTCCGATTAATTCTCTTACTGCCTTAGAATCTCTAGTTGCGAATTCTTCCGTAGAAATTAAAAACAGTAATTTAGAAACGAATAAAATAGCTGTTTTAGAATCGATTAAAGAAATTACGGATACAACAATAAAACCATTAGTAGGTTCTTGTGGATTGTCTATTCAATATGCCATTATGATGGGCTTGATTGATGATGCTCTAGAAAACTACCAAGGTAAAGCCATTAAAATTATTGTTCCGCCAAACTGTTATGGTGGTACAAATGACCAAGCAAGACGTGTTGCAGCTTGTTTAGATACTGTTGAAGTGGTAGATTTACCTGTAGATGGCGATAATGATATGGTACAAAGTATAGATGCCATTTTGGCAAAAATTGCGCAAGAAGATGGTATTCCTTATATAATTGCAGAAATTCCTACAAATCCTAGAGTTGAAGTACCAGATCTTTTAAAACTAAAAGAAGTTTTAAGTAAAGAACGTACAACTGCAAATGGTGCTATTGCTATTGATCCTGTTTTTATTTTAGACCAAACTTTTTGTCCGAATGTACATTTCTTAGGAGAAAATGCCATCTTATCATCTATTAGAACAATTTCTTATGCAAGTGGATCTAAATTTCCTAGTGGTGGAAAATGTACAGCTGGTTATTGTGTAGGAAATGTAAAAACAGCAACTTTAATGGAAAAAATAGAACTTCACCTAAAGCTTTGCGATAATGAAGCGACAGCACTTCAAATGGAAATATTGGCAAAACAATTGCCTTCTATGAACCAAAGAATTGCAGATGCTTACGTAAATACTCGCGATTTTGTAAACTTTATTACTGCTACGCTACCAGCAGCAAAAATTAATTTTGTCTCAAAAGAATTGGCAGAAGAAGGCTTTACTCCATCCGTTTTTTCATTAGACCTTCCTACAAAAGGAACTACAGATAAAGAAAGAGAATCTTACAAAAGAGCATTAAACTTGAAGTTAATCAATTTAATGATTACAGAAATTCCTAATGAAAGTAAATTCTGTGTAAGTTACGGACAATTAAAAGGCTGCTATTGGACCATACCTGCAACCTCTACTCAAGGTACTACTAAAGAAGGCGATAAGGATTATATTGTACGTGCGTCACTTTCTCCTAATATAGACCTTGAACTGCATAAAAAAGTATTCTTAGATTTTGTTAAAAGTATTTAACATTTAAAACAGGGTGAATAAAATATTTTAAAGTTGTTTTTTCTTTGTAAATGAAATCTTCTTCATTTGCAAAGAAATTACTTCATTACTAAGAATGGTTTGTATTTAATTTTATTAAATCTTTTATTTTTTCGATAAACTGTAACAAAACCTATAGATTAGTCGTCTAAAATAAAGAATCAATCTACCAAACCAATCATGAGAAACCATCTTCTACCTTCAATCCTATTCCTTTTATGCATTAGTTGTGCTTCACCAAAAAATTCTGAAGATTTTATTTCTGAAACAACCGGACGTTACTTATTTAATGCCAATGAAGTTTTAGAAGTCTATTTCAAAGAAAAAGAATTGTTTATAAAGTGGCGTGGTAGAGAAGATATTCAACCTTTAAAAGTAAACGATAGTTCTTTTTACATGAAAGAATTAAATGAGAAAATAATATTTGTAGGTGCACCTAAAATTCATATTAAATTAGCAGAAAAAACAGAGCATAAAGGTGTAGAATACCTTTTTAGTAAAATGAAACCTGGTGAGAAAACACCTACAGAATATTTTGAAGCAAAAAACTATAACAAAGCTTTAAAAGCATTCTTAGAAATAAAAAAACAAGATTCTTTAAGTCCTGTAATTAGACAATATACTATTAACAGAACAGGATATAATTATATGAAAAATAATGAGTTTGAAAAAGCAATTGAAATTTTAAAAATAAACACCCAGCTATATCCTAAGAGTTCTAATACTTTCGATAGTTTAGGAGATGCTTATTTAGAAGCGAAAGATACCGTGAATGCCATTGATAACTACAATAAATCTTTGTCTATAAATTCTGAAAACAGCAGTTCTTTAAGAATGTTGAAGAAAATCACTGAAAAATAATGTCAATACAAATGCTAAATGCAACTAATTTATAAATTTAATTTTCTTTTTACTTAAAATACTCATACATTTAAAATTTAATTTTAAAATATGAAAACTGCACAACAATGGTTTGATGAATATGCTATAAGCCATCAAAATGAAACCAACCAACAAGTACATTACATTTGTGTTCCTTTAATTTTTTTTAGTGTAATAGGGCTTTTAATGAGCATACCAAACCTATTTCTAGAAAATTCATTTGGTCTAAACAATCCATTAATTGAAAATTGGGCGGCTGTTACTGGCGTTCTAATCTCTTTTTTTTATTTCCGTTTAGGTTTCTGGTATTTTATGGAAATGTTGTTTGTAATACTGCTTTGTATTATTGGTAACTTCTGGTTAGGCAATACTGTTAATCTTCTCTACGCATCTATAATTATCTTTGTTGTAGGTTGGATTGGACAATTCTGGGGACATAAGGTAGAAGGAAAAAAGCCTTCTTTTGCAAAAGATTTGCAGTTTTTATTGATTGGACCACTTTGGGTGATTCAGAAATTAGGTAAAAAGAAATAACAAGTATGAAAGAAGAAATAACCTTTGAAGATTTTCTAAAAGTAGATATTAGAATAGGAACTATTATTGAAGTAAACGATTTTCCGAAAGCAAGAAAACCTGCCTACCAACTTAAAATCGATTTTGGCACCTTAGGAATAAAAAAAACAAGTGCACAAATAACAGATTTGTACTCTAAAGAAGATTTATTAAATAAACAAGTTTCTGCGATCATCAATTTTAAACCAAGGCAAATAGCCAATTTTATGAGTGAAGTACTCGTTTTAGGTATTTATAATACTGGTGGAAACGTGGTATTATTACAAGCTTCTAAGCCTGTTAAAAATGGAGAACAGGTTAATTAATTTTAATGAATTAATTGTTTAGTTCCTTGCAATGACGTTTTTTAAAATTAATTCTTAGGATTATTCAAAATTACCAAAGCACCAATTACACCAGGAATCCATCCACAAAGGGTTAATAAAAAGATAATAAAGAAAGAACCACAACCTTTATCTATAACAGAAAGTGGCGGAAAAATAATAGCAAATAATACTCTAAAAAAACTCATAATACAATTTTGGTTGGTTATACTATAAAGACGAGTTATAAGCTACTTTGTTACACGTAACTCTTTACTTATTTATAAAGAATACATATCTAAATTAAAAAATGCTATGAATTTACTAATTAAAATAGTGAACGCATAGCATTTTTTATCTCTTGTACTTATTAAAACTACATCTTATCTCCAAAGAAAATAGCATTCATTAATAACTTGTTTGTTCCGTACCAGAAAGCTCTAAAATTAGTATTATCTGTAAAAACAAGTACGCGTCCTCTTCCCATTCTTTGTACTTTAAAAGGAACTGTGTTTTTAATCACTTTTGCATTTTCCTTAGAAATATATCCACTTAATAACGGATTAGAAGTATACTGAATAGGATTGTTATAACTACGTTTGTCTGCTTTAATAAATAAGGTTGAATTTCTAAACAATGCTAATTTCTCATTTTTGTATCCAAAATTTATAGGATGAGATCTGTCTACATTTGCTTCAAAAATAGCACCACCAATAACTTGTGCACCAGATCTTAAAGATTTGTTTTCAAAAGAAACAGCTTTAATAGTATCTGTTTTCACTTTATCAAACTCTAAACTTATAAACTTACTACTAGCCAACCATCTTGCTGTATTTTTATAGCCAATTAAAACGCCACCATTTCGAACCCAAGTTTTCAACTTTTCTTCTGCGCTTTTTCCTAAATTATAACTACTAGGAACCACAATTGTAGTGTATTTACTAATATCTATTCTGGTAAAATAACGCATATCTAGACGCGTTATAGCCATATCAAAACGTTGGTCTAGCAAATGCCAAATTTCTCCAGAATCGTTTCCTGCAACTCCATCACCAACCAACATGGCTACTTTTTGCTTTTTAATATTGCTAAAATTATTACTACCTAAATCAATTCCGTCATTTAAACCAGTAGTAACTCCGTTTATAGAAACATGACTTTCTAGTGCTATTTCTTGTAAAAATTGAAACAATTCTAACGCATTTAATTCTTGATTCTGAACAGGAATAAAGATGGTTCCGTAATCATACGAGTTTCCGCCATTATTAAAATTTTTCATAGAAACTTTTGCACGAATTCCTTTCTGTAAAATTGCATTTAAAGCTTTCGGAGTATAATATTCATTCCAAGACATTAAATACCCATAATCACTTTTAAAAGAAACAACACCTTCTTTCATTTTTAAATCTAAAATTTCATTCCCAACTTTAGAAACAGAAACATTTTCTGCATAATCTACGCCAAAAGCATGGTTAAAAGTCCAAGCAGAAACATCATAAAATAAACTATCTTTAAAAGTAGTTCTTACATCGAACATCGCTTTTACCAAACGATGATTCTTCTGATTCATAGGAACTACATAACTATACCCTTTTTTAAACGTTTTTCCGTTTTGGGTAAAATTGTCTTTTACATCATGAATTTTAATTTGATGACGTTTTAGAACTTCTGCCAAATGATAGCTCTTTGCAGCATCTTTTTCATCACCAAAAACAATGGCTTTATTAGCACCTGTATTTCTAGATTCTTTGTAAAAATCTTGCTGATACTTTAAGATCTTAACTCTCATTTTTCTACCCGCTTCTAAAGTAGATAAAGCAGCAGTAAACTGATTTCTAATAGTAAACGGAAACGTTAAAACACCATTTATAGTTTCTTGAGCATGCCCTCTAGAACTTCCTTGTTCAAACAAAATACCAATACCACCATTTATGTCTGGAAATGTTGATCCTTTTCCGTAATAAAAATCATCAAAACTTTCTTCGGAATAATATAGAGAACCTATTTTATCTAGCGCTTTTGCATGATAGGTTCCTATTTCTTTTGTTAAATCCTGATTCATTTGTGGGGTCAACGGATTAGTTCTACTCGGAATTCCTGGTTGAAAAAAGAAACTAGAATTGCTTCCCATTTCATGATGATCTGTTAAAATATTTGGCAACCATTTATGAAAACTTGCTATTCTTGCCTTGCTTTCTGGCAATTGTACTGGCAACCAATCTCTGTTCATATCAAACTGATAATGATTGGTTCTTCCACGGGGCCAAATTTCTGAGTACTCTCTATCGTTAGGATCTGGATTTATATTTTTACTTCTGTTGGTGTTTGCCCAATACGCAAAGCGCTGTAAACCATCAGGGTTTAAAGAAGGATCTAATAAAATAACCGTATTATTTAATAAATCATCTATTTCAGCTCCTTCTGCAGCTGCTAAGTAATAAGCAACAGCCAAAGCTGCATTAGAACCACTAGGCTCATTCCCATGAATAGAGAATCCTTGGTACACTACAATAGGGTTTTTAGAAACGTCTACCGAATTATTATTGGTTGCTTTAATATGATTTTTTCTAATATTTTCTATATTCTGATGATTATCTAGAGAAGTAATTGTTAAAAGTAACAAAGGTCTGTCTTCATAGGTTTTCCCTCTATCTTCAATAGAAATTCTATCTGAAGAAGCTGCCAAAGCTTTCATATATGTTACTAACTTATCATGTGTAATATGCCACTCACCTACTTCATGACCAATAATAGATTCTGGCGTTGGAATATTTTTGTTATACGTTACATCTTTTGGTAAGTAATAAGATAAATCTACTTTTTGAGCCGAAACTGAAAAGGAAATAAAAAAGAGAAGAAGTATTAATTTTTTCATATAAATAAGAATTTGGTTGTCTCACAAATATATAAATTCAAATAGGTTAAATTTATACTTTAACATACATTTGTAAATAAAACGTTCTTATTCCAAAACTTCTTATAAATTTTAAAAAAAACTAATTACAGAGTTGTTTTAACTAATAATTCATTTTTTTTATTTATTATCTATAACTATCTTCTAACCCCCATTTATCTAGACTTCTTAAAATATTCTCAAGAGACTTACCTCTATTCGTTAATTTATATTCTACTTTAGGAGGCACCACAGGAAAAATTTCTCTAGAAATAAGTCCGTCTTTTTCTAACTCTCTAACAGTTTGTGTAAACATTTTATTCGAAATACCTTCGATGTGTTTTTGCAGTATTCCAGAACGCAAACTACCTTCTAATAAATGAAATAAAACTAAAGGTTTCCATTTTGTTCCTATTAAATACATTGTATATTGTAAGGGACAATTATTATTTTTAATCAAAATTATGTATTTACACTATTGATAATCATTATTTTACTCCTTTTAGTAACTATAGCACTTTTTAGTTAGTTATTGCCTATTAAGCAAATATAATCTAATTTTGTAATTTAAATTAAAAGACATGACAACTAATAAAAATTATCCTAAATCATTTTCACATATCGGACTTACAGTTCCCAATATAAAGGAAGCTGTAAAATTCTATTCAGAAATAATGGGTTGGTATGTAATTATGGAACCTTCTACAGTTAAAAAAGAAACAGAAACCGCCATTGGTCAAATGTGTATTGACGTTTTTGGAGACGAATGGACGGAATTTGAAATTGCGCATTTAGCAACTTCCGACGGAATTGGAATTGAGTTATTCTCTTTTCCGCATGGAGTTAAAGAAGCTCCGGAATTCAATCCTTTTAATACAGGGCTTTTTCATTTTTGCATACAAGATCCAAACATAGAAGATCTTATCGCTAAAATTGTATCTTATGGAGGTAAACAAAGGATGCCAATTAGAGAATACTATCCTAAAGACAAGCCTTTTAAAATGTGTTATGTTGAAGATCCGTTTGGTATTGTTTTTGAAATCTACACACATAGTTACGAGTTAACATATTCTTCTGGTGCTTATTCAAAATAAGGCATTATAATAAGGGAGGTTCTACCATATAATTTTGAATATAAAAAGACCGTTAAATTTTAAAACTTAACGACCTTTTTATATATTTTAACTGATATTTTTAGGTCTTTAGACAACCAACTTTTGCTTCGTGATTTTATTTACCACTATAGAAATAGCGCCATCTCCGGTAACGTTACAAGCAGTACCAAAACTATCCATAGCAATATACAAAGCAATCATTAAACCTAACATTTCTTCGTTAAAACCTAACATCGATTGTAAAATTCCTACAGCTGCCATAATTGCTCCTCCAGGAACACCCGGTGCTGCAATCATTGCAATTCCTAACATGAAAATAAAACCAGCAAAAAGTGTAAAACTAAAAGGCATACCTTCTAAAATCATTAAAGCCATTGCACAAGCTGTAATTTTCATGATACTACCAGACAAATGAATGGTTGCACATAACGGAATAACAAATCCTGCAATTTTTTCTGAAACACCGTTTTTTAAACATTGCTCTAAGGTTACTGGAATAGTAGCTGCTGAAGATTGTGTACCCAATGCAGTAAAATATGCAGGCATCATTGTTGCCAATAATTTTAAAGGATTCTTCTTTATAAGTGCACCTGCAATTGTATATTGAAGTAACAATAATAAGATGTGCAAGGCGAAAATAACACCAATAATACTTATAAATACAGATAATATAGAGAATACCTTTCCGCTAAAAGACATACTTGCAAATATTCCTAAAATAAATAATGGCAATAACGGAACGATTACATTTTCTATAAGTTGCATTATTATCTTCTGAAAATCTCTAACCACAAATTTTAAAGTTGATTTTTCTTGATATGACAAGCCTAAACCAATAACAAAGGCTAAAACTAAAGCAGACATTACATCTAATACTGGCGGAATGGTAATACTAAAATAAGGTAACAATTCACGACCAGAATCTGCAATTAGTGCGGCATCATTAACGTGTGATTCTAAAAGTTGTGGAAATATATTTGAAGCTGTAAAATATGTCATAAACCCAGAAAACAAAGTAGAACCATATGCAATAGCTGCCGTAAGTAATAATAATTTACCGGCACCTTTTCCTAAATCAGAAATTGCTGGCATTATAAGCCCCATGATTATTAAAGGAATAGAAAAATTCAAAAACTGTCCGAAAAATGAATTAAAAGTTGTAAAAACTCTGTTTACAGATTCTGGTAAATATAAACCAAAAACAATACCTAAAACGATGGCAATAAAAACTTTAAATAGTAAATTTGAAAATAAACGTTTCATATTATATGCTAATTAGTAAAAGACTTTAAGCGTCTTTTTAAAGATTATTTTTAAGTGCGCAATATACAGCCAATGTAATAAAATAGGCTGTAATGAGTACTTTTTTTTCATTATTAACATACTTTATACTTACTTATCTAAAAGTTTATTAAGCGAATGTTTATTCTTAAAAGAGCGTTTATTAAAAGGTCGGCTGTTTTTTTAGTAATTTTGATTTCACAGAAACTTCAAAATAGATATTAAAACGTACAACTATGCCTATAGAAAATATTCCTGAGATATATTTTAAGAAGAAAAATGAACCACAAGACATATTTGTTTATGATTTTAAAATGACCAACGATGTCGTAAAAAGTAAAGTCAATCTAAGTATGAATATGTTTAGCTTTCTTCAAGTAGGAAAAAAACAAGTACATTTTGCGAATACCTCAAAAGCAGTAAATAACAAACAATCTTTATTATTAAAAAAAGGGAATTGGTTATGGACAGAATTATTAGACACAGAAGCTGTTTATTACTGTAAGCTTTTCTTTTTTTCTGAAAAAAAACTTACAGATTTTTTAAGTAAGTATACCAATAATGTAAAACCTTACAAAGAAGATGTGCCCTATTTTGTAATAGAAAATGATGATTATTTAGCCGCTTTTATAAACTCTCTCTCTTCTACTACATTTACAGACCATAGTTTTAGTGATGCTTTATTGGTTTTAAAATTTGAAGAGATTATGTTGTATTTGCTCAATAAATACGGATCGAGTTTCGAATATTATTTGCACTCTTTAATTTCTAAAGAGGTTTCTCCTTTCAAGAGCATTGTAGAAAGTAATGTGTACTCTAATTTAAAATTAGAAGAAATTGCTTTCTTATGTAATATGAGTTTATCTACTTTTAAGCGTCATTTTACAAACGAATATAAAGAACCACCTGGAAAATGGCTTCAAGAAAAACGCTTACAAAAAGCAAAAGAACTGTTACAAAAAGGAGATTTGAAAGCTTCTGATATTTATCTAGATATTGGTTATAACAACCTGTCTAACTTTAGTGTAGCTTTTAAAAAGAAATTCGGAATGAGTCCAACAGATATTTCAAAATAAAAAAATAAAAATACAATAAATTGATTAACAGTAAGTTAAATGTAATTATTAAATACTTATTTACATAAAAAAACACATTGACCTTTTTTCATAAGTTATTGGACCGTTTCCGTAAATAGAAACCTTACAAACCGAAGTACATTTGTACCATAATTAAACAACACTTGTTTTAGCAAGTATCTATTAAGAATCAAAATTAAAAATAAATAATTATGGCAAATGTAACTAAACCTGTATTCAAAGAAAGATATGGGAACTTTATTGGCGGTAAATTCGTTGCTCCTGTTAAAGGGCAGTATTTCGATAACGTATCTCCAGTAGACGGTAAAGTATTTACCCAAGCAGCACGTTCAACTCAAGAAGATATTGATCTTGCTCTTGATGCTGCTCACGAAGCGTTCCCAACTTGGAGCACATCATCAGCTACAGAACGTAGTAATGCTTTATTAAAAATTGCACAAGTAATGGAAGACAACTTCGAATACCTTGCAACTTTAGAGACTATCGATAATGGGAAACCAATTCGTGAGTCTCGTGCAGCAGATATTCCTTACTGTATTGATCATTTCCGTTATTTCGCAGGAGTTATTCGTGCAGATGAAGGAAGTATTTCTGAACACGACAAAAACACTGTAAGTATCGTATTACATGAACCTATAGGTGTTGTTGGAGAAATTATCCCATGGAACTTTCCAATGTTAATGTTAGCTTGGAAAATAGCGCCAGCTTTAGCAGCAGGTTGTACAGCGGTTGTAAAACCAGCAGAACAAACTCCTACAAGTGTTATTGCTTTAATGGAACTTATTGGTGATATTTTACCAGCAGGTGTATTAAACATTGTAACTGGTTTTGGTGCAGAAGCTGGTGCAGCTTTAGCAACGTCTAAACGTATTGCAAAACTTTCTTTCACAGGTTCTACGGAAACTGGACGTAAAGTTTTACACAATGCAGCAGAAAACATTATTCCTGTAACTATGGAATTAGGAGGTAAATCACCTAACGTATTTTTTCCATCTGTAGCAGATCAAGACGATGATTTCTATAGCAAAGCTATTGAAGGTGCATTAATGTTTGCACTAAACCAAGGAGAAATTTGTACAGCTCCGTCTCGTATTTTAGTGCACGAGGATATCGCTGACGATTTCATCGAAAAAATGAAAGTACGTTTAAAAGCAATTAAAACAGGTAATCCATTAGATCCTGAAACAATGATTGGTTCTCAAGTTTCTAAACCACAATACGATAAGATTCTTAGCTATATTAAAATTGGTAAAGAAGAAGGTGCAGAAGTTGTAGCTGGTGGTGATGCTGGTAACTATGAAGGAGAACTTTCTGAAGGATACTACATTCAACCTACAGTATTAAAAGGTAAGAATAACATGCGTGTCTTCCAAGAAGAAATTTTTGGCCCAGTTGTAGCTTTAACAACATTCAGTTCTACTGAAGAAGCTATCGCAATCGCAAATGACACACCTTATGGTTTGGGTGCAGGTGTTTGGTCTCGTGATGCTCACGAATTATTCCAAGTTCCACGTGCTATTCAAGCCGGTAGAGTTTGGGTAAACCAATACCATACGTATCCTGCTCACGCTCCTTTTGGTGGTGTGAAAGAATCAGGATTCGGTCGTGAAAACCACAAAATGGCTTTAGATCATTATCGTGTTGTAAAAAACATGTTAATCTCTTATGACAAGAAACCAATGGGATTCTTTTAATTGAAAATAACAATTAAATTTAAAATAAAACCCCGGACTTACCGGGGTTTTATTGTTTTAATAACAAATATGCACATCAAAATTATTCTCTTTTTATAATGAAAAAACCATTTTACTCCTTCAGATACATAAGTTGGATTGCTATTGTCTTTTCACTTTTAGGATCCTTCCTTTTATTTGTTGTAGGCGCTTTAAAAACATTAAATGCATTTCGTGTTTTCTTTTTAAGTTATATTCCAGAAGGTAAAGAACATTTACATATAGTAGATATTGGAATTACATACCTTATAAAATCTTTAGATACATTTTTAATTGCATTAGTCCTCTTTATTTTTGCACACGGCATATATACTTTGTTTATTTCGAACACATCTAGTGTTAAAAACAATGGTGTGCTAAACTGGATTCAAACACCAAATATTGGTCATTTAAAAAATATTTTGGCCGAAGTTATTGTCATTATTCTATTCGTAAAATTCCTAGAGATTGTTTTTGTAAATATTGATAACCTACAATGGAATCTACTAATACTTCCTATTTCAATTGTTTTAATGGCAGTCGGGTTAAAAGTATTAAAATTGAATAAAGATGAAAATAGTAAGGATTAGTAACAATTTTAAGAACCTACCTTAACATCTAATGTTACCAGAAATTTTCAAATTATTAAAAAACAAAAAAGCTCAAGAATTTTATTCTTGAGCTTTTAAAATATATAAATATTTATTTTTATCTTCTACTATAATTCGGAGATTCTTTTGTAATAGCAACATCATGCGGATGACTTTCATTAATTCCACTTGCGGTAATTCTTACAAATTGCCCAGTTTCTTTTAGCGTTTCTATATCTTTTGCACCACAATATCCCATTCCTGCTCGTAAACCACCAATAAACTGATGAATACTTTCATCTAAATCTCCTTTATAAGGAACTCTACCTACAATTCCTTCAGGAACTAATTTCTTAATATCTGCTTCAACATCTTGAAAATAACGATCTTTAGAACCTTGTTTCATGGCTTCAACAGATCCCATTCCTCTATAAGACTTAAATTTTCTCCCTTCGTAAATAATTGTTTCACCAGGAGATTCTTTTGTTCCTGCTAATAAAGAACCCAACATAACACAATCTGCACCAGCAGCAATTGCTTTTGGTATATCTCCAGTATAACGAATTCCTCCATCTGCAATTACAGGAACTCCGCTACCTTTAATAGCTGCTGCAACTTCTAAAACAGCAGAAAACTGAGGAAAACCAACACCTGCAACAACTCTTGTTGTACAAATAGAACCAGGCCCAATACCAACTTTTACTGCATCTGCTCCTGCTTCAACTAAGTATTTAGCAGCAGCACCTGTTGCAATATTACCAACAACAACATCTAAATCTGGAAACTTAGCTTTTACTTGTTTTAGAACAGTAACTACACCTTTGGTATGTCCGTGCGCCGTATCAATAATTACAGCATCTACACCAGCATTTACCAAAGCTTGTGCTCTTTCTACAGCATCACTAGTAACACCTAACGCAGCAGCAACTCTTAATCTACCAAAAGTATCTTTGTTTGCAATTGGTTTCTGAGTCACTTTAGTAATATCTCTAAATGTAATTAACCCTTTTAACTTGAAGGCATCATCAACAATTAAAAGTTTTTCAATTTTATAATTTTGAAGAATTTTTTCAGCATCATTTAAAGAAGTTCCAACAGCTGCAGTAACTAAGTTTTCACTTGTCATTACATCTACAATTGGCTTTTTTCCATCATGCTCAAAACGCAAATCTCTATTGGTAACAATTCCTTTTAAAGTTCCGTTATCATCAATAATAGGAATTCCTCCAATACTATGTTCTTGCATGCTTGCTTTTGCATCTAAAACAGTTGCTGTTAAAGGAAGTGTAAAAGGATCTAGAATCATACCAGATTCTGCACGTTTTACTTTTCTAACTTCTTGCGCTTGTTGCTCAATAGTCATGTTTTTATGTAAAACACCAATACCACCTTCTCTTGCAATAGCAATTGCCAAAGCAGACTCTGTAACAGTGTCCATTGCTGCCGATGCAATTGGTACGTTAATGGTAATATTTCTAGTAAATTTTGTTTGTATACTTACTTCTCTTGGAAGTACTTCTGAATAGGCTGGAATTAAAAGAACATCGTCATATGTTAATCCTTCACCTAAAATTTTGTTGTTGTGTGCTGTCATGTTGCAATTAAGGTATAATTGCGAGCAAATTTACAACTTATTATTGAGAATAAAGTTCTTATAAAAAAATAATTATTGTTTTTTTATAAGAACTTTAGCTTATTTATAATGAATCGTTTAAAATAATTAAGCGATTAAAAGTTGTTTTAAAAATTAGAATACTATTCATCGTTTAATACCATCAGAAAGAAATGAAATTTTGTAAAAACTATACAATTTTTATTGGGAAAAACATATCATTCAAAAAAAAACCTCGAGATATTAACTCAAATATTTTTGCTTAAAACTTTAATTCTAAACCAACATAGTAATTTCTGGGCGCAGAAGGTATAATTCCTGGTCCTGGATAACCTGTTGCTCTTCTTGTAAAATAAGAATTGTCTAATACATTATTTACACCTGCTTCTAGCTTTGCAAACTTGTAGGTATAAGACATAGAAAAGTCTAAAATACTATAGGCTGGTATTTCTCCTGTGACCCCACTAATACTTCCTCCAGGTGCATTTGTAGCATCAGAAAACTGACGAGATAAATAAGAGTATTGTAAGCTCGATAAAAAGTTATTATACCCAAAACGAATACCTGTTTTTAAGTTTATGTTCGGAATAAACTCAACTTCATTACCAACAACACCATTTTTTTCTGATTTTGTATATTCTGAAGTAATAAATGATGAATTTATAAAGTAATTTAAAACATACTCTGAATTCATATCAAAAACTTTCTTCAAATTAAAATCGATTAAACTTTCAATTCCTAAAATTCTTGCATCACCAATATTATCTCTTTCGGCTTTACCATCTGCTCTTGTATAAATGTTAATCCTGTCGTTATAAAAGACTCCAAATACATTGGCATCATAAGAAAAATAATTTTTATAATTTCCTCTAAGACCAGCATCAATAGTAAACCCTTTTTCATCTGTAATGTCTGGTGAAATTTCAAAAGCTGGGTTTGCAGTACTAATATCAGAAAAAGTTACAGATCTATAGTTCTGAGAAATGTTTCCATAAAACTCTAACGATTTACTGTATTTATAACTGGTTCCAACACCTAATAGGATAAAGTTTCTTTCATTAGATTCTTCCTCATCTCTTAAATTATCATTAATTACGTTTCCTGCAGCATCTGTAACAATATCCTTTATAATCTCATCTCTTTTGGTGTTAATATATTCCATTCTAAAACCAGGAGTTATAGACAATTTATCATTTACATAAAAAATATTTTCACCAAATAAAGACACATTTAAATTAGGAAACCTACTGTCTGATTGTCTCGGATAATTAGGATATTTATCTAAGCGCATTTCAAAATCTGCATCGGAGCCATCTGAACCAGGACCTTGCATATTTGTATTGTTCGCCTTGTAAAACTTTGTTCCTATTAAAAAAGTTGCTTTTCTATCGAATATTCTATAATTACTTAATAATCTGGTTTCAAAACCAAAATTCTTAAAAGTTCCTTTTATCAAATCTCTTTCAGAACCAGGATCTACTTGATTTACTCTATTTGTTCTAAAACCTAGCGCATCTCTAGACGCATCTAATCCGAAGAAATTAAAAGAAAAATTGGTTTTATTAGAGAATTTATGTTCCCATTTTAAGTTATACAAAAACCATTTTACTTGAAACCAATTACGCGCTCTATTGCTTTGGTAGGGGGCTTCATTAAACATAGCATCTGTTAAACCACCAGCTTGTTGCGCGAGATAATCTAAAACTGTTAACTCTAAAGAAAGGTTACTTTTTTCATTAAATTGATACCCAACATGCACAAAGGCATTTTTAGATTCAAAATTAGAGTTTGGTCTAAATCCGTCTCCTCTTTTATAGTTTAAAAACGTATAATAGCTCCATTTTCCTTGCGTATCACTTAAGCTTGTAAAGTTGGTAAACAACCCAAAACTACCTGCAGTATTTCTAAAAACAATCTCTTGTTCTTTTGTTGGTTTCTTAGTGACAAAATTTACCAAACCACCAAACTGTGTACCGTATTGAAGTGAAGCTGCACCTCTAATTACTTGAATTTCTTCTAAACTTTCTGCTGCTGGCGTGTAATAACTTTCTGGGTATCCTAAAACATCTGCACTAATATCATACCCATTTTGACGTGTATTAAAATTGGCTGTTCTATTTGGATCTAAGCCTCTACCACCAATATTTAATTGCAAACCTGCATCGTCATTCTGATAAATATTTAAACCTGCAATTTGATTAAAAATCTGACGTGCATTATTGGTTGCTAAATTTGCTGTAGATTGATTTACTAAAATAACTTCGGTCTTTTTTCCTGCAAATATTGAAGTTCCTTCTACGTCTTTTAAACGCTTCAATTCAAAAACTTTTTCTTTTCTTGCTTTAATTTGAATTTCAGATAAATTCTCTGAAAAATTATCTAAGGTTACTTTTAAATTTGCAAAATCTTTTAATTGAACAAATACGTTTTTAAGGCGATATTCTTCCACATAAAAAATTAAGGGTAATTTTGTTTTCTCTGTAGAAAAACTAAACTTTCCTAAAATGCCAGTTTGTGCTAATAAACCGCCTGTTTCGTCATAAATCTGAACTTTATTAATCGGTTTATTTCCTTCTGAAACAATAACCCCCGTTATTTTATATTGACTAAAAACACTTGTTTGCAACAAGATTGATAATATAATTAGTATCCTAAATTTCATTATTTATATTCCTTTAATTTTTATTTCTGATTGAAATGGCAACACCCAATCTTTATGTTTTAATGATGCTTTTTGCTGATATAAATCGACTTCTTCATCTATAAATTTCGTACTTAATCTACCGTTTATAGCTACATAACTGTCTGCAAAAACACCAACATTCTTATGGCCTTGTTTTGTAAAATGGTCTCCTAGAAAATGTGCGTATTCTAATATAAAATCTGGCTGATAGCTCATTTGTTTTTCTTGAAATGAGGTTAAAAAGTCGGTGTTATTTACTCTAAAATAAGTACCAGATTCTAAGTTTACAATTTTAAAATTAGTGCTTCCTGCTTTTTCCATGAGCATCACTCTCCATGAAAAACGATAGCCTTCTTCTGTCCAAAACAACTCTCCTGGATATAGTAAATAACGCCAAGGAAGTAAAATTTGAATGACAAAAAACACACCAAATAAAACTAAAAGTACTTTTCTTTTACCGTTTGAAAAATGAAAATCATCTACTAATACAAGTGTTTTTTTTGTTTTTAAAATGTATGTTTTTATAAAGTTTATAATTTGATAATGCAATTTTGCATCAAAGAAAATTAGTGCAGAAACAATCATAATAAAAGGAAACATACCAATTGGAAACAAAACTCTTGTAAATACATGGAAAAAAATTACGAATAGAAAAGCTACAAAACGTGTTCTCTTATACAACAATAAAAAAGGAATTACCAAATCATACAACATACCAGACCAACTCATCGCAAAGTGAAACCAGTTTTGCTGCATTAAATTTTCGCCAATAAATGGCAAATCATATTTAGATGGCAACCAAATTTTTAAAGGCATTGCTCTAAACAACCAATCTGAATTTAGTTTCGCTAAACCAGCATAAAAATAAACGATTACTAATAACAGTTTAATACTATCGATAGTCCATTTTGGTATGTGTTTGTATTGTTTTTTTCTGATAAAAGCATCTACCGAAAAATAAGCGTTAGCGGGTAGAAAAATCAGCAAGAAACTAAGAATCGTTATAAAATAATAATGATTTAAATAGGTAGTTTTGTCTAACAATTCTATGTACAAAAACGATAGAAAAAAGGTGATAATTGCAATTCTGTATTTATATCCAAAAGCGACAAAGAGTGCAGACAGCCCACAAATAATAAAAAGCAAATAGGTATAATTCCCAAGTGGTTGTATCCAACTAAAACCGAAATAGGTGAAATTAAATTTTGGAACTAAGTACAATTTTTCTATCCAACCATTTGCCCAAAATCGAACGATGCTTGCAAATAGCATCAGCCCAAAAAACAAACGAAATATTGCCAAAGGGGCACTACTTGTTTGTTCTTTAAAATTGTATTTAAGTCTTTTATTCAACATAAAAAAACCTGATTATCATTGATTAATCAATAGAAAATCAGGTGCTTATTTTAGTTTAATTCATTTTGATTAATCTCCATCAGCATCAACATAATCTACATTAATATTAAATGCCTGTAGCATATCTACTTTTAGCAAAACTACAGCTTTTTGTAATTCGTCAAAAGACTTTGTCATTGCAGTATTATCCGTGTTTATTTGTATTGAAAAGCTCTTGTCTAATTTATTAATTTCTGTAGTAGCTAAATTAAACTGATTTGTAATACTTGTTGCAATATCTGTTCTATTCAACTTTATTAAATAATCTTTAAAACCAAGACCTACAGTAGATGAAGCATAATATTTACCTTCAAATAAATTTTTTACAGCTGTTAAAGCTTCTAAAGCCAGTTCTTTAGAAACATCATTTTTATAAAATCCTTCTACTTTTTCTGGTAATGGAGTTGATGAAAAAACACCCACTGGAATTCCAAATTTATTAGCTCTCAACCCTTTTTCATAATAAAAGATATAATCGTTTATTAGTTGATTTACAACACTTGTAGCCGTATTTTGTGTACTTGCAATAAACGTATTTCTTTGTGCTTTAAAATCTGATACAACACTTGTTGTAAGCGTGTTCATTTGATTTAAAACAGCTGTAATATATTTCTTATAATTATCGTTATTAGTGGCAGTTGTGTATTTTTCTAAAATAGTAGCATCTGTATCTGCAACACCGTATAATAAGTAGTCTAATGCAGGAAAACCTTGCGCATCATGGTTATTAACACTTGTTAAGTCATAACTTCCATTAGTAATATTATCTTCAACATCTTTTACTGTTAATGGATAAATATTCATATAAAATGAAAACTGAATTTCTTCTGCTTTACCAATATTAAACATTTCTACGTGTTGCCACGCCTTATATGCAATTAACCAAGAAGCTCTTAAGTCATCTAAATTAACTTGATTTGGGTTTGCAGTAAACGTTTCTCCAGTAGTTTTTAAAGCATTCATTTTAGTGCTAAAATCTTCGTAAGCAGGTATTATGATGTTGTCTGCAATATTTACCAACATAGCACTTCTATCGAAACTATCTGTTACAGCTGGTTCTCCTTTTTCAGATGAAGAACACGCATAAATTGTAATTACTAATATAAAAAGTATTAAAAAATTTTTAAACATATTATTTCTATTTATTCTAAATAAAGACACAAAAATAACAAAAAGCAATCAGTTAAGATTACTTTTTGCTTTTTAATTACCTTGGTAATTTATATTCCTGCTTGTTCTGTTGTAAAATTGAATTTGGCAGCAATTGCATTAGAAACTTCATCTATAGTTGCTTCTGTAATATCCCAGAAACCATTACCCACTTGTAATTTTGTCATAAAACCATCTACTTCTGCTTTTGTAAAATAAGATTCTGTAGAATTTGGTTTTCTTGTAAACTGTAAGCTATACACAAAACCTAAAGCTTCAGACAATGCATGAAAAGCAGCTGCTTTGTCTGATGTTAATTTTAATTTACCATTTTGTAAATAGTAAATTCCTCTAACAGCAATAACTGTAGATATATTTTCTTTTAAGATTGCTGCTTGCGCATCTCTAGTATTGTAATCTTTTTCTGTAATCGCAGCTCTTCCTAATTTGAAAGCATTGTAAACAACAACATCTATACCTTTAAAATTTGCATTTCCTTTTACTTTACCTAAATATTCATTTAAAAATTTATCTGCATCATAAGTTGGTGCAGTTACATCTGCTTCGTTTCCGTATAAATAACCAAAAGCTTCATCCCATTTATGTTCCATAGAAGTGTAATTTTTACCGCTTAATAAAACATCTCCGTTGTTATCTGCAATATTTGTTCCTGCATCTAAAACAGCAGTACTTAAATAGTTGTTTAAAATTTGATCTACCATTAAACCACCAATTAAACTTTTAGCTATTAATTGATTATATTCTACACCTTTTTTATTAACATACCTTACAGAACCACCACCAGCTTGTTGAATTTTACCTGCAACTCCTGCAGAAGCATCTATTTCCCAATTAGGAAAAACATTATTTACTTGTGCTTCAATCCAAGAATCAAATTGTGTTTTTATTGCTGTTGCATCCGTAGTATTTGCCGAGTAAAAATCTGTTGAGGCAGCAACTTTACTTCTAATGTTTTTAGAAGATGCATTTAAATCTGCGTCAGAAAAATTATTATCTCCTGCAGAATGAGCAAATTTTGCGTTTAACGTAGCAACCGTTTCAGAAGTGTTTCTAAGTGCAGAAAGAAACTCTGCTCCCATTTTAATTCTTGTTGTTTGTCCGCCAAAACTTACAGATGAAGTTCCGTTTCTTTCAAATTTATACGTTGAAGGAGCTACTGTATTTGTTACGTTATTATTGCTACAAGAAATTATTGAGGCAGCAAAAGCGAATGTTAAAAGTACTTTTTTCATTTTATTTAGATTAACTATAAATAGTATTTTATTTTTATGCAAATATACTACTCATAATTAATTCAACAAAGCTTATTTAGAATAAATTAAAACAATATTTAATTAACACTATAACTTACTAAAAACAAGTAATATAATTAAATACTTTTTAAATATGCTACTACCGCTTTTCTAATATCAACCGCCAATTCTTTTTCTTTTGGTGTATAAATAGAATAAACTTCTTTATTTGTAGGAGACAAAAAAGGAATATCGAAACCTTTTAGCAAATAATCTGAAAAAGCAACTGTATACGTCTTATCAATATCCAACGGTTTTTGTGAGATAAACCAGTTCTTTCCTTTAAGCTTAACATTATGTCTGTGCAAATACGCACCAGTTCCTGCAGCTAATTGTCCGTAATCTAATACACGTTTTAGCAATCTTCCCTTTATCTCGACTCTTAAAACAGCACCTCCATAAGGCAACACTCTAAAGACATCTACAGGTGTTATGTTACCAACTAATTGATCGTCTATTCTAATAGAACCTCCGTTTACAAGAGCAGCATCCACTTTATCATCATATACAAAAGACATTGCGCTTGTAATAATTTGCCCTAAATTAGTTTGTGTGCTTCTAATTGGTGTGTCTCTTCCGTCTAGCGGAATTTCAGTTTTATAAATAATTTCTGATGGATTTGATATTACATCTTTAATTTTAGTATTTAAAATGTTTTGCCATTTTGTTACAATTTGTCCAACTTTTTCATCTTCTTTTATGATAGCATTAATTTCTTTTAATTCTGATGCTACAACCGTCTTTTTTGTTTTTTTATCATAAGAAATTCTATGAATATAAACCGTCTTCGCATTTGCATCTGCTTTAGAAATTTGAACATTACCAATAAAATTATTACTATTTGTATGTTCATGACCACCCATAATTAAAGGCAATTCAGGTATTAATTTTGCAATTCTTTTATCATTTGCCAATTTTACATGCGTAAAACCAAAAACCACATCTACTTTATCTTTTAAGAAAGCGTAAGATGCTCTTGCTTTTACAAACATATTACTATATTCTACATATTCTTTCGGGTTTGAAGGAATACAGACACTTATAAAACCAATTTTTATTTTTGTACCATCTTTGTCTGTAAACTCTTTAATAAAAGTTTCATGTACGTCTTTTTTTATGCCATTTATTTCTTTGTAAAAAGGAATTGAACCTTCTCTTGTTTTTAATTTTACGTTTGCAGAAATCCAAGAAAAAGCACTTTCATTCAATCTTTTTTGAAGGTCTTTTTGTGAAATATCAAACTCATGATTACCAAAAGCTACTAAGTCGAAATGCATCGCATTCATAACTTCTACCATTTGCTTTCCTCGAACACGCTCTCCATCAACTTTTATAGTTCCTAATAAAGACGGATTCAGAAAATCGCCCGCCATAAAAAGCATGGTGTTTTTATTTTCTTTCAGCAAATCTTTGTGCACAGTTGCTACTCTTGCCATTCCACCAAATTCACCTCCTTGAATGGGTGCAATTTCATAGACGTCATTTAATTGTAGAAAAGTGAAATCTATTTTCCCATCATCTTTTTGGGTTTCTTTTATTGATGAACAAGAAACTAGAATACTTATTGATAAAAAATAAAAAAGTGATTTTGTGATTTTCATTTTACTTTTTTGTTAAAGATGGAATTATTCAAAATTTGAACAACAGTTTTCATTTAATTTTCAATTATTAAATTAGTATCAATCAAAAACTTCTAAAGCTTTGTTATAAGCACTTTCAAAACTCATTGGTTTAATATTTGTATCTGCTTTTTCTGCAGTAAAATAAGACAATAATTTTTCAGTTGGCATATTTCCTGTCAATTCGTCTTTCGCCATCGGGCAACCACCATAGCCTTTTATAGCACCATCAAAGCGATTGCAACCTGCTTTAAAAGCTGCGTTTACTTTTTCGTACCATTTATCTGGTATTGTATGCAAATGTGCCCCGAATTCAATTTTAGAGTATTCAGTAATTAAATTAGAAAAAAGATATTCGATAACTTCTGGAGTAGAACTACCAACGGTATCTGAAAGCGATAAAATTTTAACACCCATTTTAGACAATTTTTCGGTCCACTCGCCTACTATTTCCACATTCCAAGGATCGCCATAAGGGTTTCCAAAACCCATCGATAAATAGGCAACCACTTCTTTTTTAGATTTATCTGCAATATTTAAAATTTCATCTAATGTTTCTATAGATTCTGCAATTGTTTTGTGCGTATTTCGCATTTGAAAATTTTCTGATATAGAAAAAGGATATCCTAAATAATCTATTTCTTCAAATTGTGAGGCATCATTTGCACCTCTAACATTTGCTATAATTGCCAATAATTTACTATCTGTTCTAGACAAATCTAATTTTGCTAAAACGTCTGCAGTATCTCGCATTTGCGGAATTGCTTTTGGAGAAACAAAACTTCCAAAATCAATGGTATCAAAACCTACTTTTAAAAGGGAATTTATGTACAATGCTTTTTTTTCTGTCGAAATAAAATGAGATTTTATTCCTTGCATTGCATCTCTTGGGCATTCAATAATTTTGACTTTTTTCATCAATTCAAAGATATAGAAACAAACTGATTTCTAAAATGTTTTTAAATTGAATATTACATTCTTTTCAATAAATTCGCAGTATAAATGAAACATCACAAAATAGTCCTTCCAATTATCGTTATTTCTCAATTTTGCTGCACGTCTTTATGGTTTGCAGGGAACGCAGTCTTAAATGATTTGGTTGTTAATTTCAATTTAGAAACCAATGCATTAGAAAATTTAACATCTGCTGTTCAGTTTGGTTTTATTATTGGTACACTTTTGTTTGCTTTATTTACAATTGCAGATCGCTTTTCTCCTTCTAAAGTCTTTTTTTTCTGCGCTATTTTAGGTGCAATCTTTAATAGTTGCTTAATTTTAGAGAAAAATACCTTTACTAGTTTATTATTGCTACGTTTTTTAACAGGATTTTTCTTGGCAGGAATTTATCCTGTAGGAATGAAAATTGCCACCGATTATTATCAAAAAGGATTAGGTAAGTCTTTGGGATTCTTGGTTGGCGCTTTGGTTTTAGGAACTGCTTTACCACATTTACTAAAAGATAGCATGCATACTTTTTCATGGAAAAATGTCCTTTTATCTATTTCTATTTTAGCTTCTTTTGGCGGACTTTTACTTTTTATTTTTGTTCCAAACGGTCCATTTAGAAAAAAAGGAACTTCTTTAGATTTGACAATTTGTTTAAACGTTTTTAAAAATACTTCCTTTAGAAAAGCTGCTTTTGGCTATTTCGGACATATGTGGGAATTGTACACTTTTTGGGCATTTGTGCCAATTTTACTAAAAACCTATTCAGAATTACATACAGATGTTCAGTTTAATATTCCATTGGTATCTTTTTTTATTATTGGTATTGGAAGTATTGCTTGTGTTTTAGCCAGTTATTTAGCAGAAAAATTCGGAACTCAAAAAATAGCTTTTTCAACGTTATTACTTTCTGGTATTAGTTGTTTGGTTTCTCCATTCTTTTTTATAATCGCTAATGAAACTATTTTTATACTCTTTTTACTTTTCTGGGGAATGGTCGTTATTGCAGATTCGCCATTATTTTCTACTTTGGTTGCACAAAATGCACCCGAAAAAGACAAAGGAACAGCGCTTACCATTGTAAACTGTATTGGTTTTTCGATTACTATTATTAGCATACAATTAATTAGTAATTTATATCATGCTACAAACTCTACTTTTATCTATATGTTATTGGCAATTGGTCCTGTTTTTGGATTGATTTCTTTAAAACTGAAAAAAAGTTAAGCTAATTTATTATTTATAAACCCGTTAGCAACACACACATAAATCTTCTTATCGAACTTAGCTCGTTTAAAATTTATCCTTTTATAGTACATAACAAAATATTAATTTTCTACATTTGAGAATAACTTAAAAAATTAATTCATGAAAATTAAAATTTTAGTACTATTAATTGCAGGTTTATTTTCTTTTATAACTGCCACTTCTGCGCAAGAAACTACGACTAGTTTATTAGAAAGTGCACAAATAAAAGCAAAAGAAGAAGGTAAAGCCGTTTTTATAAAGTTTGAAGCTTCTTGGTGTGGTTGGTGTCATAAAATGACCAAAGACATGAAGGCTGAAGGCATAAAAAAGTTCTTTGAAGAGAATTATGTGATTGTACCTATTGTAGTAAATGAAACTAAAGAAAATGAAAAATTAGAAAATCCGGGTTCTAAAGACTTGTTAAAAAAATACGAAGGAGACAAAGCTGGTTTGCCTTTTTGGGTAATTTTAGATTCCGATTTAAAAGTAATTACAAATTCTTTTGATGCTAAAGGACAGAATTTAGGAGGACCTGCAAGTAACGAAGAAGTAAATGAATTTATTAAAAAAATAAAGAAGTCGGCTAAAATAGTATCAGAAAAGGATGTGAAAAATATTAAAAAACAATTTATTCAATAATAAACAACACTTTCAATTTTTTAAATAAAAAAAGCTCAAGGTTTAACTCTTGGGCTTTTTTTATATTATATATTTCTATTTAACTATGATTGTAAAGGAATTTCTGGTAATTTATTTCTAAAGCTAGGTGCATTGTCTCTATAAGAAACTAATTTATTTTTAGAAACCAATACTATTAAATCTTCACTTAAAGTAAATAAAGTTGCGGTTCTAAAGGTTTCCATTAGTAATTTTTCTATTTCAGACATTACTTCTTCCAAAGAAAATTGTTTGAACTCGTTATCTTCAGCATGACGATATTTCAATTCAAAAATAGACTTATCATCAACCTTAAATAAACGAACATATACATTTAATAAACCCTCACTTTTTCGCATAGGTTTGCTTAATGTTAGTTTTACAAATTCATCATTTGTTAGGCTACGTTGTAATGTTTCAAATAAAACTTTAAATTCACTCATGCTGCAAAAATATAAATAACAAATTATTAAAACCTTTTTAAATGGATTTTATTCTGTTTGAATTCTTACTTTTTTATGATAAAGAAAAATTTAAATTTACTTAATAAAACAAGCCGCTAACATTTTATACAATTCTGGGTGTTTCCTTTGAAATAACTTTGGTCTTTCAAAAAAATATTCTCCTGCTACCGCTAAAAATTCAATTTCAGAGGTTCCTCCATAATTTCTAATATCAGACGTATCATTATTAATTGCCTCCATTTTCTTGTGCACTAATTGTAAATACGGAATGATGTATTGCTTATCTAATAAAACAGCAGGAACGCCATCTATAACACCATCTGCTTTATCTAGAAGGTGAATAAATTCGTGAATTGCTGTATTATTTTTATCTGTTTTATTATTAAAACCATGATATAACGCTTTTTTAGAAAGAATCATTTGATCCTCAAACCTTCCTGTACCAACCAAACCTCCAATAGTTCTATATTTTGTTTTAGAATCAAATTGTAAGTCTTCATCAAAATAATCTGGATAAATTAATACGGTAGTCAAATTAGAATAATTCCATTTCGGAAACCTAAAAACCGGAATTACTGCACTTGCTGCAATTAATAAAGTATCTAATTCTTCTAATTTAAAATGAATTGCTCTAATATTTGTCTCATTTAAAAAATGTGCCATCTTAGAACAAAATACTTTCTGTTCATTAATTGTTAGCTTTTTATAAAAAACAACATTATTTAATAATAGTTGATGCCAATGTTTTGGGACTATAAAGTCTTTTAAAGGTATTGTTGGAACTTTTTTCTTAGATTTAAAGCTAACGTACAAAATAAAGAGAAGTAAAGCAATAGCGATTATATATAGCATTGTATGTTATTTATAAGTGGAAAACTACAAAAAGAAAAAGATTTAGAAGTAATTTTCAGATAAGTTTATATATCTAAATTTTATTCTTTTTAAAACATCAAAACACTTCTTTTACTAAGGTTAATTATAATTTAATAAAAGAGCTAAACTCCATAAAAAAAGCTCAAGTTTTAAACTTGAGCTTTTTAATTTTATATAGATTTCTGCCAAAACAGAAATGAAAATAATTTTTAAAAATTATCCTTTAAAAACAATTTTACGCATACGTAAACTTTCTGGAGTTACTTCTAAGTACTCATCTGCTTTAATGTATTCCATGTTTTCCTCTAAAGAGAAATCTACTTTTGGTGCAATTTTCATAGCCTCATCTGTACCAGATTTACGCATGTTTGTTAATTGCTTTCCTTTAATTAAGTTCACAGCCATCTCATCAGATTTGCTATTTTCTCCAATTACTTGACCAATATAGATTTCTTGATTCACATCGATAAAGAAAACTCCTCTATCTTGTAAACGGTTTAATGCATATGCAGTTGCTTTACCAGCAGCAGAAGAAACAATTGCTCCTTTTATTTCTTCAGTAAAGTCTCCTTTATAAGGCCCATATTCACTAAATCTGTGGTTAATAATTGCTGTACCACCAGTTGCTGTTAAAATTTTGTTTCTTAAACCAATTAACCCTCTAGAAGGAATTGAAAATTCTAAATGCTGTAAATCTCCTTTTGGTTCCATAACTAACATATCTCCTTTTCTAAGAGATACTAAGTTAATTGCTTTAGAAGCCATTTCTTCTGGTACATCAATAGACAATGTTTCCATTGGTTCATGTTTCTTACCATCAATCATTTTAATAATTACTTGTGGTCTTCCCACTTGTAATTCATATCCTTCTCTACGCATTGTTTCAATCAATACAGACAAGTGTAAAACTCCACGTCCAAAAACGTTAAATTTATCTTCACT
Source organism: Polaribacter sp. ALD11 (assembly GCF_002831685.1). NCBI lineage: Bacteria > Pseudomonadati > Bacteroidota > Flavobacteriia > Flavobacteriales > Flavobacteriaceae > Polaribacter > Polaribacter sp. ALD11. Next base: position 445,113 of record NZ_CP025119.1, on the reverse strand, counting down.
ATCAGTAGTTTCAACTTTTAATGCTAAGTTTTTTTCTAATTCTTTGAACAAACGATCTCTAATGTGACGAGATGTTACATATTTACCTTCCTTACCAAAGAAAGGAGAATTGTTAATTGTAAACAACATACTCATTGTAGGTTGATCAATCTCTGTTCTTGGTAATGCTTCTGGGTTTTCTAAATCTGCAATTGTATCACCAATTTCAAATCCTTCAATACCTGTAATTGCACAAATATCTCCACAAGGTACTTTTTCTACTTGTACTTTACCCATTCCTTCGAATACGTGTAATTCTTTAATTCTTACTTTTTTAATAGAACCATCAGCTTTACATAAACTATATTCTTTACCAACTTCTAAGTCTCCTCTAAAAACACGTCCAATTGCAATTCTTCCGGTAAATTTAGAAAAATCTAAAGAAGTAATTTGCATTTGAGGTGTACCTTCGTTGTACTTAGTTGCTGGAATAGATTCTAATACAGCATCTAATAACGGAACGATATCAGTTGTTTGGTTTTGCCAATCTGTAGACATCCAGTTGTTCTTTGCAGAACCATAAATTGTGGTAAAGTCTAATTGCTCTTCTGTTGCTTCTAAAGCAAACATTAAATCAAAAACTTTTTCATGAACGATGTCAGGAGTACAGTTTTCTTTATCAACTTTATTTACAACAACAATAGGTGTTAATCCTAAAGCTAAGGCTTTTCCTAATACAAAACGAGTTTGTGGCATAGGTCCTTCAAATGCATCAACCAATAATAAAACACCATCAGCCATTTTTAATACACGCTCTACTTCTCCACCAAAATCGGCGTGACCAGGAGTATCAATTACGTTAATTTTTGTGTCTTTATATTGAACAGATACGTTTTTAGAAAGAATTGTAATTCCTCTTTCACGTTCTAAATCATTATTATCTAACAATAAATCTGTACGTTCTTTACGATCGTCTAAGATTTTAGCTTGATCTATAATTTTATCTACTAACGTTGTCTTACCGTGATCGACATGGGCTATAATAGCAATATTTCTAATTGGCTGCATTTATGTATTCTTAAATTTCGGGCAAAAGTAGTGTTTTTTGATTAAAGTTTGTAATCAATCTAAAAAAGTTTAACTATCTAAGACTTAAAATTATATAAAATAATTATTTTTTTTCGGAATTCAATTAAAAACAACCTCCTTTTAAATTCAATATTTTAAAGTTATAATTGTTTTCAACCAAAATATCAATCGCCTTTTTACTTCGGATACCAGATTTACAATACACTACCAAATTTTTATTTTGATGAACCTCATCTATACGTTTTAATAACTCGCCTAAAGGAATATGTTGCCCTCCAATATGGTATTCTTCTCTTTCCCAAATTTCTCGCACATCTAATAAATTATATTTTTCTTTATTTTTTTGGAGTTCTTCTAAAGAAATTTCTTCTTTGGATAAAATTCCACAGAAAAAATCATAATCCGTTTCTAAAGAATTAATTTCTAATTTAATATCTTTTTCATATTTCAATACTGTTTGATTCATTTGTAAAGAATCATACATCAATAATTTATTGGCTAAAACGGCTCCTATTCCACAAATAATCTTAATAGTCTCATTGGCTTGTAAACTTCCTATAATTCCGGGTAACACGCCTAAAACGCCTATTTCTGAACAATTAGGAGATTCGTTCGGTTTTGGTGGCGTTGGATACAAACATCTATACGTGCCACTTCCTTTATAATTAAACACACTTACCTGACCTTCAAACTTAAAAATGGCTCCGTACACTAAAGGTTTATTCGTAATAACAGCCGCATCGTTTGCTAAATAACGCGTAGAAAAATTATCGCTTCCGTCTACAATAATATCGTAATTACTGAATACTAAAATGGCATTTTCTTTGGTTAACTTCTCTTGATACACCTTAAAATTCACAAACGGATTTAATCTCGACAATCGCTTTGCAGCAGTTTTAGCTTTTGACAAACCAATATCGTCAACCGTATATAAAATCTGACGTTGCAAATTACTTTGATCTACAACATCATCATCAATAATACCGATTATACCAACACCTGCAGCAGTTAAATATTGTAAAACAGGGCAACCTAATCCGCCAGCTCCAATAACCAAAACTTTGGCTTGTTTTAGTTTCAATTGCCCTTCCCTTCCTATTTCATTTAAAATTAAATGACGATTGTATTGCTTTTTTTCTTCTGATGTAAGCATGATAATTATTCTTTATAATTCGTAATTTGAAAGTCGTAATTGATTACTTAAAGTGTTCCCAATCTTTCCAAACTACTTCTAAATCTTGATTTTTTAACATTTGTACAACGTCATCAGTACTTCTTTCATCAGAAATTTCAAATTGTTCTAAAGATTGTGGTTCTACCGTATAACCTCCAGGATTTGTTTTAGATTCTGCACTTATAGAAGTAATTCCCAAATTAACAATGTGATTTCTAAAAACCTCACTTTCTCTGGTAGACATCGATAATTCTGTGTCTTCATCAAACAAACGAAACGCACAAATAAGTTGCACTAAGTCCGAATCTGTCATTTCTACTTTTGGCTCTAATCCGCCAGAATGCGGACGTAATCTTGGAAAAGAAATAGAATACTTTGTTTTCCAATACGTTTTTTGCAAATATTTTAAATGCAAAGCGGTAAAAAAACTATCCGCTCTCCAATCTTCTAATCCGAATAAAGAACCCAAACCAATTTTATGAACTCCTGCTTTTCCTAAACGATCTGGCGTATCTAAACGATAATCGAAATTAGATTTTTTTCCCTTCGGATGGTGTTTTTTATACTCGTCTCTATGATACGTTTCTTGATACACCAAAACAGCATACAATCCGTTTTCTACCAACAACTCATATTCGTCTTGGTCTAAAGGCTGAACTTCTATGGTAATATTCGAAAATTGAGAGCGAATTAATTGAATAGCATTTTTAAAATACTCAACTCCTACCGTTTTATTTGCTTCTCCTGTGACCAACAAAATATGATCATATCCTTTTGCTTTTAAAAAGGCGACTTCCTTTAAAATTTCTGCATCTGTTAAAGTTCGTCTCGGAATTTTGTTTGTCATACTAAAACCACAATACGTGCAAATATTCTGGCATTCGTTACTCAAATACATTGGCACATACATTTGCATGGTATTTCCAAAACGTTTCTTTGTTAACAACTGACTTTTATGTGCCATTTCTTCTAAAAATGGTTTTGCAGCAGGAGAAATTAAGGCTTTAAAATCTTCTAAATCTAGTTTGTCTTTTAACAAAGCTTGTTTTACCTCAACAGCTGTTTTATCAAAAATACTTTTTAGACTAAAATCCCAATTATAGGTATCGAAAAGTTCTTTAAAATGACTCATATTTTTAATTTAAAAAACTCGTTAACGGACTACTTGCTATCGCCATTTCACTTCTCGGAGCCAATTTTGCTTCAAACGCCATTCTTCCTGCTTCAACTGCCATTTTAAAGGCTTTTGCCATTGCTATTGGGTTTTGAGAAACGGCAATTGCCGTATTTACCAAAACAGCATCTGCGCCTAATTCCATCGCATAAGCCGCATGAGATGGCGCACCAATACCCGCATCTACAATTACAGGCACGTTAGATTGCTCTATTATAATGTCTAAAAAATCGACTGTTTTCAATCCTTTATTACTTCCAATTGGTGCTCCCAAAGGCATTACACATTGCACACCAACCTCTTCTAAACGTTTACATAAAACAGGATCTGCATGAATATAAGGCATCACTACAAAACCTAATTTCACCAATTCTTCGGCAGCTTTTAGCGTTTCTATTGGATCTGGCAATAAGTATCTTGGATCTGGATGAATTTCTAATTTCACCCAATTGGTTTCTAAAGCTTCTCTAGATAATTCGGCAGCAAAAACGGCTTCTTTTGCGGTTCTAACTCCAGATGTATTGGGCAATAAGTTGATATGTTGATGGTTTAAATGTGATAAAATATCATCTTTCTCATTCTGAACATCGACTCTTTTTAAAGCCACTGTTATCAACTCACTTTCGGAAGCCAATAATGCTTCTTTCATTAATTTTGAGGAACTAAACTTTCCTGTCCCTGTAAATAAACGAGAGGTAAATTCTTTATCTGCAATTTTTAATTTTTGACTCATTTTTTTATTGTTTTGAATTGATGTCCGTTCGAGCGCCGTCGAGAACTCTTAACAACTACGTTTTCTACTTTCAATTAAAATATATTTTAATTTTAGTAATGCTCGAGAAGACATATCAATCTTTAATTTAAAATTTCTTGAAATTTAGCAATACTAGTTACATCTTTTGTGATTGCCCCAGAAACTGCAATTCCGTAAATACCTGTATTTGTAATTTTTGCAACGTCTTCTAAAGCAATTCCGCCAATAGCAATAATTGGAGTTTCAGTTTGTAACTCTTCTAATAGGTTTCTATATCCTTCGACTCCTAAAACCGGACTTAAATTCTTCTTTGTTTCAGTAAACTGATAAGGACCTAAACCAATATAGTCTACTTTTTTATCTAGTAGGTTTCTGCAATCTTCTAATGTATTTGCTGTTCCTCCAATGATGTAAGACGTTCCTAAAAAAGCACGAACTTTTGAAGGACACGCATCAGTTTTTCCTAAATGAACTCCGTCGGCTTTTATTTCTTTGGCAACCTTGTAATGATCGTTTATAATTAATTGGGCTTTAAAGCGTGTTGTAATTTCTCTTGCTTCTTTTGCTGTTTCTAAAATGGTTTTAGCATCACTATTTTTTAAACGTAATTGCACCCAATCTGCACCAGCAACACACGCTTTTTGTATATTTACTAAATGTTCTTTGGGCGTTTCGCCTTGTGATATATAGTGTAATTTACTAATCATTCGTTTTAATAATTATGCGTTCCTAATAAAGATTCGTTAGAACTTAAAAACTGTTCTGTGTACAATTTTGTGTTTCTACAAGCGTCTTCTAAAGGAATATCTTTGGATAAATTTGCCGCTAAGGCTGCGGATAAAACACAACCACTTCCATGTTTTTCAAAAATGGGTTTTGTTGTTATTGGCGGAATATTGAGTTTTACTATTTTACTGTAATACACCTCATCCCATCCTTTTTTATCGACTCTGTGTCCTCCTTTTAGGTAGATATTTGTTTTTTCGGATATAAATTTAATTGTTTCTTCAATACTTTTATCTGGAAACAATGCTTTTATTTCATCGTAATTTGGCGTTATAAAAGAACAGTTTTGTAATACTTTTTCGAAAGTGTCTAAATCTTGAATAGTATGAAATGTAAAACCTGCACTTGCTTTTAAAATAGGGTCTAAAACTATTTTTATATCCGGATTTAACTTTTTTAGAGTCAGAATGACTGCTAACAAAACTTTCCAAGATTGAATGATCCCTATTTTTACGACAGGAATTGAAAAGCGCTTAAAAAGTTGTTCTACCTGACCTAATATGACTTTTCTTTTTATCCAAACACAATCTGTAAATTCCACATCATTCTGAACCGTAACTGCTGTACAAACCGATAACCCGTATAGATGATGCGCCTCAAATGTTTTAATATCTGATGTGATTCCTGCTCCGCTTGATGGATCTAAACCTGCAATGGTTAGTATGTAATTTTTTTGATTCAAATTTTTATGTGTTTACTTATCTACTGCTCTCGAACTTATAGATTAAACTAATGAGTAAAACTTCTCTTTTATACTTTTAAAACTTTCTACGGGGTTTTCTGCATTCCAAACGCCACCTAAAACGCCAACTCCTTTAAAACCTAGTTGTAATGTTTCTTGTATGGTTTCAGAATTAATTCCGCCCATGCCAACGATGGTTTTATTGATATCGTTTACATCAAAACCTTTGCCTTCGTATCCTTCTTTAGAAATCGATGAAAAAACCGGACTTAATAAATGGTAATCGAACTCGAAATAACAATCCTTTAAAACTTTTGGTTCATGAAAAGAAGAACTAATTGTTTTACCATACATGTTTAGCGTTTTAAAATACTCACTCGGATTATCGATATAATCTATGCGTTTTTGCTCTTGAAAATGAATACCTTTTAAATTAAAATCATTTATTAATTCATGATGATAATGCACTACAATTCTGTTGTGATATTCTTTATCTATTTGATTTAAATACGCAGCGTGTTCTTCATAGTTTTTTTCTGGTTTTCTAAAATGATAAAACATCAAACCATGTTCGAACAACTGATTTAGTATGTTAATTTCATTAGGAATATCTTTTTCTGGAGCAATAAGAACTATCATATTTTTTATAATTGAATTAACAGATTACTTCGTCGTACCTCCTCGTAATGACGGTTGCTTGGTTTTTGAGTTAGGGATTGCAGTGGCATCCTTTTGCTTTTTCAGCAAAAGATATAACGGAAAGCCCGCCCACGCTTTTTTTCTAAGCGTGGGAACTTCCTAATTATATTATAAATACACTTCTGATCCTTTCTCTTTAAACTCCTTAGATTTTTCTTGCATTCCTTTTGCAATCACTTCATTATCTACAATGTCGTTTTCGGCTGCAAAGTCTCTCACTTCTTGAGAAATTTTCATAGAACAGAATTTCGGTCCGCACATAGAACAGAAATGCGCCACTTTTGCGCCATCTGCAGGCAAGGTTTCATCGTGGTATTCTAAAGCACGTTCTGGATCTAAGCCTAAATTGAATTGATCGTACCAACGGAACTCAAAACGTGCCATACTTAAGGCGTTGTCTCGGTGCTGAGAACCTGGATGCCCTTTTGCTAAATCGGCAGCATGAGCAGCTAATTTATAAGTAACTACACCCACACGAACGTCTTCTTTATTAGGCAAACCTAAATGTTCTTTTGGGGTTACGTAACACAACATGGCACAACCAAACCAACCAATCATAGCGGCTCCAATTCCCGATGTAATATGATCGTAACCTGGTGCAATATCTGTTGTTAATGGTCCTAAAGTGTAAAAAGGCGCTTCGTCGCAAACCTCAATTTGCTTCTCCATATTTTCTTTAATCATGTGCATTGGCACGTGACCTGGACCTTCTATAAAGCACTGTACTTCGTGCTTACGAGCAATCTGAGTTAACTCGCCTAAAGTCTCTAATTCGGCAAACTGCGCTTCGTCATTTGCATCTGCAACAGAACCCGGACGTAAACCATCGCCTAAAGAAAAGGCAACATCGTATTGTTTTAAAATCTCACAAATATCTTCGAAATGTGTGTATAAAAAGCTTTCTTTATGATGCGCCAAACACCATTTTGCCATGATAGAACCGCCACGAGAAACAATACCTGTAACACGTTTTGCGGTCATTGGTACGTAACGCAACAAAACACCTGCGTGAATGGTAAAATAATCTACTCCTTGTTCTGCTTGCTCAATTAACGTATCACGGAAAATTTCCCACGTTAAATCTTCTGCAACTCCGTTTACCTTTTCTAAAGCTTGGTAAATTGGTACGGTACCAATTGGCACGGGGGAATTACGAACAATCCACTCGCGTGTTTCATGAATATTTTCTCCTGTAGATAAATCCATAATATTATCTGCTCCCCAACGACATGCCCAAACTGCTTTTTCTACTTCTTCTTCGATAGATGAAGTTACAGCAGAGTTACCAATATTTGCATTGATTTTTACCAAGAAGTTTCTACCTAAAATCATAGGTTCTGCTTCTGGATGATTGATATTTGAAGGAATTACCGCACGACCTCTCGCTACTTCTGAACGTACAAATTCGGCTGTAATTTTATCTGGAATAGAAGCGCCAAAGTGCTCGCCTTTGTGCTGCTTTCTAATCTCTGTCATTTCATCAATTCGTTGGTTCTCTCGAATAGCGATGTATTCCATTTCTGGAGTAATCATACCTTGTTTTGCGTAATGTAATTGCGTAACGTTTTGTCCTTTTTTTGCTCTTAAAGGCTTCTTTAATAAGGCAAAACGCATGTGGTCTAAACTCTTATCGTTTAAACGCTCGTTGCAATATTCCGAAGAAAAAGAATCTAATTGTTCTACGTTTCTTCTGTCTAAAATCCATTGTTCACGAATTCTTTCGATTCCTGCATGAACGTTAATTTCTTTGTTAGGATCTGTGTAAGGCCCAGAAGTATCATATACAGTTACAGGTTCATTTGGCGTTTTCTTTTTCGTCATAGAATCTGTAGTATCGCTTAATGCAATTTCTCGCATTGCGACTTTAATCTGTGGATGAATTTTACCTGATACATACACTTTTGTAGAATTAGGAAACGGATGTCTTGTAATGCCGTCTTGCTTTGGTGCGGTGTCTTTGCTCTTCATAATTATAGTTAGATCAATTAAATAGTTTGTTTTTTAAAATGTTTAACTATTAACCACCTTGTGTGGATTTAATAATTAAAACTTCATCACTATTTTGAAGTAACCGTAAAGACCAATCGCTTTTTTTAACTACACTGCCATTTATAGCAACAGCAATTCCGTTCGTCTTTATTTCTAAAAAACGAATTAATTCTGCTAACGCTAAAGTTTCTGAAAATTGATGATTTTCTTGGTTTACTTTTATAGTAATCATATTTTTAAAATATTTACTGTAAACCGTAGAGAGGTAGTTTTTGTATAACTAAATCTAAGCAACTTTTTCCTACGTTGGTATTAACCAAATCAGGTTCTAAGGATTTTTCTCAAACTAATTTAATAGCTACTCCTAAAGTTTACTTTACAAATGTATTGTATTATTTAAAGATAAAAGAAGTTTTAAGTTATTTAATTATAAAAACATTGTAATTAATAATTGGTAATTTTAAAAACGAACACAGCTCTTTCAATTCAGCACAAAAGCATTTGTTTTCTTATACACTTGTTGTGCTAATTACTTAAGTGTTTCTCCTAATAATGATATTTTTTCTAACCATTTCTCTCTATAGTTAATATTTGAATCTTTAACGGGTGAAATATATGTAACCTTAACAGGATTAATTCCACAAAAATTTAAGGTTCCTTTTTTAAATTGATTTATTACAGGGCTTTTCATAAACAAATAATCATACCATTTAGGAGTATCTGCTGTAATAATAATTCTTCCTGTTTTTCCTTTCAATAATTTTTTTGGTAATGCTTTTCCTTTAATAAATTCAAAGGTGATACCTGGTAAAAATGTACGATCAATAAAGCCTTTCATTAGTGCAGGGTAACCATACCACCACATTGGAAATACCCATACGATATGATCTGCTTTTTTTATTTTTTCTATAGCATCAAGTAAATCAGGCTCTAATTCTGTTCTTTTTTGATATCCAAACATTAGGTTAGGATTAAAGTCTAAATCTATTATATTAATTTGGGTTAAGATTGAATTAGTCTTACTTGCACCTTTTAAATAAGCTTCTGATAATGCATAATTATAACTCTGCTTATTAGGATGCCCATTAATTATTAAAACTTGCTTCATAATTTGTTCTTTATTTTTTTACAAAGAACGGCAGGGTTAAATTACTTAGAAAGGACATTTGTCTAATTAGAGATAGACTTTCTTATGCGACTTAAATGTCGCTGTGTAATTCCTAAATAAGAAGATAAATAATTCAGTGGTATTAATTGCAAATATTGAGGTTGGTTTGTAAGCAAATCTTCATACCGTTTCTCTGCACTTTCTTTTTGTAATATGAAAATTCTCTTTTCCATTTTTATATATTCCTGCTCTGCAATGAGCTTAAAAAACTTAAGCCAGTTAGTGCTTGATTTCTCTAAATTTAAAATTTCATCTCGTGAAATAGTAAACAACTCAACATCTGTAATAGCTTGAATATTCTCTGCGGTTTTTGCTTGAGATAAAAATGAAGAATAAGCACTCGCAAAAGAATTTGAAAAAGTAAAACAATAAGTTACTTCTTCATCTAAAGATGAATAATAAAAAGACCTAAATATTCCAGAAACTACAAATGCGACCTCTTTACAAATTGCATCTTTTTTAATTAAATAATCACCTTTGTCTAATTTCTTAAAAGTTACTTTACTTACAAATAAATCAATTTCACTATTCGATAGTGTCTTAAATGATTTTAAGTAATTTCTCATTTCTTTTATTACTATTAACTAAGAAGGTTAAGGATTATCTACTTATTTTATATCCTCTTTAGATGCAGATGGTAAAATATCTGGAATTAATTTGATTAATAAAGGCAATAACAACGCACCTCCTGGAAGCATAAAAACAGTAAATGCAGGTATTGCTTTACAAATATCTAGCAGTTGAATTTTAATTTTCAACTTTTCTTCTTCGGATAATTTAGAGCGTGTAGATTTTCTTATTAAATGCATTGCTTCTTTACTTTGCAACAGTTCTTGATGTAATCTCAACTTGTTTCTGTACAACAACATTTTTATTTCATCTATTGTTTGCACTACCCTTTTCTACGTTTACGCTCTGTTTTAATCAAATTCAACTCTCTACTTGTTTGTCCCGCTACAGATGTATTCTCTTCTGCTCTTCTTATTAAGTAAGGCATAACATCTCTTACTGGCCCAAAAGGAAGGTATTTTGCAACGTTATAATTTTTATTTGCTAAATTGTAACTAATATGATCGCTCATACCAAATAACTGACCAAACCAAAGTCTTTCGTCATTCTCTTTAATACCTTGTTTTTTAGCTAAATCCATTACTAAGTATGAGCTTTCCTCGTTATGAGTTCCAACAAATAATGCCATTTTAGAATGGTCCATCATGTACATAATCGCTTCATCATAATTAATGTCTGTTGCTTCTTTATGCTCACAAATTGGTGATGGATATCCTTTTTCGTCTGCTCTTTCTCTTTCTTTCTCCATATAAGCACCACGCACAACTTTTAAGCCAATGTAAAAGTCTTTTTCTTTTGCTTTTGAATGCAATTCTTTTAAATAATCGAGTCTATCATGTCTGTACATTTGCAACGTATTAAAAACAATTGCTTTTTCTTTATTATACGTTTCCATTAATTCTTCAATTAACTCATCCGCAGCTTTCTGCATCCAACTTTCTTCTGCATCTATTAATAAAGGAACGTCTTTTGCTGCCGCTACTTTACATACTTTATGGTAACGAGCTACTACTCTAGCCCACTCTTCTGTTTCCTCTTTAGAAAGTTCTTTGCCCTCAGATATTTTCTGATACAGAGCAAAACGCCCAAATCCTGTTGGCTTAAAAACCGCAAAAGGAATCGACTTCTTTTCTTCACAAAAATCAACAATTTTTAGAATTTTTTCCAAAGCACCATCAAAACTTACTTCTTTATCTTGCCCCTCAACAGAATAATCTAAAACACTATGTACGTTACCATTATCATACATATTATCTATAACAGACATACAGTCGTCTTCTGTTACACCTCCACAAAAATGATCAAAAACAGTAACTCTAATTAAACCTTCTATAGGTAAATGTACCTTTAAAGCAAAATTTGTTACAGCACTTCCAATTTTTACCATTGGTTGGCTTTGTATCATTCTAAATAAAAAATATGCTCTCTCTAACTGCGAATCAGTTTTTAATGAAAAGGCAACTTCTGTGTTATTAAAAAGCTTCATTCAATCGATTTTTATTATAACAAATATAAGTTAAGATTATAAATAATTCAATAATTTCTATTTAATTTGCACGTTCAATATTTTAATGATGAAATCTATAAAAGCAGTGAGCTATCCTGTTCATTTTCAAGAAAAAGGATACCAAGAATTATCTAATTTAATTTCAAAAAACAACTATTCTACCCTCTTCATTTTAGTAGATGAGAATACTTTTGAACTTTGCTATCCTAAATTCATTCCAAATTTAGTAACGGACAAAAGAATTGAGGTTATAGAAATTGAATCTGGTGAAATAAACAAAAACTTAGAAACTTGTATTGGGGTTTGGAATGCAATTACAGAGTTAGGTGGCGATCGTAAAAGTTTAGTAATTACTTTAGGTGGTGGTGTTATTACAGATTTAGGTGGTTTTGTAGCTTCTTGTTTTAAACGTGGAATCGATTTTGTTAATATACCTACCACTTTACTTTCTATGGTAGACGCTTCTGTTGGTGGTAAAACAGGTGTTGATTTAGGAGTTCTGAAGAATCAGATTGGGCTGTTTGCGAATCCTGAAATGGTACTTGTAGACACCAATTATTTAGCAACAGTTTCAGATAGAGAGATTAAATCTGGAACAGCAGAAATTATTAAGTACGGAATTACCTATGATGTGAAACTTTTTAATGAAATAAAGGATAACAAAGGCTTAAATATAAACGATTTAATATTTCGTTCTATAGAAATAAAAAATGAAGTTGTTTTACAAGATCCTAGAGAACAAAACTTACGTAAAGTTTTAAATTTTGGTCATACATTAGGGCATGCAATTGAGTCTTTTTATCTAGAATCTAATGATAAAGAAAACCTAACACATGGCGAAGCAATTGCAATAGGAATGGTTTGTGAAAGTTTTATGTCTTCTAAATTATTAGGCTTCCCAACGGAGAAAGTAAACGAAGTAAAAAATGTAGTCTTATCAATCTACAACAAAACAAATCTTCTAAAAGAAGACTTTTCTAGTATTATGGATTTATTAAAGCATGACAAGAAAAACGTAAACGGACAAGTGAATTTTGTGCTTTTAAATGATTACGAAGATCACAAAATTGACTGTAAAGTTCCTGATGAGTTAATTATTGAAAGTATGGAGTTTTATAATTCTTAATCTTTCTTATAAACAAAATGTAATTTAAAAAAAAGAAGCCTTTCATTTTAAAAAAATTGAAAGGTTTTTTTATGCCTGAAAATTAAGCATAAAAAAAGCCTTTTCAATAAAATGAGAAGGCTTTTTTTATGTTTTAAAAAGAATTAAATCTTAGTAACTTTTACCGCATTCATACCACGCATTCCTCTTTCTAATTCAAAAGAGACTTTATCGTTTTCTGCAATATCATCTATTAAACCACTAACGTGCGTAAAATATTTTTCGTTATTCTCCATATCTATAATAAAACCAAAACCTTTAGAAGAGTCAAAAAAGGAAACTTTACCTTTTCTAACAGGATCTTCTTCTGGTAGATCTTCTTTTTTAGTTACAGAAATCTGAATATCTTCTAATTCGTATTCTACTTTTAATTCTGGATCTGGTGGAGTATCTGTTAAATTCCCATTATGATCTACATAAGCAAATTGGATTCCTGTTGACCCATTTTCATCTTTGTCCGCTTTTCTTGCGTCCATTTTCTTTTGCTTGTCTTGACGTTTCTTTAAACGTTTCTTTTCTTTTTCACTCTTACTAAATGTTTGCTGCGATTTTGCCATTAAAATACTACTAGTTTTAAATTATTATTTCTGAAAAGATAAAATACTAAACAAATAAATTCAAAATCAAATTAAAGCTAACTTGTGGAATAATCGAAGTGTATTCTGTCTTAGTATGCAAAGATACTATTTTATAAACAATTATTTGTACTGATAATGATCTATATATCGAAAAATAAATATTTTATTAGCAAAACATTCTTTTGTAATAGCATTACTATTATATTTGCAATCCTATAAAAAGTGAGTTATGAAGAGTTTATTATCTGTATTAAAGATTGCTGTACCACAAAAGATTTTTATAAAAGATCCAGAAACATCCGATTTAGGGAAGCGAATTATAGAAAATAGTATTTTATTAATAGATGAAATAGGCTTTGATAATTTCACTTTCAAGAAATTAGGAATTAAAATTGCCTCTAATGAAAGTTCTATTTATAGATATTTTGAAAGCAAACACAAACTCCTTTTATACTTATCTTCATGGTATTGGGCTTGGCTAGAATATCAATTAGTTATTGAAACTTTCAGCATTTCAGATCCAAAATCTAAATTAGAAAAAGCAATTTCTATTCTTACAAAAACGGTAGTAATAGACAGTAATTTTTCACATGTTAATGAAGCTATTCTCTACAAAATAATTGTAAATGAAAGCTCTAAATCTTTCTTAACGAAAGAGGTTGACAATGAAAATAAAGATGGTTATTTTGAAATTTATAAACGATTAATAACAAGGTTAGAGGAAATGATTTTAGCAATTAAACCAAAATACGAGTTTGCTTTAAGTTTGGCTAGTACTATTTTAGAAGGTGGTTTACATCAACATTTTTTAAACGAACACTTCCCTTCTATTACTAATTGCAAAAATGGAAAAACACCAACAAACTTCTTTATACAAATTGTTGAAAATACTTTAAAATAATTATGGAAAACAAACAATTAACACCATGGCAACGTTTTGTAGGTCTTTTAGAATTAGAAAGAAAAGACATCTTTCAGATATTCTACTATGCAATTTTTGGAGGTATTGTAGCCTTGACCTTGCCTCTAGGAATACAAGCAATTATAAATTTAATTCAAGGAGCACAAATTTCTACTTCTTGGGTTGTCTTAGTTATTGTTGTAACTATTGGGGTTATTTTTACTGGAGCTTTACAATTAATGCAATTGCGAATTATAGAAACTATACAGCAAAGAATTTTTGTGAGAGCTTCTTTTGAATTGAGTTACAGATTTCCAAAGATTAAAATGAATGAATTACGCAATTACTATCCGCCAGAATTAGCAAACCGTTTTTTTGATACATTAAATATTCAAAAAGGATTGTCTAAAATTTTAATTGATGTACCAACGGCGTTATTACAAATTGTATTTGCTTTAATTTTATTATCCTTTTATCACTCATTTTTTATCATTTTCGGAATTCTTTTACTTTTATTAATATACATCGTTTTTAAATTTACCGCCCAAAAAGGATTAGAAACTAGCCTCGTGGAATCTAAAATGAAATACAAAGTTGCACATTGGATTCAGGAAGTTGCAAGAACTGTTGTCAGCTTTAAACTGTCAGGAAACACCAATTTGGCACTTCAAAAAAATGACATTCTAGTTAGTAAGTATTTAGAAGCAAGAGAAAATCACTTTAAAATATTGATTTTACAATTTAGCCAAATGATTGGTTTTAAAGTAATAGCAACCGCGAGTTTGTTGTTAATTGGTGGTGCTTTGGTTTTAAATCAAGAAATGAATATTGGACAATTTGTTGCTGCAGAGATTATAATTTTATTAATTATTCAGTCTGTAGAAAAACTAATTATTGGTTTAGAGTCTTTTTATGACGTGCTAACGTCTATAGAAAAACTAGGGCAAGTTGTTGATAAGGAACTGGAAGCACAAGAAGGTGAAAAACCATTATTTAAAGAGGGCTTAACCGTAGAATTAGAAGATGTTTCTTATGGTGTTGAAAATAGAGAAAAACACATACTAAAAAAAATATCTGTAACTCTAAAATCTAAAAGTAGAATTTTAATATTGGGAGAAAGTGGTGCCGGAAAATCTACATTATTGCGGTTAATATCTGGAATTATAGAACCAATCTCTGGAAACATTTACATCAATAATCTATCTTTAGAAAGTCTACATTTAAATCATTATCGTTCTCAATTAGGTTTATCCCTTTCAGACGAAACCCCTTTTGAAGGAAGTATTAGAGAAAACTTAGTTTTTGGTAACAAAACGATAGAAGATGCTATTATATATGAAGCATTAGATATTGTTGGCTTAACTCAGTTTCTAAAAGAACAACCAAATGGCTTAGAAACAGTTCTATATCCTGAAGGAAAACAAATGTCTTACAGTATTGGAAAGAAAATAATTTTAGCTAGAGCAATTATAAAACAGCCAAAAATAATGATTTTAGAAGATCCTTTAGATCAATTTAATTTAGAGGAAACTTTAAAAGTTATTAACTATTTAACAGATCCTAAAAGACCTTGGGCATTAATTGTTGCAAGTAGTAAAAAAAGTTGGAGAACACAATGTAACCAAATAATCACCTTAGAAAAAGGGGAAATTAAATCTATAAATTAATAATTATGTTAAATATTTCTAACAATCAATTAAATAAAAAAGTAGATTTAACAACGTTTGAATCTGGTAAAGAGATTTTTAATAAAAATTATTATAAAGCGTTGAATAAATTCTTATTCGTTTTTGCCTTTTTAGGTTTTATTCTTCTCTTTTTACCTTGGACACAAAACATAACAGGCAAAGGTTTAGTAACTACTTTAACGCCAGATCAACGACCACAAACAATACAGTCTCAAATACCTGGTAGAATTGAACAATGGTTTGTAAAAGAAGGGGATTATGTAAAAAAAGGCGATACTATACTTAGAATTTCTGAAGTAAAAAGTGATTATTTTGACAATCGTTTAATTGAAAGAACAAACGATCAAATTAGTGCAAAGTTATCTTCCGTAAGCGCATATCAAGGAAAAGTGCAAGCTTTAGAAAGGCAAGTACAAGCTCTTAAACAAGAGCGTGGTTTAAAAATAGTACAATCTAAAAATAAATTGCTGCAATCTAAATTAAAGGTAAAAAGTGATAGCATTAATTTTGAAGCTGCTAAAACAAACTTAAAAATCGCAGAAAAACAATTTGATAGAACAGAAATACTTCAAAAGGAAGGTTTAAAAGCAGTTGTAGATGTTGAACAAAAACGTTTAAAACTGCAAGAAACCCAGTCTAAACTAATTGCACAAGAAAACAAACTCTTAGCTAGTAAAAATGAAATTTTAAATTCGGAATTAGAATTAACTAGAATTGGTGCAACGTTTACTGATAAAATTTCAAAAGCACAAAGCGACATGTATACTGCAAAATCTAACGGTTATGATGCGAAAGCACAAGTGTCTAAATTAGAAAATAGTAATAGTAATTATAAAATTAGAAACGGACTTTTATATGTTACTTCGCCTCAAAATGGTTATATAAATAAAGCTATAAAAGATGGAATTGGAGGAACTTTTAAAGAAGGAGAGTCTTTAGTTGGTATTATGCCAGAGAAATATGATTTAGCGGTAGAAACCTATGTAAGACCTATAGACTTGCCTTTATTGCATATTGGCGAAAAAGTACGTGTTCAGTTTGATGGTTGGCCAGCAATTGTCTTCTCTGGTTGGCCTAATGCATCTTACGGAACGTATGGCGCTAAAGTTGTCGCTATCGAAAATTTTATAAGCAATAATGGAAAATACAGGGTTTTATTAGCGCCAGATGAGACAGATAATACGTGGCCAACAGCAATTAGAGTGGGTTCTGGTGCAAAAACAATTGCCCTTTTAGAAGATGTTCCTATTTGGTTTGAATTATGGAGGCAATTAAACAGCTTCCCTCCGAATTATTACCAACCAGAAGGAAGTAAAAAAGAAAAATCTGACATTAAAAAATAGTCACATGAAAAAACAGCTATTTATATTCTTTGTATTGATTTTTTGGCAGCAAAATGCACAAGATAAAGTTGGCGATATTTTAACTTTATCTGAATTTTTAGGATACGTAAAAAATTACCATCCTATTGTAAAACAGGCAAATCTTGTAATTAATAATAGTGAAGCAAAACTATTAAAAGCAAGAGGTGCTTTTGATCCTAAAATTGAAATAGATTTTGAAAAAAAACTATTTAAAGAAAAAGAATATTACAATAAATTAAACGGTGCTTTTAAAATACCTACCTGGTATGGTGTCCAGTTCAAAGCAAATTTTGAACAAAATGATGGTATTTACTTAAACCCTGAAAATAAAGTTCCTTTAGACGGTTTATATAGTGCTGGTGTTTCTGTTTCTTTAGCAAAAGGATTCTTAAATAACCAAAGAATGGCATCTTTAAAACAAGCAAAGTTCTTTTTTAATCAGGCAAAAGAAGATCAACAAATATTAGTGAATACAATTTTATACGATGCTTCTTTCACTTACTTTAACTGGTTGAAAACATATAAAGAAAAACTAGTTTATGAGTCCTTTTTAAACAATGCTAAAGTCCGTTTTAATGGAACGAAAAGAGCTTTTCAAGAAGGTGAAAAACCTGCAATAGATACACTTGAAGCAGGAATTACTTTAAACACCCGAAAGTTAAATTTAGAAAAAGCTAGAATTAAATTGGTGAAATCATCCTTAGAGTTGTCCAATTTTTTATGGTTGAATGAAAATACTCCTATCGAATTAAAAGAAAACATCATTCCAGATATAGAAACGGTTAATAATATTGACAGAACATTTAATATTGCACTTTTCAATACTGAAAATTTTGACATTGAAAATCACCCAAAAATAAAATCTTTAAGTTTTAAAATTAAAAGTTTAGATGAAGAAAAACGTCTAAAAGTGAATAACTTATTACCAAAAATTGATGTTCAGTATAATTTTATTTCTTCAAAAGGAGATCAAATAAATTCTTTTAACAACAACAATTATAAGGCAGGAATTAACTTTAGCATGCCTTTATTTATAAGAAAAGAGAGAGGAGATTTAAAGTTGGCAAAAATAAAGTTACAAGATAAAAAGTTAGAAAATAACGCAACAAAAGTGGTCATCAGAAATAAAATAGACGCCATACAGCAAGAACTAGCTTCTTATATTTTACAAAATGATTTCACTTTTAAAATAGTAAGAGATTATGATGTCTTATTAAAAGCTGAAGAACGTAAATTTTTCCTAGGGGAAAGTTCTTTATTTTTAGTGAATTATAGAGAAGAGAAATACATCGATTCTAAATTGAAAGCAATTAATTTAGAAAACGCTTTCTTTAGAGCAAAAGCAAGTTTGTTTAAAGAGGCTGTTATTCCTTTTTCTGAATAAATTATTTGTTTCGTATATTTATACAAAACAATCCTACTATTATCATGACGACAGATACAAACAAACCTAGTATTGCTTTTTGGATTATTGGAATTATTGGAGTAATTTGGAATGCAATAGGTGTAGATGGTTATTTAAACCAGACGTATAAAACAGCGCGTTTTAAAGCCATGTACTCTCAAGAACAATTAGAAATTATATTTAACTTACCTTCTTGGGTTACAGCAGCTTTTGCTATTGCCGTATTTTCTTCTCTCCTAGGATGTATTTTATTGTTGCTAAGAAAAAAAGTAGCGAAAACACTTCTACTTATAGGTTTAATTGCAGTAGCTATCCAAACAATTTACAACCTGTTAATAAATCCTGCAAAAGAATTGTATGGCTATTTTGAATATGCAATGTTGGTTATAATTCCGTTATTTTCTCTTTTTCTGTATTGGTATGCAAAGAAATGTATTCCAGACGGAATTTTAAAATAGTACTAAATTAACAGCATCTATTAATTAGCTTTTTACTCGTAGAAAGCTGCTAAAAATTCAGCAACACAAGCAGGTTTATCTTGCCCTTTAATTTCTATGGTACAAAAAAAGGTTGCTTTCACTCCGTTATTTGATAACGACTCAATTGCAATAACTTTAGTTAATATTCTTAACTGACTATTTACAGGAACTGGATTTGGAAAACGGACTTTGTTCAAACCATAATTTAGCCCCATTTTTAAGCTTTTAATGGTAAAGACGTCTTCTAATAATTTAGAAATCATAGAAACTGACATAAAGCCGTGTGCAATAGTAGATTTGAAAGGAGATTCCTTTTCCGCTCTTGCTTCATCAACATGAATCCATTGTTTATCTAAAGTAGCGTTGGCAAAATCGGTAATCATTTCTTGTGTAACGGTGTACCAATTTCCTGTTGGTAAATCTTTACCAACCATCTTTTTAAAATCTGAAATTGTATTAAAAACCAACATCTTTATTTTTTGAATATTGTAAATAAATCGCTTTTCACTTTCGGAAGTTCTAAGTGAAATCTCACAGCAACTGCTCTAATAGTTACCACTACAGCTGCAGAAATTATAAAGTTTATATTTTCATCTACCCTAAAATGATTTAAAATTAAATATACAATTCCACCAGATAAACAAGCGGAAGCATATATTTCTTTTTCAAAAATTAAAGGAATTTTATTGGTTAAAACATCGCGTAAAACACCTCCAAAAACTGCAGAAATCATTCCCATAATTAACGCAACAATTGGGTGCAATTCAAAAGATATTGCTTTCTCTAGACCAAGTAAAGTAAATACGCTAATACCAATAGTATCAAATAAAAACATTGTTTTACTTAAATAGGCAATTTTACTTTTAAAAAGAAAAGTAAACATTACGGCAGTAAATATTACATATAAGTAGTTTAAATCAGCAATCCAATTTATGGGGTGTGCGTTTATTAAAACATCACGTAACATTCCGCCACCAACAGCGGTAACAAATGCAATTATTATAACTCCAAAAATGTCGAATTTTTTATCTAAAGCAACTAGTGCACCACTGATAGCAAAGGCAAAAGTTCCTAAAATATCTAATACATAAATAACACTCATTACACTTCTACCTCTGTAAATTTGATGTTTAAATCTCTCTGAATTTCGTGAATTCTCTCAATTTCATAAGGTAAAACAAACGCTATAGAAATTCCTGTTTTTCCAGCTCTAGCAGTTCTACCACTTCTATGTGTGTAATAATCTAATTGTTCTGGCAATTGATGGTGAATTACAAATTCTAAATCTCTTACATCAATTCCACGAGCAGAAACATCTGTAGAAACTAAATATTGTAAACTTTCATTTTTAAAAGCACGCATTACTTTATCACGTTCTTTCTGTTGCATATCTCCTTCTAAAGCAGCCGTAGAAAAACCTTCTTCAATTAATAATTCTGCTAAATTTTGTGCACCTGCTTTTGTTCTACAAAATATAATACCACGTTGTGCTCCTCTTTTTTCTAGAAAAGAAATAATTTTACCTGCTTTTTCTTTAATTGTAGTTTTTACAAATTGGTGTCTAATATTTTCATTTACCAAAGAATCTGGATTAATTTCAATCCTTGGCGCATTAGAGTCCATATAAGTTTTTACAATTTTCTTAATTTCTTCTGGCATCGTTGCAGAAAATAACCACGTGTTTCTGTCGTTTTTAACCGTAAACTTCAAGATTCTATTTAAATCTTGTTTAAAGCCCATACTTAACATTTCATCAGCTTCATCTAAAACAACAGTGTTTACATGACTAATATCAATATCTCCACGTTCAATTAAATCGATTAATCTACCCGGAGTTGCAACCACAACATGTGTAGTTCTTTTTAGGTTTCCTATTTGTCTATCTATTTTTTCTCCACCAAAAACAGCTTCAATAAAAATCTTTTCTTCATCATATTTGGTGAATTTGAACAACTGCTTTTTAATCTGTTGTACCAATTCTCTAGTTGGCGATAAAATTAGCGCTTGTATATTATTAGATGTTGTATCTATATGGTGTAAAATTGGCAAACCAAAAGCAGCCGTTTTACCTGTACCTGTTTGTGCCAAACCAATAAAATCTGTTTTAGATTTTAATAAAATAGGAATTCCTTTTTCTTGAATTTCTGAAGGTTCAGAAATACCTAATTCTTTAATCGATTTTATATATGAGGATTTTATTCCTAACTCTGAAAATGAAGCCATTTTGTCTCTAAATTTTGTGCAAAGATACTTTTATTGATTTTAATAATTGTAAAAGGATTTAGATTTTATTCAACTATAAACGAACAAATTATGATGCCGTTTTATTTAAAGAAACAGATACCGTTAATTCTAAAATTTCGACTTCATAAATTGTGAATTTACAATACTACTAATCTCTTTTTTAAGGATATAAAACCTTCATAACATCTTCTCTAATTCTAACAGGTTTGTATTTTATTACATCTAACATTCCCCAAACTGTTTTAGCTTTAACTAATAATTGATTCTCTCTATAAAATTCCATCAAACGTTCAGATTTAAAGCCTTTTGTTTCTCCAACCCACGTTTTTATAGTAATTTCATCTCCTAAAACGGCTTGTTTTAAGTATTCTATTTCGTGTTTTAAAACCACCCAAATATATTGTGGTAAAGGTGTATCTCTAGTCAAAAAAGCCCAATGCTCAAAAGCAACTGTATCCATCCATTGTACATAAACTACATTATTTACATGATTTAAATCGTCTATATTTTCAGAGGTAACTGTTACTTTTAATTCAAAAATATCCTTCATTCTTTTAATTTGTACAAATTTATAAATTTTAATAGTTCTATAACAATTATTGATGTTTCAATTTCGCTAGAATACTTAAAATTCACGTTCTTTGTAGAACTTCTATGAACAAGCTAGCAAACAAATTAGGTACAGAAAAAATAAGTAAATTATTGATAAAACAAGCAGTTCCTGCAACGATAGGAATTCTTGTAATGTCTTTAAACATGATAGTAGACACCATTTTTGTAGGACAATGGATTGGTGTTTTGGCAATTGCAGCAATTACAGTAGTCTTGCCAATTGCTTTTTTAATTTCTTCTATAGGAATGGGAATTGGAATTGGGGGAAGCTCTATCATTTCTAGAGCTTTAGGTGCAAATAATTCTGAAAAAGCTTTTTTAACCTTCGGAAATCAGATTAGTTTAACAGTTATTTTAGCCATACTTTTTGTAATTCTTGGAAACATTTTTAGTGTTTCTATTTTAAATTTATTTGGTGCAAAAGGAGACATTCTACCAATTGCATCAGAATATTTTAACGTAATTATTTACGGAGTTCCTTTTTTAGCTTTTGCGATGATGGGAAACCCAACAATTAGAGCAGAAGGAAAACCAAAGTACGCTATGTATGCAATGATGGTTCCTGCTGTATTAAATGTTTTATTAGATATTTTATTTATAAAATATTTTAATTGGGGAATGTACGGAGCAGGTTTAGCAACCTCAATTTCTTATGTAAGTTGCGGGTTGTATATTTTGTATTTCTTTTTATCTTCTAAAAGTGAATTAAAAATTATACCAAAGAACTTTAAATTAGATTTTAAAATAGTGAAAGAAATTACACAGATAGGTGGCGTTTCTGTGGTTAGACAAGGTGCAATTAGCATATTAATGATTGTTTTAAATTACTCACTTTTTACCTATGGTGGCGAAATATCTATTGCAGTCTATGGAATTATAAATAGAGTAATGATGTTTGCTTTTTCTCCAATTTTAGGAATTTCACAAGGTTTTTTACCTGTTGCTGGTTTTAATATTGGTGCAGAAAAAAACGACCGAGTAAAAGAAACCATTAAAAAATCTATCTTTTTTGGTTCTGTAATTGGAACATTAATTTTTATTGCAGTTGCTATTTTTAAAGAAGAAATTATTTGGATTTTTACAAACGACGCTACACTTTTAGAAAAAACACCCGATGCCTTGTTAATTGTCTTTTTAGTTACACCAGTTGTAACCATGCAATTAGTGGGTTCCGCCTACTTTCAGGCAGCAGGAAAGGTAATGCCTGCTTTATTTTTAACCCTTTTAAAACAAGGAATATTCTTAATTCCATTAGCCTATTTTTTACCAATTTATTTTGGTATAAATGGTGTTTGGTGGTCCTTCCCTATTGCAGATGTGCTGTCTACAATTATAACAATTTTGGTTTTAAAACGAGAAGTTAATCGAAATTTGAAGTAGTTATCAGTATTACTAAGAAAATTTCTCTTTTCTTAAATATTAGTACAGAACTTTACAATATTATTTTTGGCGTTCCCTAAAAAGGTAGGGCTTTACACTATATCTTTTAAACTGTTTTATCCCGAAGTCTCGGGAAACAGTTTAAAAGGATGCCGTTTCAATCCCTAACGCAAATTTTGCCAACTAAATAGAATTCCTAAAAACTCCATAACATTCAAAAAAAAAAAAGAGTTAGAAGATTCTAAAAAATAGATCTTTTAAATTTATCAATCTCATTTCCAAATAATATTCCTTTTGTAAACGATAACATACAAAAACTTAACAACACGCTTTATTTGTCTGTGACAATAATTTTAAACAATTGACTCTCCATTCAAATTCGTCGTTAAAATATCACTAAATAAATTAAAAAACGGACGTAGAGCTTTAAAACTTTTATCTACTTCTTCTACAAAATTAGGTGCTAATACTTCTGCATCTGTAAAATTTCTAGTTGCAATAAATCCTTTTTTGCGTAATAAATCTACATCTGGGTGTTCTTTATCGAAACCTCTAGGAGCTGTTTTTAATTCAGAAAAACTCTCAAATTTTCCGCCAAAATACTTTTGATAATTTTTATCTTTTAAAATATCTTTTATTTCTGAAGCGTCTAACTCAATTTCTTTTCGAATTCTTAATAAATCATCTTTACTAGGTTCCCAAAATCCACCAGCCAAAAAAGATTCTCCTGGTCTAATTCTTAGAAAATAACCACCTCTTAAATCTTTACCTAATCTAGAAAAAGAATTTGCAAAATGTGCTTTGTAAGGTGTTTTGTCTTTAGAAAAACGAACATCTCTATAAATACGCATCATTTTAGATTTCTCTATTTCATCATGCTTTTGCAAGTTTAAATTTATAGCTGCAAATACATCTTTTACATTTTGTTGTTCTTTTAAGTATGTTTCTTTATGATCTGCAAACCAATCTCTATTGTTATTTTTTTGTAGGTCTTCAAGGTATTTAAATGTAGATTTCTGGAATTGCATTTTATTGATGTTTTAAAAGTTAAATTTACAAAATAGATTTGTAACTTCGAATTTGAAATGCATCAAAAAACAAAAGATATACAGAAAAGATACGATGGCTTTTTACAAACAAATTGTTTGTGGAAAGGCAATGCAATTTTTGGCCTACAACATTTTAACCTTCCGTATAAATCATCTAAAATTAACAGTATCCTTGATGAGAAATTACGCTTAGGAAAATACATAGAACGTTTTGTTTCCTTTGAATTAGCACAAGACGCATCCATAGAGATTGTTTCTGAAAACATTCAAATTCAAAAAGAAAAAATTACACTTGGTGAGTTAGATTGTATTCTTTTAAAAGATAAAAAACCCGTTCATTTAGAAATTATCTATAAATTCTATTTGTTTGATGCATCCGTTGGAACTTCTGAAATAGACCATTTTATTGGTCCGAATAGAAAAGATTCTTTAGTTGAAAAACTAACAAAACTAAAAGGAAAACAGTTACCACTGCTCTACTCTAATGAATGTTTAAAATATTTAAAAACAATCAATTTATCATCAGAAAACATTGCACAACAAGTCTATTTTAAAGCACAATTATTTGTTCCTTTTTCTGATAAAAAAATTCAGTTATCAAAAATAAATAATGATTGTATTGTAGGTTTTTATAGCAAACTAGAAGAATTAGAACAGTTTTCTAACTGTAAATTTTTTATTCCTATTAAAAAAGATTGGTTAGTGGTTCCGCATGAAAATGTAAACTGGTGCTCTTTTATTCAATTTAAAGAAGAGACTAATTCAATTTTAGAACGACAATTTTCTCCACTTTGTTGGCTAAAAAAAGAAAACGGAGAAATTGAAAAGTTCTTTTTAGTTTGGTGGTAATATTTTTTATTCCAATACAATTCTCAACTATTCTCAAACAGACCTTTCTTAATCTTTAAACTATTATATCAATCAAAAATAAATTTTAAAAACATAAAAAAGAGGAACTTATCTAAATAAGTTCCTCTTTTTTTTATAAAATCAACTAATTATTTTTGATTAGTCTTTCTTTTTCTCGTCTTTAGAAGCTTTGTTCCAAACTTTTATTTCGTCATCTTTCGTAACACCTTCTAAAACTTCAACATTTACACCGTCAGAAGTTCCTAGTTTTACTGTTCTTTTTTCAAAAGTTCCTTCACCAGTTTTTACTTCAACATAAGGCTCTTCTGTTTTTTTGTCAAACTTTAACACCCCTTCTTTTATAGCCAGAACACTGTCTTTTTTTATTAAAACAATATCTGCATTTGCACTATAACCTGCTCTAATAAAAAATTTATCATCTAAAGAAACATCTGCTTTAATTTTAAATTGAACAGCACCACCTTCTTCAGTTCCTTTAGGTGCTATAAAGTTCAATTTTGCAGGAAATTTAGTTCCTTCAATTGCACCAATCGAAACTTCAATATCAGTTCCTTTAACTAGTTTACCAACTTCAGATTCGTCTACTTTTCCTTCAAAAATCATTTTACTCATATCTGCAATTGATGCAATAGTAGTACCTGCATTAAAATTGTTAGATTGAATTACCTGATCTCCTTCTTTTACAGGAATCTCTAAAATTGTACCAGACATTTGTGCAATAATATTGGTATTTGCCGCACCACCTGAACCTGCAGAACCTCTTTTAATAATTAAATAATCATTCTGAGCATTCTTTAAATCTTGTTGTGCTTGATTGTAAGATAATTCTACACCTTCATATTCTGCTCTTGCAATTACACCTTTGTCAAATAAATTTTTAGATCTTTTGTAAGAAACTTGTCCGTTATTTACTCTTAATTTAGCATTGTCTACTCGACCTTTTGCACTAATTAAAGATTGTTCATTAGGCACAACTCTAACAACTGCAATTAAATCTCCTTTTTTAACTTTCGAACCTTCTAACAACATTACTTTGTCTATAATTCCGGTAATTTGAGGCTTAATTTCAATTTCCTCTAAAGGGATTACTTTACCAGTAGCTACTGTTTTTTTAACAATTGTTGTTCTAAATGGTGTTTCTGTTTCATATTCTACAATACTCTTTTTGTTCTTTTTACCGAACCAAACAAGTGCTGCAATAAAACATACTGCTATAACTATTAAAATAATTTTAGATCTTTTACTCATGATTTGTTGTTAATTGATTTTATTCTTCTCTTAATGCTTCTATTGGTTTTACTACTGTTGCCATGTGTGCCGGAATCAATCCTATTAAGGTTCCTAGCACTATTAACGTGACAAATGCAATCAATATAATGGGGATGTTTACTGTTGGGTTTATTAATGCAGCATCTTCACCTTGGCCAAATGCCATGTCAATTAAAAATAAAACTACACTTCCAAAAATAATACCTAACATGCCTGCTACTGTTGTTAGAAAAACGGATTCTAATACAATTTGCTGTCTAATACTTTTTGGTGTTGCACCTAACGCTCTTCTAATTCCAATTTCTTTTGTACGTTCTTTTACGGTAATTAAAAGAATGTTACCAATTGCAAAAACTCCTGCTATTAGAGTAGCGATACCTACAAACCAGGTTAAGAACTGCATACCCGTTATAAAACCTGTAATCTTTCCTATTTCTTTTCCTAGGTTCACACTACCAAAAGCTCTTTCGTCATCTGGGTGTACTTTATGCAACCCTTTTAAAGTAAGTAACACGTCACTTTCCATTTGTTCGATATCTGTTCCTTCATGTGCCGTTATCATCATCCAATCTACCTTATTGGCAGTATTGTACACTTTTTTAAAAGTAGAAAACGGAATGTATGCACAATCTCCATCAAAATCTATAGTATTTGATGGCTTGTAAACTCCAATAACTTTATAACTGATACTATTTATTTTAACGTATTGCCCGATTGGAAATTCGTCTTTATCAAATAATTGCTTGTACATATCTTCTGATATGACAGTAACTTTTCCTATTGATGAAATATCATTCTGATTTAAAAAACGACCATATAATAATTGTTTTTTCTGAATTTGATCTAAGATGGGATAATCTCCACTCACTTTAAAATTACCAGATTTAAAGTCTTTTATAATTAAATTGTTTGTCTGATTTCTTGGTGCTAACAATTTAATCTCGTCTGAATATTCAGATTTTAACACCTCAATATCATTCATTGTTAATGTAAATCTTCTTCCTTCTTGAAAACCTTTAAAAGGAGTATCTGTAGACTGCGTCCAAACAAAAACACTGTTGGTTGCAAAATTACCAAACAATTTGTTAAAACCATTTTCCATTCCTCTTGCGGCACCTAATAAAACGACTAACAAGAAAATTCCCCAAAGCACACCAATTATAGTAATTGCAGTTCTTACTTTGTTTTTACGAATGCTTCCGTAAATCTCTTGCCAAGTATCTGAATCGAATAAAAATTTCATAATTAATCTGCTCTTAATGCTTCAATAGGTTTAATATTTGCAGCTCTTTTTGCGGGTATATATCCTGCAATTAATCCGGATGTGATTAATACAACAGTAGCGCCAATTACAATACCTGTACTTACACTTGGGTCTTTAATAAAATAATCTTCTTCTAAACTATTGCCAATTAAGCTTAAAATATAAGTTCCTAAAGAAAGCCCTAGATACCCTGCAATGGTTGTAATTAAGACCGATTCTTGCACCACCATACCAACAATAGAAGAAGGTACTGCACCTAATGCTTTTCGAATACCAAATTCTTTTGTTCTTTCTTTAATTACAAAAATCATAATATTAGAAATACCAATAATTCCTGCGACTAAAGTTCCCGAACCAATTAAAATTACAATGGCATATAAAATTCCCATAAACTGGCCAACACCTTTATTTGCCTCTGCCATATTTCTAACAGAAAGTGCACTTTGGTCATCTGGGTGAATATTCATTCTTTTACGTAAATCACGCTCCATTTGATTCCCGAAAGCAATTGCTCTGTCTAAACTTAGATCTGGGCTATATCCTAATGCAACCTGATTAATGTAATCGTTATTACCATACATTCCTTGCGCTGTAGTTAAAGGTATAAATGCTTTTCTTTCTTCATTATCTCCGCCTTCATCAGAAAAAACACCAATCACTAAATAAGAACTTCCATTTACATTTACTCTTTTTCCTAAAGCAGGTCTTTCTCCAAATAAATCTTCTTTGATTAATCTACCAATAACAATAGATTTAGATTTTTCGTTTAAATCTCGCTCATTTAAATACCTTCCTTCATCTATAATTGTTTTTTCTAAAAATTGATGATCTGGATTTACAGCCATTACACTGTAAGAATTTGCTTCATTTTTATATTTAATAGAAAAATTCTTATAAATTCTTGCAGATTTGTATTGTATTTTATCACTATATTCATCTCCAATGTAATCGTAATCTTTATTTTTAAGTTGAATTTGTCTACCTGTTTGTAAACCTTTATAAGGTTTAGAAGTTTTCCAAACACGAACAAACATCGCGTTTTGAGCATCATCTGCAAAAGCACCTTTAAAAGAGTTGCTTAAACCACTCACAATACCAAATAATAATGTAAAAAGTAAAATTGCAAAAGCTACTGTAAAACCAGACATTACAGAACGTAGCCTGTTCTTATTAATACTTTGAAAAATTTCTCTCCATCGATCTAAATCAAACATAATTAAACTGCTTTTGCTGCTTTGGTAAATTCATCACTAATAATAACACCATCCTTTAAACGTACAATTCTTTTGGTCTGTTCTGCAACTTCTTCTTCATGTGTAATTACAAAAACAGTCATTCCTTCGTTATTAATATCTTTTAACAAATCCATTACAGAATCTGTTGTAGTAGAATCTAATGCTCCTGTTGGTTCATCTGCTAAAACAACCTTTGGTTTTGTTACCAAAGCTCTTGCAATGGCAACACGTTGTTTTTGTCCTCCAGAAAGTTCGTTTGGTAAATGATTTGCCCAATCTTTTAAACCAACTTTATCTAAATAGTCTAAAGCTACTTTTAAACGCTCTTTTCTTGCCATTCCTTTATAATACAAAGGCAATGCAACATTTTCTAAAGCCGTTTTGTAAGAGATTAAGTTGAACGATTGAAAAATGAATCCTAAAAATTTGTTTCTTAAAATTGCTGCTTTTTTCTCATTTAAATCTTTTATTAGTTGGCCGTTTAAGTAATAGTTACCTTCGTCATGCACATCTAATAAACCAACAATATTTAATAAAGTAGATTTACCAGAACCTGAAGATCCCATAATAGAAACGAATTCGCCTTCTTTTATATGTAAATCTATTCCTTTTAAAACGTGTAAAGAATCTTTTCCTATTGGGTAAGATTTGTGTAATCCTTCTATTTTAATCATTAGTTGGTTATTTTATATAAAAGTATTGATTGCCATTGGTTAAATTATTAATTTTTTGTTAAAATAAATAACGACAACAACTCGAATACAAACATAAGACGCTTCAAAATAAATTATGTTACAAGAAAATAACTATTTTTTTTAACCGAACTCTAATCGATACCTATTTATAAAAACCTGTGTCCTAATAATGCCTAAAATTAAATTTTTTTTTTAGATTCTTACTTTCTTTAGAATGAAGTTTTAACGGAAATATCTAGTAACCTATAGGAATTGTTTTCGAATTCAAAAAGTTGAAGTATCTTTGTAATTCAAAAAAAATGAAGTTTTTAAATGATTGATATTCCTAAAAATAAGAAAGTAATTTTATTTGATGGTGTTTGTAATTTATGTAATAATTCAGTTACAACAGCCATTAAATACGATAAAAAAAACACTTTTTTATTCGCTGCAATTCAATCTGAAGCAGGTAAAAAAATAATCGATTATTTAAAGATCGATACTTCCAAGACAGATGCTATTATTCTCTATGAACCTGGTGTTTCTTACGACGTAAAATCTACTGCTGCTTTAAAGATAATGTCTAATTTTGGCGGAATTTGGAAACTCACCAATTTGTTATTTATTTTTCCTGAATCCTTTAGAGATCTAGTGTATGATTTTATTGCAAAAAATCGTTACAAATGGTTTGGAAAAAAAGAAAGTTGTGTAATACCAACAAAAGAACTGCAAGCTAAGTTTTTGTAATAAATTACCACAGACTCATAAATTAAAAAACACCCAACTTTAGAAAATTGATGAAATGAAATTAAAAAACAAAGTGAAATGTGTCATTTTTGATATGGATGGCGTTATTATAGATTCTGAAGAAATTCATAAAAAAGCCTATTATGAAACCTTTCACTCTTTAAATGTTACTGTTTCAGAGGCACTCTACAAATCTTTTACCGGTTCTTCTACCATAAATGCTTTTCAGCGTTTGGTCGCTCATTTCAATTTAGATGAAAACCCAAAAG
This sequence comes from Polaribacter sp. ALD11, assembly GCF_002831685.1. Classification (NCBI taxonomy): domain Bacteria; kingdom Pseudomonadati; phylum Bacteroidota; class Flavobacteriia; order Flavobacteriales; family Flavobacteriaceae; genus Polaribacter; species Polaribacter sp. ALD11. The sequence continues at coordinate 414,349 of NZ_CP025119.1, read as the reverse complement.
ATTTAGTTTTAGATAAGCGCAAACGCTATGTAAATTTCTTTGAAAATGACCCTAATTTACATTTGGTTGAAGGTGTTGAAGAGCTTATAAAATATTTCTACAAGAAAGAAATTACACTGGTTTTGGCTTCTTCATCTGCGATGGTAAATATCGACAGGGTTTTTAACAGGTTTAACTTAAATAAATATTTTACTGCAAAAATTAGTGGAGCAGATTTAAAGGAATCGAAACCAAACCCAGAAATTTTTAATAAAGCAGCTGTTTTAGGTAATACTCCAAAAGAAAACTGTATCGTTATAGAAGATTCCGACAACGGAATAAAGGCTGCAAATGATGCAAATATCTTTGTTTTTGGCTACGCAAATAAAATGTCTGAAGGGCAAACTTTAGAAAGTGCAGATTATGTGATTCATGATTTTAAGAAGCTGAAAAATATTATTTTATAAAAGGTTTACATCAAACTAAATTATATAAAATCAAAATTCTAGATACTCTTCTCATTTTATTTTGTTAAACTTGGAGTTTTTTTAACAAACCCTTCTAAAACTTTAAAGAAATTTAAAATATCTTCCTTTTCATTATTTGCATTTATAGTTACTAGTCTAATAAAAGTATCAGCTTCAAAAGAACCAAAACCAACAACGGTAATTTGATGCTCATACAAAGCTGTACAAAGTACCATTGGATCTACATTTTTATAATTGAAACAAATAGAAATTGAATTATCGAAGCTGTACAAAGTATAATCAGGATTGCTTCTAATGTACTCTAAAGCTACATTTGCCAAATCAAATTGTTGTTCTACAATTTCTTTTAAACCGTTTGTTCCAACAGACTTCCAAAGTGTCCAAAATTTTAAAGCATCATTTCTCCTTCCGCATTGAAACGAAGTTTTACCCAAGTTAAAATCGTCTCCGTCTGTTTGATATAAATAATCTGCATCATTACTAAACGAATCGTGCAATTGTTTTTTATCATTTACCAAAATGATAGAGCACGTTAATGGTGTTCCTAGCATTTTATGTGCATTGTAACTAAATGAATCTGACCGCTCAACTCCTTTTATTAAATGTTTGTATTTCTCACTAAAAATAACACTTCCACAATAAGCACCATCTACGTGCAACCATATTTTATACTTTTCTGTGATATCAGCAATTTTATCAATTGGGTCAAAAGCACCTAAAACTGTTGTTCCTGCGGTAGCATTTACGTAGGTTGGAATAAATCCTTTATCAATATCATCAAGTATTTGTTCTTCCAATTTCTCTGGAATCATGCTTCCTTTAGAATCGGCAATTATATATCTAATATTATTTCTTCCTATACCTGCAAAACTAGCATTCTTAGCTGTTGAATAATGTGATTCTTTAGAAGTGTAAATAATCATCGGTTTCGACATTCCGTTTAATCTACAACTAGGGTCTTTAGCATCACGTCCCATAACCAATGCCATATAATTACTCATAGAACCACCTGTTGGAAACGTACCATTGCTTTTAGAACCATACCCAATTAAATCGCAAGATTGTCTAATAATCTCTTGCTCTATACCAACTTGTGGCCCCGCAACTTTATAAGTATACATACTGTTATTTAACATAACAGCTAATAAATCTCCTAAAATAGCTTTGCTTTGTCTTCCTCCAAAAAGTTGATTAAAAAATAAATTTGTTGCTGTTTTAGGTGTTGATACAAGTACATCACGAAGTAGAGATTTAAAATCATCATCAATCATTGCTCCATTATTTAGCGAAAGATCAATAGTTTCATACAATTTACTCGAATCTATTCTTTTTGCTACCGGATTTTTTTCTTCTTCAATAATTAAAGCTTCTACAAGTTCATTAAATAAAGCTAAATCACTATTAATATTAGACATACTATTTTTTATCTTTTTAATTCTATTATTGATTATGCAATGGTATCATAATCTAAATTTTTACTTACAAAAGTTTTTGAAACCTCATTAAAAACGTTGCATTTACGAATTGGTTTTGCATACAAATGAAGCGACATACTTCTTTTTTTAGATATATTTTCTAACCGATGAAACCCCATAAAATCTTTCATATAGGTAATATCATTCGGTTTCGAAATAGTCGATTTAAAAACAATTAACTTACCAACTTCATCTTGCTTATAAATAGTTTCTTTAAATTCTCCTTCAATAACTTTTACCCAACATTCTTCTCCACCATGATCGTGAATAGATGTTCGATGTCCTTTGCACCAACAGATTAAAATCAATTCAAATTTTTCATTGTCTACAATACAATTTCTAGTATAGCATTCATTAGACCATGAAGCGTATTTTTCAAAAGCATTTGCGTTTAATTTTGTTGAATGTATTATGTGATTGTAAGTCGTCCTCTCTCCTTCTGAAAGCGCAGTTATTAAATCGCTTAATGCTTGAGGAGTTGTAGTGTTATCTTCGTTAGAATTCAAAATAATGTATCGCTTTTTTTTGTTTGTTTAATGTACAAATCCAAGGTCATTCCCTAAATCCAACTAAATAAATTGAGCTAATTTATTAAACTACCCCAATATTCCAAATATAGTAATTTTTAAGCTTTTTAGTTATGTTCTAAACTATTTTTCAATATAATTAAACCTTATTAAATATGAAAATTCATTTTTAGACTTGCAAATTAGTTATAACTAACACAAATATAAATAACTAAGCAAGAGCTTAATTTAGCATTTAAAACAGTTTTAGAAATAACTTTTTATGATACTTTAATTTCTAACCGAGGTTATTTAATTTAGATAAAACGGTCTAAGAATCAAGATTAATAAATTACTTTGAAAGATATTATTTTTAAAAATAACATAAAAAAACTCAAGTTATTACTTGAGTTTTTTTATGTTATTCAAAAGACCAAGACTTCACCAATACTAGCCTATCATTTTCTTTAAAATTGTAAACACTTTTTTTTCTAAAATATCGACAGAACCATCAGCAAAAAAAACTTGTTTTACATCTCTTAACAACCTGTCTTTTTCTTCCTGAGAAAATTGATTCTCTGACATGTAATGTTGAATTTTATTCAAATTATCTTCATCTGAATCTACCACAACTTCTGTATGAATCCTATGAAATGTCTTTTCGTCTATTTTGGTACGAATATAATTCTGTTCAGAAATGTCTTCTACATGATTGCAATGTGCCGCATACAAAAGTACATACGCTTCAAACTCTTTTCTAGTCCAATTTAAATTCATATTTATAAAGCTATTGGTAAATTATCTGTACTTCCCCACTCCGTCCAAGATCCGTCATAAACGGCAACGTTTTCTACCTCCGCAATTGTTGCCCCTAAAGCTAAAATAGCTGCCGTTATTCCTGAACCACAAGTAAAAATAAGTGTTGTTTTATTTTTAAAATCACTAAAAATATTTGTCAATTCAACATCAGATTTCATTTTTCCGTTTTCTAAGATTTCACCAAAAGGCAAACTCACAGAATTCGGAATATGTCCGCTTTTTAAGTCTTTTCTTGGCTCTGCTGCTGTTCCGTAGAATCTTCCATTAGAACGAGCATCAACAATTAAAACGTTTTTATCATTTATGGATTCTAGAACATCTTTGGTATATTTTAATTTTTCTGATTGATAAGCAACTTTAAAATTTCCTTTTTTTGGTTGATGCACCTCTGGCTGTTGAATAGGAAAGTTTTTAGCTTTCCATGCAGGTAAACCACCATCTAAGACCGCTACATTTTTAAAGCCCATTAACTGAAACATCCACCAAACTCTTGGTGAAGAATAGATTCCCAAATCGTCATAACAAACCAATATAGCCTCTTTATGAATTCCTAATTCTTGTGCTTTTTCTTCAAATTCTTTTGGAGATAAGACAGTATTAGGCAACGCTGCATTTTTATCAGAAAAACTATTTTTTATATCAAAAAAAACAGTACCTCTAATTTGTGTTTTCTCTTCCGTAACTATTGTATTCGCTGTTACTTTCGGAATTGTACAATCTAAAATAATGAGATTTTCATCTTCTAAATTGTCTTTCAACCAATCTACAGAAACTAAAGGATGTTTAATTTTTAATGACATTATAAGGTGCTATTTTACTTTATCATAATTATCATCCCATTTTTTTTCTTTCGGATTATCTCTTAGTTTCCCTAAAGATTTTGCAACCAACATAGAAACCGTAGCATCTCCTGTAACATTTACAGTAGTTCTCATCATATCTAAAGGTCTGTCTACTGCAAAAATTAACGCCAAACCAATTGGCAATAATTCTTCAGGGAAACCGATTGATTCTAATACAATTACCAACATAACCATACCTGCACTTGGTACAGCCGCCGAACCAATAGATGCCAATAATGCTGTTAAAACAATAACCACCTGGTTTGAAAAGGTTAAACCTTCAGGCCAAATTACTTGCATAATAAATACCGCAGCAATTGCTTGGTATAGACTTGTTCCGTCCATATTTATAGTTGCTCCTACTGGTAGAACAAAACCTGAAACTTCTTTGTCTACCCCTAAATGCTCCTCTACTCTTTCCATAGTTACCGGTAATGTTGCTGCACTCGAACTTGTAGAAAATGCTAATAATTGTGCTGGACTTATTTGCTTTAAAAACCATAAAGGTGATTTTTTTGTATAAACACTCACAAGAATTAAATAGAAACCAATCATTAATAATAATCCGCCAACTACACAAAGTGCATACACTAATAATTTTAATAAGATTTCGGTATCATCAAAAGCAATAATTACGTTTGCTAACAATGCAAATACGGCATAAGGCGCAAAAAGCATAATTAAATCGACCATTTTCATGACCATTTCATTTAAAGAATCAAAGAAATCTACTAATGGTTTCGCTTTTTTCTCTGGAATTAATAACAAAGAAATTCCTACAAACATTGCAAAAAAGATAATTTGCAACATACTTGCATCTACAAAAGATTGAAAAATATTGCTAGGAAAAATATCTACTAGAGCTTGCAATGGTCCTGCGTCTTTTTGAGCAGATGCTTTTACTAATTTATCTGTTACCCCTAAATCTGTTTCATATTTAGATTTAATCTTCTCAATGGTGTCAGCAGACATTCCTGCTCCTGGTTTTACAATATTTACAATTCCTAAACCAATAATAATTGCAATTAATGTTGTACCTATATATATAGTAATGGTTCTTAAACCCATTTTCTTAATTTTAGAGATATCTTTTAAATCTGATATTCCTTTAATTAATGAGGCTAATATTAATGGAACTGCAATTAATTTTAATAGATTAATAAATATGGTTCCGAACGGTTTAATCCAATCTGTAACAAAACCCTTTCCTCCATCAACAGTATTCATTATAAAACCAAAAACGATACCTAATACCATTCCTATTAAAATCTTCCAGTGTAATGCTAATTTCTTCATTAAGTTATTTAAATTATTTAGATTGTGAAAGATAAAAAAATAATTAAAAAATGAGGTGACTTTATTTGTATATTGTGTCATAAAATTAGAAAACATTCATATTAATTATTAAAAACATAAAAATGGCAGGTATTTTAGACTTATTAGGTAGTGATTTAGGAAAACAAATTATTTCTGGAGTAGCAGGTTCTACTGGAAATGATTCAAATAAAACAAGTAGTGTTTTAACAATGGCTTTACCAGTATTAATGAAAGCTATGGAAAGAAATGCTTCTACTCCTGAAGGTGCAGAAGGCTTAATGGGTGCTTTATCGGGTAAACATGATGGTGGTATTTTAGACAACCTTGGTGGTTTGTTTGGTGGTGGAGTTGATGAAAGTGTAAAACAAGACGGAGCTGGAATTTTAAGTCATATATTAGGAAACAAACAGCAAGGTGTAGAACAGGTTATTGGTCAGAAATCTGGCTTAGATGCTGGTTCTGTTGCAAATATTTTAAAAGTTGCTGCACCAATTTTAATGGGAGTTTTAGCAAAAGAGAAGAAAGAGCAAAATATAAGCAACTCTGGAGATTTAACAGGTCTTTTGGGAGGTTTATTAGGTGGAAATTCTGTTGATAACGATCAAAGTTTCTTAGAAAAAATATTAGATGCAGATGGTGACGGAAGCGTTATTGATGATGTTGCTGGTATGGTTTTAGGAGGAAGCAATAAAAAATCTGGTGGGCTTGGTGGTTTATTAGGCGGTCTTTTTGGAAAATAAAAGAACCAAATTTCTAATATAAAAAAAGCTCAAACATTTATTTGTTTGAGCTTTTTTATTAAACTTTACTTTTATAACAAGACTTATAAACCTCTTCATACACAGGAAGTATACTTTCTAAAGAAAACTGCCTCGTATGTTTTTTTGCATTATGTTTAAATCTGTCTAAAGTTGCATCATCTTTTACAATTGAAATAGCATTTTTTGCCATATCCACAACATCTCCCAAATTACTTAAATAACCTGTTTCACCATGAATATTAACCTCTGGCAAACCACCAGTATTTGTAGAAATTACAGCAGTTCCTGCAGCCATTGCTTCTAAAGCAGCCAAACCAAAACTTTCCGTTTGAGAAGGCAATAAAAAAACATCTGTGTAACATAAGATTTTAGCTACCTCTGTACTGTTTCCTAAAAAGAAAACATCTTTAGTTAATTTTAATTCTTTTACTAATTTTTCTGCCTTTGCTCTTTCTGGTCCTTCACCAATCATTAATAATTTAGACGGAATTTCTTTTCTTACTTCACTAAAAATACGAACAACATCTTCTACTCTCTTTACAGGTCTAAAATTACTAACATGTGTAAAAATTCTTTCATTTGGTTTTGCTAATGCAATACGTTTACAATCTTCTTTATCTGCATTCTCATATTTCTCTACATCAATAAAATTATAAATTACTTTTATATCTTTAGTTATGTTAAACAACTTATTTGTAGTTTCTTTTAAACTGTTAGAAACGGCAGTTACAACGTCAGAATTATTAATACTAAACTCTACAGCTGTTTTGTATGTTGGATGGCTTCCTACTAAAGTAATATCTGTTCCATGAAGTGTAGTTACAACTCTTACATCTAAGCCTTTTTCTTTTAGCATTTGTTTTGCCATATAAGCAGCATATGCATGTGGTATTGCATAATGTACATGTAAAACTTCTAGCTCGTGTTTTCTAACAACTTCTACCATTTTACTTGACAAAGCTAATTCATAGGGTTGATATTCAAAAAGTGGATATTCTTCTATAACCACTTGATGAAAATGCAAATTGTGAGATAGAAAGTCTAAACGAACAGGCTGATTATACGTTATAAAATGTACTTCATGACCTTTGTTTGCCAAAGCCATTCCTAACTCTGTAGCTACTACTCCACTTCCACCAAATGTTGGATAACATACAATACCTATTTTCATGTAATTATTGAAATATTAAATGATTTAAAATTGAATTAATTCTAATTTCTTAGTTGTAAAGATAAAGGTATTCTTACATTCTTATTCTAAATAAAAGCATAAAAAAAGAGCTGTTCATTTAAAATAAACAACTCTTTTTAGTATTTTAATCTTTAAATAGCTTTCTAGTAATCTCCTAAAGTTTCAGCATTTTGAGATAAAGCATTCTCTAATTGTTCGTCACTAGGTGCTTTACCGTGCCACGCATGCGTATGCATCATAAAGTCTACTCCGTTCCCCATTTCTGTATGTAATAAAATACAAACTGGTTTTCCTTTTCCTGTTAAAGATTTTGCTTCTGCTAAAGCAGCCAAAATAGTTTCAATATCATTTCCTTTTTCAACATCTAAAACAGTCCAATCAAAAGCTTCAAATTTTGCTTTTAAACTACCCATTGCTAAAACATCATCAGTAGTACCATCAATTTGTTTTTCATTTAAATCGATTGTACAAATAATATTATCAACTTTTTTTGCTGATGCATACATAATTGCTTCCCAGTTTTGCCCTTCTTGCAGCTCACCGTCACCATGTAAAGTATATATTATTTTATCATCTCCATTTAATTTTTTAGCTTGTGCAGCTCCTAAACCAACAGACATTCCTTGCCCTAAAGAACCAGAAGCAATTCTTACTCCAGGTAAACCTTCATGAGTTGTAGGGTGCCCTTGTAATCTTGAATCTAACAATCTAAAAGTTGCTAACTCAGATACAGGGAAAAAGCCACTGTGTGCCAAAACACTATAAAAAACAGGTGAAATATGTCCGTTAGATAAAAAGAATAAATCTTCATTTTTACCATCCATTGTAAAGTCTGTAGAATACTCCATTACTTCTTGATACAAACAAGTAATAAACTCTGCACACCCTAAAGAACCTCCTGGATGACCAGAATTCACTTTGTGTACCATTCTTAAAATATCTCTACGAACTTGTTGCGTAAAATCTTGTAATTGTTGTGTTGTTGGCATTTTGTTATTTTAATTTATGGCAACAAAAATACGAAAGTGATTGGATTTGTTTTCAATTTATATTTTATTTATTGAAGTTTTATTAACAGTTTCTATTTTCTTTAATAAATAATTTTTTTTTCTTGGTATTGATTGAGTGCGTTAGGGATTGAAGTGAAAATCCTTTTGCCTTTTTTAAGGCAAAAGATTGTAGCGAAAAGCCCGCTCGAACGCCAAAAAAAACAATTAATAAATTATGTTTTCTGCTTTTTCTTTTTTGCTGCAGGAAACAACACGTTGTTCAAAATTAAACGATAACCAGGTGAAGTTGGGTGTAAATCCAATTCAGTTTTTGGATCACCAACTCTGTGTGTGTAATCTTCCGGGTCATGGCCTCCGTAGAAAGTAAACATTCCTTTTCCTTTGGTTCCGTGAATGTAACGTGCTTCTCTGTTCACTTTATTTTCACCCAAAACCAAGACATTGCTTTTTACTGTATTTCTATCGAACGAAGTTGTTTGCCCCATAAATCCTTTTACTAAAGTGGTATGATTTTGCGTTAACATGGTTGGTACCGGATCCCATTTAGCCGAAAATTCGACCAAAGAAAAATAATCTGAAGTTTTAGTAATTTTACGCTTGCTCGTCATATCTATCGATGAAAACTCATAGGTAGTTGGACTTCTAATTAATTGATAATCTTTAAATGCAAATGTTTTATTGTAGTTTATTTGAGATTGATAATTTGGTGTAGAGGCATCTCCATCGAACATTGCTTCAGCAATATCAACATCTTCTGCTGAAAGTGCAATATCGAAACTATCGGTTGCAGAACACATGGCGAACATAAAGCCACCACCAACAACATAATCTCTAATCTTTTTAGCAACTGCTAATTTTTCTTGTGAAACTTTAGAATACCCAAGTTCTTTTGCTAATTTTTCTGCCCTTTGTTTTCCTTCAATATACCAAGGTGCTGTTCTAAAAGAACCATAAAATCGTCCATATTGACCTGTAAAATCTTCATGATGCAAGTGCAACCATTCATAAATGAGTAGCTTATCTTCTAAAACCTCTTTATCGTAAATAACATCAAAAGGAATTTCTGCATAGGTTAAAACCATGGTTACAGCATCGTCCCAAGGCATTTTGTCTTTTGGTGAATACACAGCAATTTTAGGTGCTTTTTCTAAAGTTACCGCATCTTGATTAGAAGATGGTGCTGCAATTTCTTGTAAAATCAATTGCGCTTTTGCATCAGAAATAACTTGATAAGAAACACCTCGAATTTTACATTCGTTTTCTACAATTTTATTGTTTTCAATTAAAAATGCACCTCCATCGTAATTTAATAACCATTTCGATTTTAAACCCGCTTCTAAAGAGAAAAAGATAATTCCGTATGCTTTTAAATGGTTTTTCTGATTATCACTATTCATGGGTACATATATAAAAGATGCCCAAATTGAGTTTGAAATGAATAGAAATGCTAGAATTGTTAAGAGTTTTTTCATATCAAAAACTAAAATACACAATTACTCTGAAGCAATTGTGTATTTCTATAATTTTATAAATTCTTTAATATTTAAAAAGGAACATCTGTATCACCAAAAGCGTCTTTTGGATCAATTCCTCCTCCTTCAGAAAAAGGATCATCAGGGAAATCTGCATTCATAGAAGATTGAAATTCTGAACTAAAACCTTCTTCTAAATCAGAGAATTTTGCTAAATGTCCTGTAAATTTCAAACGAATATTATCCAATCCACCATTTCTGTGTTTTGCAACAATAAATTCTCCTTGTCCTTCACATGGCGTATGCTCATCATCATCCCACTCTGTCATTCCGTAATATTCTGGACGGAAAATAAATGATACAATATCTGCATCTTGCTCAATTGCACCAGATTCACGTAAATCGGATAATAAAGGTCTTTTACTTCCTCCACGCGTTTCTACAGCACGTGATAACTGAGAAAGTGCAATTACAGGAACTTCCAATTCTTTTGCCAAGGCTTTCAAATTTCGAGAAATCATAGAGATTTCTTGTTCACGATTTCCACCAGCTTTTCCACCAGCAGTCATTAATTGTAAATAATCAATTACAATAATTTTAACGCCGTGTTGTGAAACCAAACGTCTTGCTTTTGCACGTAAATCGAATACAGAAAGAGAAGGCGTATCATCAATAAAAATAGGTGCATCCGATAATTTCTTAACTTTTACATTTAATTGTTCCCATTCATGAGGCTCTAAATTTCCTTTTCTTAATTTTTCTGAAGTCAAACCTGTTTCCGAAGAAATCATACGTGTAATTAACTGTACAGAAGACATCTCTAATGAGAATACTGCAACACCATGACCAAAATCAATTGCCATATTTTTTGCCATCGAAATTACAAATGCCGTTTTTCCCATACCAGGACGTGCGGCTATAATTACTAAATCGGACGGTTGCCAACCAGAAGTTAACGCATCTAATTTGGTAAAACCTGTTTCTAAACCAGACATTCCTTCCGAATTTCCAATTTCTTGAATCTTCGCTAATGCTTGTTTTACTAGTGAACCTGCAGCTTCAGAACTCTTTTTTAAATTACCTTGGGTAACTTCAAAAAGTTTTGCTTCGGCATCATCTAATAATTCGAAAACGTCTGTACTTTCATCATACGCATTTTCTATAATCTCGCTTGAAATGGAAATTAATTTACGTTGAATAAATTTTTGAAGGATAATTCTAGCATGGAACTCAATATGCGCAGAAGAGGCTACTTTCTGAGTTAAACGAATCAAAAATAAATCGCCACCAACAAATTCTAATTTTCCGTTCTTCTTCAACAGATTAGAAACCGTTAATAAATCAATCGGTTCAGAATTCTGAAACAATTCATAAATAGCAGCATAGACTTCATGGTGTTTCTGATCATAAAAAGCATCTGCACTTAAGACGTCAATTACATCATCAATTCCTTTTTTATCAATCATCATTGCACCTAGCACAGCTTCTTCTAGTTCTACTGCCTGCGGCGGAATCTTTCCTTTTTCAAGACTGATAATCCTACTTTTATCTATCTTTTTCCCTTCGATTGCCTTCGTTTTTTCCATGGCTACAAATGTACTTTTTTACTTTGTTAGATGTTTCTAAATTGTAACTTTTATTTGTTGACATTTATTGTAAACTAAATTGTTATTATCTTGTTAATAACCAGTCAACTTCTATTTTGAATTCTTATTTTTACCCAAATGAAAATAAATAAAAGACATCTTTTTCTAACTATTTTTCTTCCAATTCAGGTGTTATTAGTACAAATAGCTGCCAAAAACCCTGCCTTTATAGAGCGTTATTATTCCAACGGAATCTATCCTCCTATTGCTTATTTTTTAAGAATTCTACTGGGTTGGCTTCCTTTTTCTTTTGGCGATGTACTTCTTGCCTTTCTACTATTTATTTTTCTTCGTTTTATAATTCGATTGATAAAAACGCGATTCAGAAATTTTGTTCCTAAGATTATTCATTTTACTGCAATTTTATCGATCCTTTATTTTTGCTTTTATCTTTTCTGGGGATTAAACTATTACAGAGAACCTTTGGCGAAAAACCTACAATATCAACAAAAAAAATACACCACTGCACAACTTCAAAAAGTGACAGAACAAATAATCGAAAAACTGAATTACTATCAATTTGAAATTACAAAAAACGATACTTTAAAGGTTGAAAATAAGTATCACCCAAAAGAAATGTACACAATGGCAATTGCAGGTTATAAAAATTTATCAGTAGATTTTCCGCAGTTAAAATATCAACACAAATCTGTAAAGAGTTCTTTAATGAGTTTATTACAAACTTATAATGGTACTTCTGGTTATTTGAATCCTATAACGGGTGAGGCACAAGTAAATGATCGAATTCCTAAAACGAGTTATCCAACAACGGTTTGTCATGAAATGGCACATCAAATAGGATTCGCAGCAGAAAATGAAGCTAATTTTGTTGGTTTTTTAGCAGCTACATATAATGACGATCTTTATTTTAAATATGCAAGTTATAGAATGGCTTTGGGTTATTGTATTTCTGAACTTAGAAAACGAGACAAAAATCAATCCAAAGAGCTTTGGCGAAATGTAAACAAAGGAATTTGGAAAGATTTTAACGCTAGTTATCTATTTTGGGAAGAATATAAAAATCCGTTTGAGCCTATTGTAAAAAAAGGCTACAATGCTTATTTAAAAGCGAATAAACAAGACAAAGGAATTGAATCTTATAATTATGTGGTAGATTTATTAATCACTTATTTAGAAACTTCTAAAGATATCTAAATTTCTTAAATTTTTGTTAAAGTAATTTCTTTTAACAAATTACAAATTGCTTCTAATTAAATTTAACGCAATTAATTCAAATAACTATATCAAACTTATGAGAAAACTACTCTTATTCTTCTCGTTTTTGTTGTCAATTTCTTTGCATTCGCAAGATTATTTTCCAACAGATGCAGGAGTAAAAACAACAGACAACACATTAGCAGCATTTACCAATGCGACTATTTATGTGACACCAGAAAAGGTGATTAAAAACGCCACTTTACTAATTGAAAACGGTAAAGTGATACAGGTTGGTACATCTGTTAAAATTCCTAAAGGCGCAAAAATTGTAGATCTTTCAGGAAAGACAATCTATCCTTCTTTTATCGATTTGTATTCAGATTTTGGAATTAAAAAACCCAAAAGAGCTTCTAGCAACTCTAGAAGTACACAATATGCAGCTTCTCGTGAAGGTTATTACTGGAACGATCACGTGAGACCAGATGTAAATCCTATAAAAAATTTCTCTTTTGATTCTAAAAAAGCAAAAGAATTGATAAGCGCAGGTTTTGGTGTTGTAAATACACATATGCAAGATGGTATTATTCGTGGAAACGGGTTACTAATTGCATTAAATCCTAATTCTTCGGATGCTTATAGAATGTTAGATACAAAATCTGCTCAATATTTATCATTTTCTAAAAGTGCAACTTCTAGACAAGCATATCCTAGTTCTAGAATGGGTGCAATGGCATTATTACGTCAAATGTATAATGATGCTGCTTGGTATGCAAATGGCAACATGAAAAATAAAGATTTGGCTTTAGAAGCTTTAAATAGTAATAAAAACTTGGTTCAGATTTTTGAAACAGGGAATCTATTAGATGCTTTAAGAGCAGATAAAGTGGGTGATGAATTCGGAATTCAGTACACTATTGTTGGTTCTGGTGACGAATTTGAAAGAATTGGTGACATTAAAGGAACTAATGCAAACTTTATAATTCCTATTAACTTTAGTAATGCTTTTGATGTTTCTAATCCGCTTTTAGCGCAACAAATCTCTTTAAGAGACATGCGTAAATGGAATCAAGAACCATCTAACTTAAAAGTATTATCAGAAAACGGCGTTAATTTTGCATTAACTACACGTTCTTTAAAATCTGTAAAGTCTTTTCATAAAAACTTACAGAAAGCGATTAAGTATGGTTTCGATAAAGAAAAAGCGTTGGCTTCTTTAACTACAATTCCTGCAACTATTATTGGTAACAATGCTATCGGAAACTTAAATACAGGAAGTTATGCAAACTTTATTGTAACTTCTGGAGATATTTTTGATGCAAAAACTACCATTTATGAAAACTGGGTTCAGGGAGACAAAAATGTAGTAAATGATATGACTATTAAAGACATTACAGGAAATTACATGTTATCTGTAAATGGTAAAAACTACGATTTAACTATTTCTGGTAAAGGTGCTAAACAAACGGGTGCTATTAAAATGGGTGATAAGAAAGTAAAATCTAAATTTTCTTTCACAGATGATTGGATTGCAATCACATTAAATGAAGATAGTGTTTACACAAGAATGATGGGTAAAGTTATAAACGCTGCCAATGTAATGCAAGGAACTGCTTTTGACACTCAAGGAAATGAAACTTCTTGGTCTGCAAGTAAAAAAGTAAAAAAAGACAGTAAGAAAAAAGAAGATAAGAAAAAGAAAGAAGATGCTATTGTGGTGCTTCCAGTAAGTTATCCTAATCTTGGTTTTGGAAATTATAAGTTACCAGAAACGGAAACTATTTTAGTTAAGAATGTTACGGTTTGGACAAGTGAAGATGCAGGTATTTTAGAAAATACAGATGTTCTTTTAAAAGATGGTAAAATATCTAAAATTGGTAAAAACTTAAAAGCAAGAAGAGCAACAGAAATTGATGGAACAGGAAAACATTTAACTGCTGGTATTGTAGATGAACATTCTCATATTGCAGCTTCTGCTGTTAATGAAGGTGCACAAAACTCTTCTGCAGAAGTAACGATGGAAGATGTAATAGATCCTAATGACATCAATATTTATAGAAACCTTTCTGGAGGAACAACTTCTTCGCAAATATTACATGGTTCTGCAAACCCAATTGGTGGGCGTTCTGCAATCATTAAACTGAAATGGGGAGAAAGTGCTGCAAATATGATTTATGACAATTCACCAAAATTTATAAAATTTGCTTTGGGAGAAAATGTAAAACAATCTAGAAGCTCTAATGGAGTCCGTTTTCCTCAAACAAGAATGGGTGTTGAACAAATGTTTACCGATTATTTTACAAGAGCACAAGAGTATGAAGCTGTAAAGAAAAGTGGTAAAGAGTATCGAAAAGATGATGAAATGGAAACGTTGGTTGAAATTTTAAACGGAGAACGTTTTATATCTTGTCACTCTTATGTACAATCAGAAATAAACATGTTAATGAAAGTTGCTGAGAAATTCAATTTTAGAATCAACACTTTTACACATATTCTAGAAGGCTACAAACTTGCCGATAAAATGGCAGAACATGGTGTTGGTGGTTCTACTTTTTCAGATTGGTGGGCTTACAAATACGAAGTTAATGACGCAATACCATACAATGCTGCAATTATGCACAATGCTGGTGTAACGGTTGCTATAAATTCTGATGATAGAGAAATGTCTAGACGTTTGAATCAGGAAGCAGCTAAAACTATTAAATATGGTGGCATGTCTGAATTAGAAGCATGGAAAATGGTGACTATCAATCCTGCTAAATTATTACATATCGATGATAAAGTGGGTAGTATAAAAGAAGGTAAAGATGCAGATGTTGTTTTATGGAGCCATCACCCAATGTCTATTTATGCAAAAGTAGAAAAGACAATTGTAGATGGTACTATTTATTTTGACAGAGCTGAAGACATTAAAAAACGTGAAGCTATCAAGATAGAAAAAAGTAGATTGATTACCATGATGATGAATGAAAAAATGAATGGTGGTAAAACAAAAGCACCAATGAAAAGAAAAGATATAAATTTTCACTGTGATACTTTAGAAGAACTTAAAAACTAAAAAAGATGAAAAAAATAATATATAGTTTGCTATTCTTCTTCTTAGTAGGAAATAGTATCGCACAACAAACACCTGCAGACAAACAAACCACCGCTTTTTCTATTGAAGGTGCAACGGCACATTTAGGAAACGGACAAGTAATAGAGAATTCTCTAGTTATGTTTAACGAGGGTAAATTAACGTTTGTTGGTAGCGCAATGGTAAAAATTGCAAGACAAGGAGCTGTTATAAATGCAAAAGGAAAACATGTATATCCTGGCTTTATTGCTGCAAATGCTACGTTAGGTTTGGTAGAGATAGATGCTGTAAAAGCAAGTGATGACGAAGATGAAATTGGTATTATGAATCCGCATATTAGAAGTTTAATAGCTTATAATTCAGAAAGTAAACTTGTAGAATCTATGAGGCCAAATGGTGTTTTAATGGCACAGGTAACTCCTAGAGGCGGTACTATTTCTGGTACATCTTCTATTGTACAATTAGATGCTTGGAATTGGGAAGACGCTTCAATTAAAACAGATGATGGTATTCACATGAATTGGCCTTCTAGTTTTACTAGCGGAAGATGGTGGTTAGGAGAAGATCCTGCTTTAAAACCAGATACTAAATATGCTGGAAAAATTGAGGATATAAAATCTTACTTGATGAATGCTAAAGGTTATTTAGCAGGTAATAAAGAGAAAACTCACTTGCCTTATCAAGCTACACAGGGTTTATTTAATGGTTCTAAAAAACTTTTTATTCACGTAAACGGACAAAAAGAAATTACAGATGCTATTACCATAGCTAAAGAATTAGGTATTAATAACCTTGCCATTGTTCGTGGAGAACATGCAGATAAAGTAGCAGACTTATTAGTAAAAAATAATGTTGCTGTAATTTTAGAAAGACCTCACAGAAATCCAAATAGCGAAGATGATTCTTATGATTCTACGTATACGATTGCTAAAACTTTAATAGATAAAGGTGTTTTGGTTAGTTTGGGTATGGAAGGACAAATGGAACGTATGAATACTAGAAACCTTCCTTTTTACGCAGGTACTTTTGCTGCTTTTGGTTTAGACAAAGAAGTCGCTTTACAGTTAATTACGTTAAATACCGCTAAAATTTTAGGAATCGATTCTTTTACAGGTTCTTTAGAAGTTGGTAAAGACGCAACTTTATTTATTTCTGAAGGAGATGCTTTAGAAATGCGTGGTAATATTTTAACAAATGCTTTCATTCAAGGTAGAAAAATTAGTTTAGAAACACACCAAACAGAACTTTGGAAACGGTACTCTAACAAATATAAAACAAAATAAATTGTTTTATTAAAATCAAAAAAGGCTCGCTATTCGCGAGCCTTTTTCGTTAAAAACAGTTAACAGTAAAAAAACTAAACAATCTTCTTTTTCTTAGCAATAAGTTTTTAGGTGATTCACCTAAAAGTTTATGTTTCATTACATTTACAAATATTGTACAAATTGTCTGTTTTCACAATACCTATAATTAGGTATATTTGTATCGATGAAAGAAATTACGAGTATACAAAATTCTTATATTAAAGAGCTTCTAAAATTACAAGAGAAATCTCGAGAACGTAAAAAAACAGGACTTTTTATTATTGAAGGAAAAAGAGAAATATCACTTGCAATTGCTGCAGATTATGAGTTCGACACTATTTTATATTTTGATGGATTAATTTCTGAACAAGAAGTTTTACACCTCTTTAATTCAAATATAAATAGAATCTTAATATCTAAAGAAGTCTATCAAAAATTAGCGTATAGAGATTCTACGGAAGGAATAATTGCCGTTACAAAAGCAAAAAACTTCTCTTTAGAAAACATTCAATTTAAAAATAAGAAGCCGTTAATATTAGTTGCTGAAGGTGTAGAAAAACCAGGAAATATTGGTGCCCTTCTAAGAACCGCAGATGCAGCAAATATAGACGCTGTTTTTATTGCAAACCCTAAAAGCGATTTGTACAATTCTAATATTATTAGATCTAGTGTTGGTTGTGTTTTTACAAATCAAATAGCAATAGGAACTTCCGAAGAAATCATCGAATTTCTTAAAGAAAATAATGTTAGAATTTATGCCACCACTTTACAGAATTCAAACGAATATCACAAAGAAAAGTACACAGAAGCATCTGCAATTGTTGTAGGTACAGAAGCAACGGGGTTAACTGCTGTTTTTAGAGAAAAAGCGACGCAGAATATAAACATACCAATGCAAGGAAAAATAGACTCTATGAACGTTTCTGTTGCTGCTGCCATTGTTTTATTTGAAGCAAAAAGACAAAGAGATTTTAAAATATAAAGTATGAAAATGTTAGGGATAGATATTGGTGGTTCTGGAATTAAAGGAGCTATCGTAAATACAAAAACAGGCGAATTACTAACTGAAAGATTTAGAATTGCAACACCAAAACCTGCAACACCAGAAGCAGTTGCTAAGGTTGTAAATGAAATGATTGCACATTTCGATTGGAAAAAAGCAGTTGGCTGTAGTTTTCCTACAACAATTGTAGACGGCAAATGCATTCACTCTGGTAATTTGAGTCCGAAATGGTTGAATATAAAAGTAGATAAATTATTCAAAAAGGAATGCAAACTTCCATTTTATGTAAGTAATGACGCAGATTTGGCTGGTTTAGCTGAAGTAAGTTTAGGTGCTGCAAAAGATGAAAAAGAGGTTGTACTTGTAATTACAATTGGCACAGGCATTGGCTCTGGCTTATTTTATGATGGAAAATTAATTCCGAATTTAGAAGTTGGTAGAATGTTACATACCAATGGTGAAATTATTGAGTTTCACACAGCCGATTCTGTACGAAAAAAAGAAGACTTGTCATTAGAAGATTGGGCAAAAAGATTCGATTCTTTGTTAGAATATGTTCGTATTGTCTTCACACCAAGCTTAATTGTTTTGGGCGGCGGAATTAGCAAAAAATTTGACGATTTTAAACAATATCTAACCACAGATGTAACCGTTAAAGTTGCTGAATTCAGAAATAATGCAGGTATTATTGGTGCTGCAATGTATGCAAGTAAAAAGTGTAAATAAACGGTATTTCTACTTCTTTTCAATTTCTTCAATTCAAATTCAAAAAAAATAAAAAGCCAATTTGTTCTGCCTCTAAACTTAAAAATAGCGCTTCGCTAAGCGCTAAAACGAAACCAGATACGTGTTAACCCAAGATGTAATTAAATAAAAATGATGAATAAAAAATGGCTATTATATATAATGTTTGTGTTTTCGAACATTCTGTATTCTCAAAATGAAAAAGATTCGCTAGAAATTGCTGTTATTCATGAAACTTTACCGTTTTATTTAAATACCAATCCAAATTCAGTGGCCTCATTTTTAAAAGGTAACGATACCTATAACGTAATGTACAATGCCTTGCGTTCTCATCCAGATCCAAAACACGTAAAAAAGATAAATGCATATGCAGATTCTATAAAAAATATAATCACTTCAAAAAAAATTCAAGTTTTAACAATCGACACCTTGTACCAATATTCGTATCAGCCAATGGCATACGAAGACTTGAGGAAAAAAGGTGATTGGAAAAAAAAACAGGAATCTTTAAGAGATGAATTTAAACGAAATAGATTCGTTAGACTCGATAGGCCTATTAGTATCGAATTCGTTGATTTGATAAAAAAGCAAATAGATTCTAAGCAATTAAAACGAGTTATTAACTTAACCGATTTAAATAAAGGACATTATGAATTCATTGATAAATCTTCGGGTTGTCAGGATTCCTTGTTTTGCATGGAAGGTATTCGAGTCTTTAGGCCAACCTTTAATGAAAAAAAAGACAAAGCTTGTTATTTAATTAGTTTTGAGTGTAAATCTGAAAGAGTTTGTAGAGATTTTTTATTTATTGAAAAAATAAATGAGAAGTGGTACTATGTTGACTCTTATCCATCCAGTCAAATAAGTC
Source organism: Polaribacter sp. ALD11 (assembly GCF_002831685.1). Taxonomy (NCBI): domain Bacteria; kingdom Pseudomonadati; phylum Bacteroidota; class Flavobacteriia; order Flavobacteriales; family Flavobacteriaceae; genus Polaribacter; species Polaribacter sp. ALD11. The sequence continues at coordinate 394,692 of NZ_CP025119.1, read as the reverse complement.
AAGAAATAATGGCCCTTAACAAAAAGTAATAAAGGTGTGTGTCAAAAAGAAAGATAGTACACCAAATTTATCATTTGAAAGTAAAATTATAAACTTGGCTAAATATGAACCCGAAAACAAGTGGATTTTGATCCCTTTCTATTATTATAAAGAACCGTTAGTTAAACTTCAAAAACAAACAAATGACTCCAACTACCCTATTTTACATATTAATCTCCATTTTAGTCATTAGTTTTATTATTGATAAAATTCTAGATACGTTAAATGCAAAACATTTTGATGATAAAATTCCTACAGAATTAGCAGATGTTTATGATAAAACCGAATACAAGAAATCGCAAGCCTATAAAAAGACAAATGAGAAATTCTCTAATATTAGCGGTACTTTCTCATTTGCATTAACACTTCTTTTCTTTTTTGCAAACGGATTTAAATATCTAGATGATTTTGCAAGAAGTTTTACAGACAATCCTATTTTAGTCGCACTTATTTTCTTCGGAATTATTATGTTAGGTTCAGACATCTTAACAACACCTTTTTCCTATTACAAAACATTTGTTATAGAAGAAAAATTCGGATTTAATAAATCTACAAAAGCAATATTTTGGTTAGACAAACTAAAAGGTTGGTTGATGACTATTTTAATTGGTGGCGGAATTTTAGCAATCATTATTTGGTTTTACCAGCAAACAGGAAAAAATTTCTGGATCTATGCGTGGATTTTAGTAGCTGTTTTCTCTTTGTTTATGAATATGTTTTATGCAAAACTAATTGTACCACTATTTAACAAACAAACGCCTTTAGAAGACGGAGAATTAAAGTTCGCCATAGAAAAATATGCAATTTCAGTTGGTTTTAAAATCAATAATATTTTTGTGATTGATGGCTCTAAACGTTCTACAAAAGCAAATGCTTATTTTTCTGGTTTTGGTTCTCAGAAAAGAATCACACTTTTTGATACCTTGATAAACGATTTAGAAACCGAAGAAATAGTAGCTGTTTTAGCACATGAAGTTGGGCATTACAAGAGAAAACACATTGTTTTTAATTTGGTAACATCTATTCTTCTAACGGGCTTTACGCTGTTTATTTTGTCTCTATTTGTCAATTCTCCATTGTTCTCTGAAGCTTTGGAAGTTTCGAAACCTAGTTTTCATATTGGTTTAATAGCATTCGGAATTTTATATTCGCCAATATCTGAAATTACAGGTTTGTTTATGAATTACGTGTCAAGAAAATTTGAATATCAAGCAGATAATTTTGCCAAAGAAACTTTTGCTTCAAAACCTTTAATTACGTCACTAAAAAAATTGTCGAAAAATAGTTTGAGTAATTTAACCCCTCATCCTGCGTATGTTTTTATGCACTATTCACATCCAACTTTGTTGGAAAGAATTAAAAATTTGAAAAACTAATTCTTTTCTATAACAGAATAAACTATTTCATTAATCATTTTTTTATACTTAGCGTCCGCATTAATATCTAACATTATTGTAAGTTCTATACTTGTTTTTTTATTATATTTAAGATAATAGACTTCCTTTATAAAATCAATTCCTTCTTTATTAATAGTTCCTTTCATAAATAATACTTTCTTTCCACGTATCATTTTCTCCCCTTTAATCTTCATTTTTTTTGATACAAATAAAGCATCTAATTTTAATTTTTGTTGATTATAAGAAATGGGTAGAAATAATGCAACAACTAAAGCATTTGGTTTTTTTGAAACATACATATTTGCATAAACGTTTGTAAAAACATTTTTATCTATATCAATTATCACCTTCACTTTTTGCATCTCAAAAAGATTCTCTTTTTTACCTCTATCTTGCGAATATGCATTTAAACCTAAAAAAAGTAATACTAAAACTAAACGAATGTTTTTCATTTTGCAAAAATAGTAAATAATAATATTCATAAATTTAGAAAACGAAAAACTTGTTTGTTAAAATTCTTATTCCTAAATTCACTTAAGATTATTAATAATAAATCTTCAAAGTAATTTATGCAATACACAGCAACCATAGAAGAAGAAAATAAGGAAATTGCAAGCAGATATAAACATCTGCTAAAAGGTACTTATGAAATTTTATCTGTAGAAGATAAAAAACTTATAAGAAAAGCCTTTGAAATTGCTGTAGATGCACATTCTGAACAACGCCGAAAAACTGGCGAACCTTATATTTTTCATCCTATTGCAGTGGCAAAAATTGTTGCTACAGAAATTGGACTGGGCGCAACTTCTATTGCTGCAGCTTTGTTACATGACGTTGTAGAAGATACCGATTATACCATAGATGATATGGAGCAATTGTTTGGAGAAACCATTGCTAGAATTGTAAACGGGCTCACAAAAATTTCTCGTTTAAATAAAGAACAAGACGTTTCTATACAAGCAGAAAACTTTAGAAAAATGCTCTTAACATTAAATGATGATGTGAGAGTTATTTTGATAAAAATTGCAGACAGATTGCACAATATGCAAACTATGGATGCAATGCCTGCTTATAAACAAGTAAAAATTGCCTCTGAAACATTATATATTTATGCGCCTCTGGCTCACAGATTAGGTTTGTACAATATAAAGACAGAACTAGAAGATTTAGGTTTAAAATACACAGAACCAGAAGTTTTTAATGATATTGTTACCAAGATAAAAGAGAGCAAAGAGGATCAAAAAAAATACTTAGAAACTTTTGCGGAAACATTAAAAAAAGGCCTTGATAAAGAGAATTTCACATACGATATAAAAGGTCGTTTTAAATCCATTTATTCTATTCGTAGAAAAATGCGAAAGCAAAATGTTACTTTCGAAGAAGTATATGACAAATATGCAATTAGAATTATCTATACACCTACTTCTGGTGATGATAAATTTGATGCTTGGAAAATTTACACCATTGTAACAGATTATTTTAAACCAAACCCAACACGATTAAGAGATTGGATTTCGCAACCTAAATCTACGGGTTATGAAGCCTTACACATTACAGTTATAGGGCCTAGTGCACAATGGGTAGAAGTACAAATTCGTTCTAGTAGAATGAATGAGATTGCAGAAAAAGGCTACGCAGCTCATTTTAAATACAAACAAGGAAACAGTAATGAGAGCGGTTTAGAGACTTGGTTAAACAAATTAAAAGAGTCTTTAGAAAACCAGAGTTTAAATGCTGTTGATTTTGTTGAAGAATT